>DASRLE010000303.1:0-10495 GCA_035648615.1 Saccharimonadales bacterium (SeqCode) | reverse complement strand
CAAGAACACCATTAACACCATGGTGGACCAATTGAACGCCTTCGCCTCGGAAGTGACTCGCGTGGCCCGCGAAGTCGGCACTGAAGGCAAGCTCGGTGGTCAAGCAGAAGTACCCGGAGTCGCCGGAACGTGGAAGGATTTGACCGACAACGTCAACTCCATGGCCTCCAACCTGACCGCCCAAGTCCGCAACATTGCCGACGTGACGATCGCGGTGGCCAACGGCGATCTTTCCAAGAAAATCACGGTGGATGTGAGCGGAGAAATTCTACAACTCAAGGAAGCGATCAACAAGATGGTGGAACAACTCCGGTCCTTCGCGGCCGAAGTGACTCGTGTCGCCCGCGAAGTCGGCACCGAAGGAAAGCTCGGCGGCCAGGCGCAAGTGCCCGGTGTCGCTGGAACCTGGAAGGATTTGACCGACAACGTCAATTCGATGGCCTCCAACCTTACCGCCCAAGTCCGCAACATTGCCGACGTGACGATCGCGGTGGCCAACGGCGACCTTTCCAAGAAAATCACGGTGGACGTGCGCGGAGAAATTTTGCAACTCAAGGAGGCCATCAACAAGATGGTCGATCAACTTCGGTCATTCGCTTCCGAAGTGACCCGCGTCGCCCGCGAAGTCGGCACCGAAGGAAAACTGGGCGGCCAAGCCGAAGTGCCCGGTGTGGCCGGCACATGGAAAGATCTCACAGACAACGTCAATTCGATGGCGGGCAATCTTACCGCGCAAGTCCGCAATATTGCCGAAGTGGCCACCGCCGTGGCCCGCGGCGACCTTTCCCGCAAAGTGACCGTCGATGTGAAAGGCGAAATTTTGGAATTGAAAAACACCATTAACACCATGGTGGACCAATTGAACGCTTTCGCCTCTGAAGTAACGCGTGTCGCCCGCGAAGTCGGCACCGAAGGAAAATTGGGAGGTCAAGCCCAAGTACCCGGTGTGGCCGGAACATGGAAGGATTTGACCGACAACGTCAACTCCATGGGCGGCAATCTGACTTCGCAAGTGCGCAACATCGCCGAAGTGGCCACCGCCATCGCCACTGGCGACTTGTCCAAAAAAATCACGGTGGACGTCAAGGGCGAAATTCTCGAACTCAAAAACACGGTCAACACCATGGTGGACCAATTAAATTCCTTTGCCTCCGAAGTAACTCGCGTCGCCCGCGAAGTGGGAACGGAAGGAAAACTCGGCGGTCAAGCCCAGGTATCCGGCGTGGCTGGGACTTGGAAAGGGTTGACGGACAACGTCAATTCGATGGCCTCCAATCTCACTGCCCAAGTTCGTAACATCGCCGAAGTCACAACCGCTGTGGCGCGCGGCGATCTTTCCCGCAAAATCACGGTGGACGTCAAAGGCGAAATTCTCGAACTCAAAAACACCATCAATACCATGGTGGACCAATTAAACTCCTTCGCTTCCGAAGTCACTCGCGTCGCGCGCGAAGTCGGCACCGAAGGAAAACTCGGCGGGCAGGCCCAAGTGCCTGGCGTCGCCGGAACCTGGAAAGATTTGACCGACAACGTCAATTCCATGGCGTCCAACCTCACCGCCCAAGTCCGCAACATCGCCGACGTCACCATTGCGGTGGCCAACGGCGACCTTTCCAAGAAGATCACGGTGGACGTGCGCGGAGAAATTTTACAACTCAAGGAAGCCATCAACACGATGGTCGATCAACTGCGTTCCTTCGCGGCCGAAGTCACTCGCGTGGCCCGCGAAGTCGGCACCGAAGGAAAACTGGGCGGCCAAGCCATCGTGCCCGGTGTCGCCGGAACTTGGAAAGATTTGACGGACTCCGTCAACGTCATGGCCGGAAACCTCACGGCGCAAGTGCGCAACATCGCGGAAGTGGCGACCGCCATCGCCAAAGGCGATTTGTCCAAAAAGATCACCGCCGACGTCAAAGGCGAAATTCTCGAACTCAAAAACACCATTAACGTCATGGTGGACCAACTCAACGCCTTCGCCGCCGAAGTCACCCGCGTGGCCCGCGAAGTCGGCACCGAGGGAAAGCTGGGCGGACAAGCGGCCGTTCCAGGGGTCGCTGGAACGTGGAAGGATTTAACGGACTCCGTCAACGTCATGGCGGCCAACCTGACCGACCAGGTGCGCGGCATCGTGAAAGTGGTCACGGCTGTGGCCAACGGAAACTTGAACCAGAAACTCACCGTGCAGGCCAAGGGTGAAATCGCCGCTCTGGCCGACACGATTAACAACATGACCGACACGCTGGCCATCTTCGCTGAGCAGGTCACGACGGTGGCCCGGGAAGTCGGCGTGGAAGGCCGCTTGGGCGGACAAGCCAACGTGCCCGGCGCCTCTGGAACCTGGAAGGATTTGACGGACAACGTCAACCTTCTCGCCGCCAACCTTACCACCCAGGTCCGCGCCATCGCTGAAGTCGGCACGGCGGTGACCAAGGGCGACTTGACGCGTTCCATTCAAGTCATCGCGCGGGGCGAAGTGGCGGAGTTGAAAGACAACATCAACGCCATGATCAGCAACTTGCGCGATACCACCCTGCGCAACACGGAGCAGGACTGGCTCAAGACCAACATCGCCAAATTCACCCGCATGTTGCAAGGGCAGCGCGACCTCCTCACAGTCGGACGCATGCTGCTTTCCGAACTCGCGCCGCTGGTCAACGCCCAACAAGGCGTCATGTATCAAATGGAGTCCCGCGACGAAGAGCAATATCTCAAGCTTCTGGCCGGCTACGCCCATCGCCGCCGCACCGCATCGGACGAAACCATCCATCCCGGCGACGGTCTGGTTGGGCAGTGCGCCATTGAAAAGAAAACGATTCTGCTCAGCGCCGTCCGCGATCACCAGATCGAAGTCACCTCCGGGTTGGTCGCGACCGCCCCGGCGAACATCGTCGTCCTTCCCGTGCTATTCGAAGGACAGACCAAGGCGGTCATCGAGTTGGGTTCCCTCAGCACCTTCACCCCGACGCACATGGCGTTCCTCGAGCAGTTGACCGGCAGCATCGGCATCATGCTCAACACCATCGAGGCCACCATGCGCACGGAACGGTTGCTGCAACAATCGCAGGAACTGGCCAGCGAATTGCAAACCCGCCAGATCGAATTGCAGCGCACCAACGAGGAACTGGCCGAAAAAGCCCGTCAACTGGCCGAGCAAAACGCCGAAGTCGAACGGAAAAATGCCGAAATTGAACAAGCCCGCCGCGCCGTCGAAGAAAAAGCATCCGAACTGGCGCTGACCTCGAAGTACAAATCCGAGTTCCTGGCCAACATGTCCCACGAGTTGCGCACGCCGCTCAACAGCATCCTGATCCTGGGCCAGCAACTGCTCGACAACCCGCAAGGCAACCTCAGCCCCAAGCAAGTCGAGTTCGCCAAGACGATTCACAGCGCGGGCACGGATTTGTTGAACCTGATCAGCGACATTCTGGACTTGTCCAAGATCGAATCTGGCACGGTGACCATCGAAGCGGAAGAAGTGACCTTTGCCTCGGTGCGCGACACGGTGGAGCGCAACTTCCGCCACGTTGCCGACACCCGGAACCTGGGCTTTGTCGTCACTCTTGATCCGCATCTATCCCGGCAACTCATCACGGACGCCAAGCGATTGCTGCAAATTCTCAAGAACCTCCTCTCCAACGCCTTTAAATTTACCACCCAGGGAAAGGTCACCTTCTCCGCGCGACTGGTGCAACAAGGCTGGTCGCAGGATCATCCCGTGCTTAAACGCGCGCCATCGGTCCTGGCCTTTGAAGTGATTGATACTGGCATTGGCATTCCGCCGGAAAAACAGAAAATTATTTTCGAGGCCTTTCAACAAGCCGACGCCGGCACCAGCCGCAAATACGGCGGCACTGGCTTGGGCCTGGCCATCAGCCGCGAACTGGCCAACCTGCTCGGTGGCGAAATTAGGTTGACCAGCGTGCTGGGCCAAGGGAGCACCTTCACCCTCTATCTCCCGCAAACCTATGCGGGACCGTCAGTGGCGCGCGGTTCAGAATCTGAGGCCCCTACCATCAAAGTCCTGCCCACCGCCAGCGCCGAAACCGTGCTGGATGATCGCGAAAATGTCCAGGAAGGCGATACCGTCCTGTTGATCGTCGAGGACGATCCGCATTATGCCCGGGTTTTACTGGGCCTGGCCCGGGACAAGGGATTCAAAGGGCTTGTCGCCATGCGCGGCAGTGTGGCGCTGGCCCTGGCCCGTGAATTCAAGCCGACCGCCATCAGTCTCGACATTTTCTTGCCGGATATGTTAGGTTGGACTGTGCTTAGCCATCTTAAACAGGATCCTTCCACGCGGCATATTCCTGTGCAGATCATTACGATGGAAGAAGAGCGCCAACACGGTTTGGAACGCGGCGCTTTCGCCTATCTGAACAAACCGGTCACGACCGAAGGATTGGAAGCGGCCCTGACCCGCATCCAACAGTTTACCAAGCCCCGCACCAAGCAATTGCTGGTCATTGATGATGATCCGACGGAATGCAGCAGCATCATCGAGCTGTTGGCGCACGAAGACGTTGAAATTACCAGCGTCGGCACCGGCGGGGAAGCATGGACCCTCATGCATGATCGCTCCTTTGATTGCGTCGTCCTCGATTTGCGATTGCCCGACATTTCTGGCTTCGATCTATTGGAAAAGATCGAGGAAGAACCGGCCCTGCGCGATCTGCCCATCGTGGTTTTCACCGGCAAAGATCTGAGCGAAGACGAGGAAACGCAACTCCGCAAAATCGCCAAGAGTATCATTATTAAAGGCGTTCAATCGCCCGAGCGGTTGCTGGACGAAACGGCTTTATTCCTCCATCGCGTCGTGACGAATCTGCCCGAGCAAAAGCAGCGCATGCTGGAGCGGCTCCATCACACCGACGAAGCGCTCGCGCAAAAGAAAGTGCTGGTCGTGGACGACGACGTGCGCAACATCTTCGCCTTGACCGGCCTTCTGGAACGTCACAGCATGCAAGTGCTTAGCGCATCCAACGGCCGCGAAGCCATCAACATGTTGGAGCAAACGCCAGATGTTTCGTTGGTTCTCATGGACATCATGATGCCCGAGATGGACGGCTACGAGACCATGCAAGTCATCCGAGGCAATCCTAAACACAAGCTTCTGCCCATGATTGCGCTCACGGCCAAAGCGATGAAAGGCGACCGCGAAAAATGCCTGGAAGCCGGCGCGTCCGACTACATCGCCAAGCCCGTCAACAGCGATCAATTGGTCTCGCTCATGCGAGTCTGGCTGCACCGTTGATTCGCAGACTGTTAATGTATGGAGCAAAAAATTCTAACCGCCAAGCCAGGTCGGCAGTCTGCCAATATCCCCAAAGAGATCGTCAATATCCTGTTGGTGGACGACCAACCCGGCAAACTGCTGGCCCACGAAGCGATTCTCTCCGAACTGGGACAGAGGATCATCAAGGCCCGCAACGGCGTCGAAGCGCTGGAGCAACTTTTGCGCAACGATTTCGCCGTCATCCTGCTCGATGTCAACATGCCCAATATGGATGGGTTTGAAACCGCCGCGCTCATTCGCCAGCGGCCTCGCTTTGAGCGCACTCCCATAATTTTCGTCACTGGCTACAACACGACCGACTTGGATCGCCTTAAAGGTTACGAACTCGGCGCGGTGGACTACATGTTTTTGCCCGTCGTGCCCCAAGTTCTCAAAGCCAAAGTCAGCGTCTTTGTGGAGTTGGCGCGCCAAACGCAAATCATCAAAACCCAGGCCGAAGACCTGGCCGCGAACAATCGCAATCAGGCGCAGCAATTGGAAGTCATCCAAAAACTGAACGAAGAACTGCGCGAAGCCAATTCCGAACTCGAGACTTTCTCTTATAGTGTCTCCCATGACCTGCGCGCGCCCCTCCGGTCTTTGACGGGCTATATCGACGTTCTCCTTGAAGATTACGGTTCTCGTCTCGACGCCGATGCCCACAATCATTTGCAAGCCCTCGACCGCGCCGCCAAGCGCATGGATTGCCTGACTCGCGACCTGCTGGCCTACGGCCGTGTGGCGCGTGAAACGGTCAAGTTGGAAGCCGTTCAACTCCAACACGTCATCGAAGAGGTCATTTCGTTGATAGGCTCGCAAGCGGCCAAGGCCAAGATCACCATCGAGCCTTGCCTGGCGGAAGTATTGGCCCATCGTTTCCTTCTCGAACAATGTCTCAGCAACCTTCTGAGCAACGCCACTAAATTTGTTCCTCCCGGCGTCGCCCCCGAAGTGCGCATCCGCACCGAAGTTCGCGCCAACCAAGTGCGCCTGTGGGTTGAAGACAACGGCATCGGCATCGATCCCACCTATCATCGCAAGATATTCAGCATCTTCGAGCGGGTCGGTGACATGCAAAAATATGAAGGCACCGGCATCGGCCTGGCCATCGTCAACCGAGCCGTGCAAAGAATGGGCGGTTTCTGTGGCGTCGAATCCGCCCCTGGCCAAGGCAGCCGCTTCTGGGTCGATCTCCCTGCCCCCGCAAAGCCTGCCGCCTGAGCGTCATCACCCCCCTATGAACCAACCAACCGGCGTGCCTATCATCCTTCTGGTCGAGGACTCGCCCGACGATGTCTTTTTCTTTCACCGCGCCGTGACTAAGAGTAAAGTTGCGGCCACGACCCACGTCGCCATCGACGGCGTCGAAGCCATCAATTACCTCCAAAACCAGGGACGCTTTGCCGATCGCGCCGCCTTCCCTCAGCCCGATATCATCTTCCTTGATCTGAAGCTTCCACATCTCAATGGCTTCGAAGTCCTGGAGTGGATTGGCCGACAGCCGCAACGCCCCGCCGCCCCCGTCATTATCCTGACTTCCTCAAGCGAGCCCGAAGACCGCGAACGAGCCGAGACACTAGGCGCCGCCCTATTTTTGACCAAGCCTCCCCTCCCCGAACAACTGAGCGAGATCCTGGGAAAAATTAATAAATGCTAATTGATAAATCAAAAACTCGCGAAGAGCACGGCGCGCTTTGCCTACGAATACGGTTATAACCAGATCTTTGCCGAGTAGCTGCTTTGGCGCACGGTTGAGCGCGCTCACACAGGCCATGCTTCAATGATGGAAACGTCTAACTCTTCTACTGCGACAATCTTGCCGACCCGAAAACTAGCGGCTTGAAGAAGCCGGGACCACTCGGACGCGCTACGCTCCTTCCCGCCCGTCACAGCCAGCATGTTCAGGTCACTCAGCAGGCGGCGTTGCAACTTGGAATCTGGCGCCGAAATGACTTCCGGCAAAATAAACTCGATGATGAGAAGGCATCCGTCCGAATTGACGGCCCCTCGACACTTCTGGAGAATGCCAAGCGCGGCGGGATCGTCATACCCGTGCAGGACATGTTTAAGAAGGTAAACATCCGCGCCCGTGAGAACCTCGTTTCGCAGGTCCGCGCCGACGAGCTCACATCTCCCCCCCAACCCATCCGCCTCGAAGCGGGGCTTGGCCGCTTCAATCGAAGCCGGTGCGTCCACTAATATCCCGTTCAGTTGAGGGTGACTCGATAAAATGGCGGAAATTAAAGCCCCTCCGCCGCCCCCTAAGTCTGCCACCACACGGCGGCTGCCGAAGTCCCACCGTTTGACAATAGGCGCATAACGTTCAACCGGCGCTGTTCCCATCACTTCCCGGAAGATTGCCCCTGCGTCTCCCGCAGTGGACCAACGCGAAACAATCCCCTCGTCCGCCATGATCCTGGCGGCGGTTCTCCCGCTTCGCACGCATTCCGTAAGGTGCGCCCAACTATCCGCCAGGAGATCGGCCCAGAAAACAACGCCAGCCCACGCGGAATTTGGCGCGTCCTTGCGCAATGGTTGTCCAAAGGGCGAGAGAACAAAGCGGCCGGGAGCCGATTCGGCTGTGATGCCCATGCTGGCCAGTGTTCTGAGAAGGCGATGCAGCGACTGAACATCCGCGCCGCAAGCCGCCGCCAGTTCTTCGACCGATCGCTCGGAATCGCCCAGCGCGTCTGCCACTCCCAGGCGGGCGGCCGCGCACAAAACGCGGCTGCGCGAATAAGCCATGGCCATCTCCACCAGTGCCGGGCTGGCCACCACATTGCCGATCTCATTCGATGCTGATTTCATGATCTGTCCCGCCGCACGAGCATAGCCTGCCAGAACCTCACCCAAACCGCAATGAGCGTCAGCAGATGCGAGGCAACTGTTCGCCGGAAAGCATGTCAACAACTCGATTGCCGCCCACCCGGGTCCGCATCGTGACAAACCCGGGGTGATCGGCGACGACCTCACCAATGATTGCGGCCTCTCGTCCGAGAGGATGACGGCGCATCGCCGCCAATACGCGGTCTGCGCCGGAGGGCGGCACGAACGCCAATACCTTGCCCTCATTGGCCACGTAGAGCGGGTCGAAACCAAGAATTTCACAGGCTCCCTTCACCTCTTCACTGATGGGAATCGCCGCTTCGTGGAGATAAATGCCCACCCGCGCCTGCTCCGCGATTTCACTGGCGGCGCTGGCGATGCCGCCGCGCGTCGGATCGCGCAGGACGTGAATATCCGGATGCGCGGTCAGCAATTCAGCAACGAGGCCATTCAACGGCGCGCAGTCGCTCTTGATTTCAGTTTCAAAATTCAGGCCCTCGCGCACGGACATGATGGCAATGCCGTGCATGGCCATTGGACCATTGATGATAATTTTGTCCCCGATTTGCGCGCGACCCGGATGAATTTGCACGCCCGGCTCGATCACGCCGATGCCGGAAGTGTTGATGAATATTTTGTCCCCTTTGCCGCGGTCCACCACTTTGGTGTCGCCAGTGACCAATAACACGCCTGCCTCAGCGGCGGCATTTTTCATTGACTGGACGATGCGCCAGAAATCGTCCATCGGCAGTCCTTCTTCGAGAATGAACGCAGCCGAAAGATAGAGAGGTTTTGCGCCACACATGGCGAGATCGTTGACGGTGCCGCAGATAGCCAGCTTGCCAATGTCGCCCCCTGGGAAGAAAATCGGATTGACTACAAAAGAGTCGGTGCTGAAGGCGAGCTTGGCGCCATGGATGGAAAGTATCGCCCCATCGTGCATGGCCTCCAGCAACTCGTTGCGGAATTGCGGGAGGACCATTTTCTGGATCAATTGATGCGATAGCTTGCCGCCGCTGCCGTGGGACAGCGCGATTTCCTTGTAGTCGGTAATCGGGATCGGACACGAACCGAGGTAGCCGGGCGCCGCGTCCTGGCCGTTGGCGGTTTCAGACGACATCTTCTTCTCCCAGCGCAATGTGGATCAGGTCCCACATGACATGCACCAGCGTGGCATGCACTTCCTGGATGCGATGAATGCTGTAGGAAGGGACGATGAAACTATAATCGACCAGCTCGGCCAGCCGTCCGCCATCCTTGCCGAGCCAGGCAATGGTCAGCATGCCGCGTGCGCGCGCGGCTTCCATGGCGTAAATCAAGTTGGCCGACTTTCCACTCGTGCTGACTGCGAGCGCCATGTCCTCGGGTTGTCCGAGAATGCGAAGTTGATTGACGAACACTTGCGAGTAATCCAAATCGTTGCCGATGGCCGTCATCGTGGCGATATCGGTCATCAACGGAATGACCGGGAAGGCCGCGCGCTTTTCGATGATGGGATGGGTAAACTCGACGCTAAAGTGCAGCGCGTCGCAGAGACTGCCGCCGTTGCCCATCACCAGCATTTTTCGGCCCCGCCTAAAGCGCTCCGCCATGTCTCTCGACACTTTCTCGATCTCCCCGGCGTACTTGGAAAAAAACTTCTCCTTCATCTCCATGCTTTCGCCGCACTTCCGCAAAATCTTCGCGCGAAAATCTTCGGTCGTAGCGGGAAGGGCGGAGGGCGCGGAAGAATTCATGCGGTGGCCGTCTCGGCGGATTCCGGTTTAGGCTGAATTTCCAGGTGCCGCCCGTAAGCATAATAGGCCGCGCAAGCGCCCTCGGCGGAAACCATCGTGGCGCCCAGCGGATGATCGGGCGTGCATTCTTTGCCGAAGGCAGGGCAGTTGTGCGGCTTCTTCACCCCGCGCAAAACCAAGCCGCTGATGCAATTGGCCGGTTCAGAGGTGTCAATGTCCTTGATTTCGAAGATGCGTTCCGCATCGTGCTCGCGAAAATCCCAGCGCAGTTTGTAACCGCTTTTTGGAATCGAACCGACGCCGCGCCACTTGCGGTCGCACACCTCGAAAACTTTATTGACTAAATCCTGCGCCATGCGGTTGCCCTCGCGCTTGACGACGCGCGGATATTGGTTTTCGACTTCCGCCCTGCCCTCCTCAAGCTGGCGCACAGCCATCAAGGTGCCTTGCAGCAAATCAATGGGTTCAAAGCCCGTAATGACAATGGGCACCCGGAAGCGCGCGGCCAGCGGCTCGTATTCGCGATAACCCATCACGGCGCAAACATGGCCCGGCCCCAAAAAACCCTGCACCCGGTTATTGGGCGATTGCAGAATCGAGCCAATCGACGGCGGCACCAGCACATGGGAAACCAGAATGGAAAAGTTCTTGACTCCCTGCC
>DASRLE010000302.1:0-8392 GCA_035648615.1 Saccharimonadales bacterium (SeqCode) | reverse complement strand
GAAAGGGCTATCCAATCCATTACTGCCAACCAGAGTTACCCTCGCAACGTGTCTGGCCCTATATGTTCCATAATCGCTATTAGGATGGTGATCGCTTAAGCCCGACAGGCTGCTAGGAAGGAGCACGCCATGTCGGACGTGCTCCTCTGTTTCTCGATTTAGTTTTTTTCCGTTGCGCTGTGGCCGTTGTGCTGGTTGCGCAGCATGACGCCGAGCAAGCCGTCCACCAAGCCGGTGTTTCCAGTGCCGCCGTTGACGGCCACATCCGGCACGATTCGGACGTTGCGCTCGCCGACTATCTGCATGAGCTGCATCACCGTGTAACCCTGCGCGCCGAGCGACTCGACGCCGGCGCGGTAGGCTTCGGCTTTCGCTTTGCCGGTCGCGCGGATGGCTTCCGCTTCGCCAATGGCCCGCAGCCGGGTGGATTCGGCGTCGCCGAAGGCCTGTTTGACCGTGGCGCTGGCCTTTAGCTCGGCGATGTTGACGCCTTGTTCCGCGCCGACCACTTGTTGCTGGATGTCGGCCAGGGAGGTTTGCCGCACGAGTTGTTGCCGTTGGATCTGAGCGGCTTCCTGCACCTCGTAGGTCTTGCGTTGTTCTTCGGCAATTTTCCGCTCGGTCTGCGTCTGCATCAATTCTCCCGGCGGATTGATGTCGCCAATGAGCGTGTCGATCGCCTGCACATCGTAGGCCGCAATCGCGACGCGGATATGGGAGGCGGCATCGGCCTGCCGTTGACTGCGCGCGCTGAGGAAGTCGAGCACGGTGTAGTCCTGGGCCGAATTGCGGAAATAATTTCCGACAATCGGTTGCAGGACATGATCAACCAGGTTCTGCATCGAGCCGACACGGCTGATCACCTTGGGCGCATCGAGAGCGCCGACGTGGATGATTTGCGACACGTCGAGATTGAACGCGAAGCCATCCTTCGAGCGCACCGTGATGGACGAGAGTTTCTCGTCGTAGTGATGCGCCTCGGTGCGGTTGGCCCAGTTCAAAACGATGTTCGTCGTCGGCACGAACTCGACCCTCATCACGCGCGTGTTGAGCGGATGTTTGCCGGGATAGAGCGGCGTGACCCAAACCCCTTTGTGCCCGGTATTGACCAGGTCGCCATGCTTGAACTCGACGCCGCTGACGTCTTCGTGCGCCATGCCCACGAACGAGATGACCACGCCTACGTAGCCGATGGGGATTTGCACCATCAGCACTTGCTCCACCTGGACAAACCACGGGTTGAGGTTCCAGGTGCCGGACAACAGGATTTGCTCCTGCAATCCGCGCCGTCCGCCACCGTCCAGAAACGCCTGCGCGTTCTGGAAGTTGTTGTGGCCGGCAATCACCGGCCCGGCAATCTCGCCCGCTTCAATTGGCTGTCCATCAAGCGCGGTCACGATGCCCACCATGTCCGGCTCAATGCGGTGCAAGAGCAATTGCTCAGAGGCCATGCCATGGCCGCCCGCCGTCATCGAGGTGATGACGGTGAACAACGCGGTGTTAATGCGATAGGTGCCGGCGGTAAGAATGCCGAGCTGACGGCCTTTCTCCCCGCCCTTGAGCAGGAACTGGCGCGCATCCTGAAAATTATCGCTTTCGACAATTTTCCCCAGAATGCGTTCGGTGGGAATGGCCGCCCCGCTGGCTGCCAGCACGAGGGCAATCTCGCCTTGCGGCACGATTGTCACCGGCGCCTTGAGGATGCGATACTGCCACGGCCAGTAACCGAAATGCAGGCCCGGCGCCAGGGTGTCCGCCTGATAGCCGGCTTCGCCGCCGAGGGCAATGAGTTGCCCCGGGGCCAAGCTGTGCCGCCCAAAGCGTTTGATTACGATCCCCACCTGCCGCTCGTGGATTAGTACTTGACTGGAGATCGAGACCAGGCCAACGGCGACCAGCGCGTACCAATACCACTCCACGCCAAACCAATTCCAATTGGCCGCCAGCATAATATTCGTCGTCATAATTCATCTCCGATGTGGTTGTGCCACGGCACGAATTTTCCGCGCCAGGCGCAACGCATTTCATTGGGGAGACCGTGGTTTCCCGCACACGCGGGAGCTAGAGGATCGCCCTTCCAGATGCCGGCGAGGTTAGCTGACGGGCTCGGTCCTGAAAGTGACCGCGACGGTGGTTCGCCACCGGCGTAAGCCCCATCCTCGGTTTTCCGAGGTTTGGTTCCCCCGCGCTGACTTGCAGGAAGGCAAGGCAGCTTAGGCTGCATACAAGGTAAAGTCGCCAAGGGTGAGCCTTCTGTCAAACAGCCGATGCGTAAAGTCCACGGGCAGAGGCATATTCAACTCGGGGGCTTCAACAACGAAATTCGCCCGCACTCTTGATACGAAAATGGCTTTATCGGTGGAAGAACTTTCTTTCATACTCTTTTTCTATTCACGCCATCGATTCTACCACAACACTGGGAAACTTTGCCGCTCACCGTGCGCGCTATTTTTCGGGCCGCCCCGAGGCAGGCTGTCAAGAAGAGACGCGCATGGTGCGCGCTATTTTTTCGAATGCAGAGACGAAGGAGTGGGATGCGCCCGACAGCGGCGTGGCGCGGGCTTCATTCTGCCGGCGAGCGCTTCAATGAGCGGCCACGAAGCGGTAAGGCAGCGTTTCCAGCAGCGCAGCCAGCGTGTACTGGCCGAAGCGGACGGGCGAACTGAGAATGGTCGAGACGTCGGCGGAGGGCGTTTCGTTGTGCAGATGTTGCGCATAGTAGTCGCGCGCGGCGTTGGCGACTCCCGGTTCCCCGGCGTCCACCACTTCGTCGGCGGACCACAAAATGGTGTCCTTGAGGTTTCCAGCGGGAGCGGGGCCCGGCGGGGGGTTCGCGACCAGGGCGAATTTCCATCCCATGGCCAAAGGCTGGTAAGGCTGATAGCGGGTCAATTGGCAAAACAGCACGGCATCGCAGCCCGTGGCATCGCTGAGCCGGCTAAAAAAATCCGGCGGCAGCGGTTCGTCGGTTCTCCAACCGGGCTTGCCGGTCAATTGCCGAAGTTGATCGGGACTAACGGCAATGATTTCAAAGCGCTTGCACTTTTCCAATTCCGCGTACACGACGGGGGTCAGGGTCTCGACGCCCGCTTGCAAAAAGGCGGTGGATTCCGTCGTGGTGAGAGGCAGCAAGGCCACGCGGCGAAGCTGCGGCGGCAGCAAAGGAGATTGGCGGTAGATGTTGGTCGGACGATAGCGCGGCCCCATGTCCTGGACCACCGGCGGAAGGGCCGGCAGCACATGACACCCCGTGCAGAGAACAATGGCCGCCGCCAGTTGACAAGCCTCAAGCCATGCTTTTTTCATCGAGTTTTTCCAATATGCGTTCAAACTGTTTAAGCCAAAGACCCAAGTGTCTTTCCAAAGTGTCGGACAGCTCAAAAAGATTTTGCTGGCGCGACAAGAGTAGTTCAACTTTGGCGTGAATCAAAATAAATTGCTGGCCGTGCCGCAGCATGGACCACTCGCCTGCCTCCAGCCGGTCGGGAATGACGCCCCATAACTCTTGCAGGAAGTTCAACTCCAGCAAGGGGGTCTTGCAATCCAGTAGCAGCTCCGCCCACAGACGATCCGCCACCTTCCAATTATTGATCAGGACAATGGCTTGGATCTCGTTGGTGCGCTGTTGCAGCATCCTGACTTGCTCAAGGGCCGCCATGATAACCTGGCGTCCGACGACGCGAAAAGAAAGACGTTCGGGGCTGCTGGCGGCGGCGAAGGAGGAGGTGTTTTCTTCTCCCTGGCTCGACGGAGGCGCGCCCCGGTTTTGACAATGAGCGAAGAGAGCCAGCATCGACTCCAAGCTTTTTCCCGGCAAGGTGGATGCTTCCGCGTCCAGATTGACCCGAAAAGGGTTTTTCGCAGTAGTTTTAACGGTGTCAGACATAAATGCCCTATCCTGTCGAGGAGGAGCCGGCGGCCGTCGGCGCGGTGTTGGAGGTGGCGCTGGAACTGGCAAAATAATCGTTCAGGTATTGCTTTTCCGTGTTAAGGCTATTGATGATGGTTTCCATGTTGGAAAACTCATTATCCAGTGATGTTTGATCGTTGGATATCTTTTGTTGAAGGGTGGTAATACTGGTCTTGATGGTTGTGACTTCGTTGTTCATGTTAGTCTCGTCATTGGCCAAAGCGCCCTTGGAGCCATTAACGTCGCCGATATACGAACCCAGCGTGGTGGCCACCCCGTTGGTGGAGTTAGTGAACAAATCTTTGACCGCGCTTAGGTTATTAGTCAGGGCACTCGTCAGAGTGGCGCTGTTAAGGGCCAGGGTATTGTTCGTCCCATTCGTGGCAATGCCCAAATCATTCAAGCCATTTATCCCGCCTGACAAGCCGGAGGGCGACGTGCCGATGGCGTGCCGCAAACCGGTCATAATACCCTCGGCATCCATGTCGCCGGTCAGCGTGCCGAGGGTGACATTGCCGGTGGAGTCAGTGCTGGTGGCAATTTGGCCGCTGATATAGTTTTGGGCCGAATTATAGTCTGTCACAAACGAACTGATCGCCGCTGCAATGGTCGAAGTGTCACTGCTGACTGAGACAGTGGTGGAGCCCACCCCCAAGGCGGTGATGGACAAACCTGTCACGCCTGAAGAGTTACCATTAATCGTATTGGATTGGCTGGTCAGGGTGCCGCCGCCGTTGATGCTATAAAGCAGGTTATTCCCGCGTTGCAAAGTGCCGCCGGAAAGGCCGGTGCCGGCCAAAAAATTGCCGGTGACATCCTGAAGCGAAATGCCGACGTCCCCGGGAGTCTTGTTCGTCAGTTCAAACCGGCCGTTGAGTGAGTCATAAGTGGCTGTGACTCCGGCGGTGGAATCGTTGATTTTCTGCAAAACGTCGTTCACGCTGTTGGTGGAAGCGTTGAAATTAATGGCCACGCCGTTGATGGCAAATTCGCCGGCCCCGGAACCGCCGTCGCTGATGGTAGTGGAAAGGTTCGCATTGTCCATCGGGTTGCTCAAATTGACTCCGCCCAGGCCGGAAACACTCGTGATGGTGTTGCCACCGTTATTGTAGAGTTCGGCCGCCTGGAGGAAATTGCTGGTATCGGTCGCGCTGCCCAGGACGATCGGGGCGCTGCTGCTCAAAGAAATCTCGTCGGTCGAGGCATTGTAACTGCCGGTCACTGCTCCACTGGTGGCGGCGCTGATCTTGTCGAAAACAGATTGGAGGGTATCACTGGTCGCCAAGGTGACGGTTTGGCCATTGACGGCAAAGGTTCCGGCCGTGAGGGGATTGGCGAATCCGGCGCTGCTTAAGACCAGGCCCGAAACATCATTGGTGGGGCTGAGGGGTTTGCCGCTGGCCTTAGAACCCTGTTGCACCGCATCGCTGGCCAGTTGGCTGACCGTAAAGTTATAGGCGCCCAGGGCGGTGCCGGAGGCGGCGGTGGCGCTGGCGACGGAGCCATTGGAAAGGGAGGTGGTGCGAGTGTCGAAAAATGTTGGATCGCTCAGCGTTGTGACATCCGTATTGAGCTTGGTCAGTTCGCTGCCGACGGCCTGGTAGGCGGAACCCTTGTTTTGGT
Source organism: Saccharimonadales bacterium (SeqCode) (assembly GCA_035648615.1). GTDB lineage: Bacteria > Verrucomicrobiota > Verrucomicrobiia > Limisphaerales > Palsa-1400 > DASRLE01. The sequence goes on along the minus strand of DASRLE010000302.1, from coordinate 2,859 downwards.
CCGCAGTTTCGTTGGCCTGCATCCGGGTTTCCGGGGCGGATTCCGCGACCAAAAGCTCTTTGACAATGGAGGTCCAGTCAATGCCCGAGGCCAAGCCCGAAAGCGCCAGGCTGCTGCTGGTCGCGCTAGTAGCTACTGCCATAAAATTAAATTCCTGTTACTGCGTTAATAACTAAACTCGATTCCACCCGGAATCTAGACCCGGGCGGCGCGTGCGCCGCCCGAGTTAGTCTGCCGAATCGGTGACTGCGCGCTTACGCGAGCAATTTCAGCACCGATTGCGGGTTCTGATTTGCCTGGGCCAGCATCGACGTGCCGGATTGCACCAGGATCTGATACTTTGCGTAGTTAGTGCTTTCCTGCGCCACATTAACGTCCGTCAACTGGCTGTTGGCGGCGGACAGATTGGTATTCAAGACACCCAGCTCCTGCCCGGTGTAGTTCAACCGTTCTTCGTTCGCGCCGATGGTGGCGCGATCGGTGGCCAATTGCGTAATCGCCGTGGACACGGCCGTCAGGGCTGAGGCCGCGCCCGTGGTGGTGGAGATGTCCGCGCCGGTGGCGCCAGTGTAGCCGGAGGCGCCCAAGTCAACTCCCGTCATGGCGAAGGTGTCGCCACTGCCATCCGTGGTCACGGTTAAGGCAGAAGCGCTAAAAAGGCTCACGCCATTGAAGTTCTTCGCCGCCGTGTCCGTGATGTAGCCAGCCAGAGTGTTAAATTGCTTCTGGTAGTCAGCGCGTTCGCTGTTGGTCTTGGTGCCGTCCTGGGCTTCCACAGCCAGAGTGCTCATTTGATCCAGGGCCGAGCCAACCTGTTGCAGGTAGCCGTCCTGGGTTTGGGCAAATGAAACGGCGTTGCTAACGTTTTGGTTAGCCGCCGTGGTCTGGCCGATCTGCGCGGTAAGCGAGATGGATTCCGCCAACCCGGCGGGATCATCAGAGGCATTAACGATTTTCGAGCCAGAAGACAATCGCGCCAGCGACTGATTCAGCATGTTGGTTGACTTGTTGAGGTTATTGGCGCCGTTAAGCGCTGCGATGTTTGTGTTTATTACCATAACTAACTCTTTCCTTGAGTCACCCCTTGCGGGGAGTTTTATTGCACGACATCCATGCCGTGTGGTGAATTTCGGTTGCGGGCTTCACCTATCTCCCTATTGGCCCTTTAGAACTGCCAATCGCCAGTGTCGTTTCTATCCCGACATACCGTGTATCGGTTCATCCGGCCCAAAGCTTTAGGCGGGGCGGATAGGACGGATTGTTCCAATTCATTGCGGCGCATTGCCATGAATAAAAAAATCGGGCAGCGCGAACGCTGCCCGAGTGAGTATTCCGAAGTAGTGACTGCGCGCTTACGCGAGCAATTTCAGCACGGATTGAGGGTTCTGATTTGCCTGGGCCAGCATCGACGTGCCGGATTGCACCAGGATCTGATACTTTGCGTAGTTAGTACTTTCCTGCGCCACATCGACGTCCGTCAACTGGCTGTTCGCGGCGGACAGGTTGGTATTCAAGACACCCAATTCCTGCCCGGTGTAGTTCAATCGTTCTTCATTGGCGCCAATGGTGGCGCGGTCCGTCGCTAATTGCGTGATGGCCGTTGCCACCGCCGTCAAGGCCGAGGCCGCGCCCGTGGTGGTGGAGATGTCCGCGCCAGTGGCGCCCGTGTAGCCGGAGGCGCTCAAGTCAACTCCCGTCATGGCGAAGGTGTCGCCACTGCCATCCGTGGTCACGGTTAAGGCGGAAGCGCTAAAAAGGCTCACGCCGTTGAAGTTTTTCGCCGCCGTGTCCGTGATGTAGCCAGCCAGAGTATTAAATTGCTTCTGGTAGTCGGCGCGCTCGCTGTTGGTTTTGGTGCCGTCCTGGGCTTCCACCGCCAAGGTGCTCATTTGATCCAGCGCCGAACCTACTTGTTGCAAAAACCCATCCTGGGTTTGGGCAAACGAAGCAGCGTTGCTAACGTTCTGGTTAGCCGCCGTGGTCTGGCCGATTTGCGCGGTAAGCGAGATGGATTCCGCCAACCCGGCGGGATCATCAGAGGCATTAACGATTTTCGAGCCAGAGGAGAGACGGGCCAGCGATTGGTTCAACATGTTGGTGGACTTGTTGAGGTTGTTGGCGCCGTTGAGTGCTGCGATATTTGTATTTATTACCATAAAACTAACTCTTTCCTTGAGTCACCCCTTGCGGGGAGTTTTTACTGCACGGCATCCATGCCATGTGGTGAATTTTGGACGACGGGCTTCACCGCTTTTCCGTATTGGCCCTTTGTGGCTGCCAATCGCCATCGTCTTGCGACAAGTGAGCTATCGGCAGGTCCGCAAGATACTTTAGCCGCTCGCAGAAAAATGTATTTCCTCCCCATTGCTTTAAGTATTTTCCTTCTTTGGCCGATGGGTACTGGGAAAGTTATGAATATCTCCGGCATACACACTGACATGGCCAAGCGCTCCCAGGATTTCGACACCCTGCAAAGCGCCCTGCAAGGCGGAAACCTGGCCGGCGCCCAAAGCGCGTTTGCTGGTTTTCTGCAAGACGTCCAAAAAACAAACCAGACGGCCGGATCCTCCGGCTTGTTTAGCCCAGGCACGGCGGCGGCCAAAGATTTGCAGAACCTCGGCAGCGCGTTGAAATCCGCTGACTTGGGCAGCGCGCAAAGAGCCTTTGCCAGTTTAAAGCAGGACGTGCAATTGGCGGGACAGTCAGGGAATAACTTTATCATTGCCCGCAGCCATCATCCTCTCAGCCACGCTGAGATCGCGGCCAATGGGGTCGAGGCGTTTAAGTCCTCTGCCGCTGGCGGTTCGACCGCGCCATCCATCGGCGCCATCCTCAACCTCAAAGCGTAGTTGTAAATCT
>DASRLE010000301.1:0-14895 GCA_035648615.1 Saccharimonadales bacterium (SeqCode) | reverse complement strand
CCCTTTTTCTCGCGCACTTCGCGAAAGAGGCGGGAACTGCGTCCGCTGCCGAGGAGCGAGGCCAGAATATCCAGCGCCGGCATGTCGGGATGGCGGACGTCAGGGATGTGCCAGGCAAAATGGTAATGGGCGAGTTGAATGGGTCCGTGTTCGATAATGTCGCGCGGGCCGGTTTGGCGGGGTTCGCGGGGAAGCACCATCGGGGCCAGCGGCTTGGCGTGGCTCTTGGCGAACGCCTCGCGAATCTGAGTGGTGACCTCGCCGGCCTTTACATCGCCAGTGACAACGAAAAACATGTTGTTCGGCACATAGCGTTCGCGATAGTAGGCAAGGATGTCGTCCGGCTTGAGGGTGTTGAAAATTTGCGGATAGCCAATGACGGTGAAGCGATAAGGGCTTTTGGTGTAGGCGGCCTCAAAAAGACGGCGTCCTGCCAGGCGCGCCGGGTCGTCCTGGCACATATCCATTTCGCGGCGGATGACGTCCAGTTCCTTGTCCAGTTCGGTGGGAGGCAGGCTGGCGTTTTGCATGATGTCGCACAAAATATCTATCGCGACCGTCGCTCCAGTGTTGGGCACGTTGATATGATAAACCGTGCGATCAAAAGAAGTGTAGGCGTTCATGTATCCGCCCGCCTGTTGCACTTCCTGATCGATGCGGCTGCCGGGACGGGTGGTGGTGCCTTTGAAAAGCATGTGCTCCAGGACGTGCGACAAACCCGCGCCAAGCCATTTGCCTTCGGAAATGCTGCCGGTGTGGCACCAGGCTTGGGCGGACACCACCGGCGCGCTGTGGTCTTCGCGGATAATCAGCACGAGGCCATTTTCCAAAGTGACCAAACTGACATCGTCCGGAATAGCGGGCAGCGGGGCTGCAAGGGTGTTGACAGGATTGGGAGACACGGCGGCCGCCGCCCGGGAGATAGGTTTGCGGATCATTGGGATTGCGGGGCGTCAGCCTTGGCCGATCATTTTCGTGTGGGCGGGTTTGGAATCCTTCCCCCGCGATTGCGACGGAAGAAAGGGCTTGCGGAATGCATCGTCAAAAGCATAACCGTTCTTGAAATCCTCGCGGCGGTCGGCATTGGATTGGATGGCCTGATTATGCTGGATGAGGTTGAACACAATTTCACCAAAGTCTTCGCAGGAATGAATGCCCCAGGCATCAAGGACGGTCGTGGTCATCGGACCGAAGGTGGTCAGGGCGTAATCGCGAATGCCGTTGAGCAATTCCTTGCAGCCGACATGTTTTTCCTCCTGTTTGTGCCGGCCCAAGGCCTTTTGGGTGTATTGAATGGCTTCATGCACAAAGAGATAGCCCTCGAATTCATAACGTGAATCCGAGGCGACTATTTTGCGGACCGCGTCTTCAAAAGTAAGCGATGGCATAGGTTAAGATCGTGAATGCGAGTTGGCCGTCGTGGCCGGATGCGCCGTGCGATACGTTTTCACGGCCCAACCGGTCAAGACCAGGGCCAGAACGAGGCATAACACCATTTGTTCCTGCTTTGTCAGATACTTCATCACATCCAATATACAACGTTCGGGCGCGGAACCCAAGTCATTTAAGTTACGATGTTAACCAGTCTTTTGGGCACGACGATGACTTTTTTGACCGGTTTGCCTTCGAGGAAGGGTTTAATTTTGTCGCTGGCCAGCGCCGCCGCTTCGATTTCAGCGGGAGTCGCGGAGGAGGAAACGACCATCCGGTCGCGCAGCTTGCCGTTCACTTGCACGGGGATTTCGACCGTCTCTTCCACCAGCAAGGCAGGGTCGAACTTGGGCCACGGCACATAGGCCAGCGTTCCGCTCGCGCAAAGTTTATCGTGCAACTCCTCGGCCAGGTGCGGCGCGAAAGGCTGGAGCAGGATTAAGAAATCGCGCAGGACGGCCTTGGGTTTGATTTCCCATGTGATGGCGTCGTTGACAAAAATCATCAGGGCCGAGATGGCGGTGTTGAAGCGAAAAGCGTCGAGGTCTTCGGTCACCTTTTTGATGCAGGTGTGGAGCGTTTTGAGTTGGGCGGCGGTCGGGGCGATTTCTTGAATGGCCGCGCCGAGGTGAATCTGGTCGAGCTGGCCGGCGGCGGCCGCCTGATTTTGTTCGAATTCGGTTTCGCTTTTTTCATCCACGAACAAGCGCCAGACCCGGCCGAGGAAACGATAGACCCCTTCGACGCCTTGCGTGTTCCAGGGTTTGACCATCTCCAACGGCCCCATGAACATTTCATAGAGCCGGAAGGCGTCCGCGCCATATTCAACCAGAATGTCATCGGGATTGACGACGTTGCCGCGCGACTTGGACATCTTTTGGCCGTCCTGGCCGAGGATCAGCCCCTGGTTGATCAGCTTGGCGAATGGCTCTGGCGCCGTCACTTCGCCCAAATCGAAAAGGACCTTGTGCCAGAAGCGGGCGTAGAGCAAGTGCAGCACGGCGTGTTCAATCCCGCCGACATATAAATCGACGCCTGTGCGGCCCATCCAATATTGTTCCGCCGGCGGCCCGCAAAAGGCGCTGTCGTTGCGCGCGTCCAGAAAGCGGAGATAGTACCAGCAGCTTCCCGCCCATTGCGGCATGGTGTTGGTCTCGCGGGTCGCGCCGTCCGGCAGGAGCACCCAGTCTTTGGCGCGGGCTAAAGGAGGTTCGCCTGTGGCCGTGGGTTTGAAATCAGTCAAGTCGGGCGAGCGCAATGGCAATGCCGATTCCGGGAGCGCCTCGTGATAAAGTTGGCCGGAAGCGTCGCGTTTCCAAATAATCGGAAAGGGCTCGCCCCAATAGCGCTGGCGGCTGAAGAGCCAGTCGCGCAACTTATAATTGACGGTTTTGCGTCCCAGCTTTCGTTCGGCCAGCCAGTGCGTGATATTTTCTTTGGCGGTGGCAGTGGGCAGGCCGGAAAGAAAACCCGAATTCACACTCATGCCGTCGCCGACAAATCCAATCGACTCCTGGCCTGCGGGCGCCTGCACCACCACACGGACCGGCAGGTCGAACTTGCGGGCAAATTCCAGATCGCGCGCATCGTGGGCCGGGACGGCCATGATCGCGCCCGTGCCATAAGTCGCCAGCACGTAATCGGCGATCCATACCGGAATTTGTTCGTTGTTGACAGGATTGATGGCGTAAGCGCCGGTGAACACGCCGGTCTTGCCGAGGGCGGTTTCGGTGCGTTCCAAGTCGCTTTTTTTGGCGACTTCCGTTTTGTAGGCGGCCACGGCGCTGCGTTGCGTGGCAGTGGTGATGCCATCGACCAGCTTATGCTCTGGGGCGAGCACCATATACGTAGCGCCGAACAAAGTGTCCGGGCGGGTCGTGAAAACCGGAATCGCCGCCGCTCCGCCAGCCAGATGAAATTGCACCTCGGCGCCTTCACTGCGGCCAATCCAGTTGCGCTGCATTTCCTTGAGCGACTCGCTCCAGTCGATCTCCTCCAAGCCGGCCAGCAGCCGGTCGGCATAAGCGGTGATGCGCAGCATCCATTGGCGCATTGGCTTGCGCGTGACCGGAAAACCGCCCACCTCGCTTTTGCCGTCAATCACTTCTTCATTGGCCAGCACGGTGCCCAGTTCCTCACACCACCACACCGGGGCCTCGGTGACATAAGCCAGCCTTTTGCCATCGCGCCAGGCGCGGCGGGCCTCTACCGATTCGCAGCCGGCGGGGAAGGGCAGGGTGTCAATCGGTTCGGCTTTGGCCGTGGCCGGATTAAACCACGAATGGTAAAGCTTGAGAAAAATCCACTGCGTCCAGCGGAAATATTTCGGGTCTGTCGTATCTATTTCCCGCGTCCAATCGTAACTGAAGCCCAGCGATTTAATCTGGCGTTTGAACACCCCGATGTTTTCCTCCGTCGTCTTGCACGGATGCTGGCCGGTGCGAATGGCGTATTGCTCGGCTGGCAGGCCAAAGGCATCCCACCCCATGGGGTGAAGCACGTTATACCCCGCCGCGCGGCGATAGCGCGCCAGGATGTCCGTGGCGGTATATCCTTCCGGGTGGCCGACATGCAACCCCGCGCCCGAAGGGTAGGGGAACATGTCAAGAATATAGAATTTGGACGGCAACTTGCGGTGGCGGCGCGCGAAAGGATGTTCCGCCGGGATGGCCTCGCCCGGATTCCAAGCCCGGAAAACCTGGCCCTCCTCCCATCGCTGCTGCCATTTCGGCTCAATCAAATGAAACGGATATTGTCGCCGCATAGAAAGTGCGCCATGTTGCGGAAAGCCCGCGTTGCGGGCAAGGAGTTTTAAAATCTTCGGGCGGCTCTAAGCGATTGTAGCGTTGAGCCTCTGGCTCAACTCGTCGAGGCACAGCCTCGACACTACATCTAATTTTTGTCGGCGGGGATGACTCCGGCGTCGATCAATTTTCGCAACTTGGGGCGGATGATGAATTGGCAATAACCCTGGCCTTTGTGCTCGTTGTAATAATTTTGGTGATAGCCCTCGGCGGGGAAAAATTGGGTCAATGGGACGATTTGGGTGGTGACGGGTTTGGAAAGGTGTTTGGCCACATCGGCTTTGGATTTTTCGGCGGCGGCGCGCTGGCTTTCGTCGCTGTAAAGAATAATTGAACGGTATTGGGTCCCGCTATCGTTGCCTTGGCGATTCAGGGTCGTCGGATCATGCGCTTCCCAAAACACTTCGAGCAACTTGTCGTAAGAAATGACAGCCGGATCGAACTGGATCTGGATAACCTCGGCGTGGCCCGTTGTGCCGGTGCAGACCTCCTCGTAAGTGGGATTGGCCGTGGCGCCGCCGGCGAATCCTGACGTGACGGATTTGACGCCCGGGATGCGTTGGAAGACGGCTTCGGCGCACCAGAAGCAGCCGCCGCCAAAGGTGGCCACTTCCAATTTTTTGGGCGCGGCATTGGTTTCAGGGGCGGCATTCATAGGCAGTGCAATCGATAAAACGGTGGCGAACAGACTGGCGGCGACGAAGGCGCGGGCCAAGCCGTTCATTCTGCTGGGGTGAATATGACTTTTCATGCAATTAGAGCAAGATGGCCCGCTTTTGCCCGGAAGACAACAATGTTTGATTATTTCCTTTAAATGAAAAACCGGTGCTGCTAAAAGTGTCTTGAATGAACAAACTCTTTTCGGGAATATTCGCGGTTTTGCTGGCGGCCATTTTCAACGCCCATGCCATTGCGCCCGCGATCCTCACCCAGCCGCAAAGCCTGACCATCAATAACGCCTCCACGGCCGCCTTTGCCGTCGTGGCCGACACCAATGCGCTGGCCTACCAGTGGCAATTCAATGGAGCCTCCATCCCCAGCGCCACCAATGCCACTCTTACTCTGGAGAATGTGACCACCAATCAAGCGGGCGCTTACACAGTGGTCGTCAGATCCTCGGATACTTCGGTGACGAGCCAGCCGCCCGCGCAATTGACTTTGGTGCCGGGCACTGTTGTTCGATTCATTTTTTCTGGTCTGCTGGGTGGAGGAACCAATTTTGTCGATGTCCAGCTTTTCGACCACGACAAGCCCGCCACGGTAAGGAATTTTATCCAGTACATAACCGCCGGGGCATATACGAATATGTTTTTTGACCGGTGTGTCGGTGGGTTTGTTTTACAAGGCGGCGACGACGACGCGGCCGATCGAACGAACCAGACCTCTCCCGTTACGGGTTGGAACATTTCCGAGTTTGTCGGACGGCACAACTATGAGCCGCCATTCTCGACCGGCGTTACCAATGAATTCAGCTCCGGTCCATTGATTCACAATGATTTTGGAACAATCGCCATGGCCAAACAAGGAGGTCTCCCGAATTCCGCCACCAGCGCGTTCTTTTTCAACCTGGCGGATAATTCGGGCAATCTGGACAATCAAAATGGCGGGTTCACTGTTTTCGGGCGTGTCATCAGCTCGACCAATGCTTTGCAATATTTTAACAATCTGACGCTGGGTGACGGGTTGGTAAATAACGGAGAGTTCCTGGATTTGTTGAGCGGCGGCGCGGCGACGGCATTTCCAAATCCTCCTCTGCCCGTGAACTATGCTGGCTCCGCGCTGCCGGCTAATACGAACCTGGTCTTTTGTGACTTTCAATTTCTCAATGTCGATACGAACCCGCCCGTGCTTTCGATTGCTTCTCCAGCGGGAGGCGTCGACTTAACCAATGGCACGCACGTTACGGTTCAGGGGTTGGCCAGTGATGATATCGCTTTAGCCTGGGTTCGCGCGGAACTGATTCCTTTGAGCGAACCTGACGGCGCCATTCCGAATCATGGTGTGGCCGTAACCAACTATGCCACGGGCCTGCCCAATTGGTCGGTTAATCTTATTAACCTGGCGGACGCGTCCGGTCTTGTACCGCCGGGGCGATATACCTTGGAAGTTGAGGCTCAGGATGAGGCGGGAAATATAGCCAGGCAAAGCCAGCCGCTGAGTATTACGGCGCTTCTGATCAATGGCAACGGCAGCGTTAGTGTAACCTCGAACAGTGTTACTTTGTCCAATCCTATTGGCTATCCGCTTCAAATTGGTTCTACGTATAGTTTGACGGCGATGCCCGCGACGAATAATCTGTTTCTCAGCTACAGGGCGGGAGGCATTAGCTCGAGCAGCGAAAATCTGAGCTTCCCCGTGTTTGACGGAGAAACGCTGTCGGCGACGTTTATCTCCAATAACCTTCCCGGCGCTATTGCAGTTACTTACCCGGCCTCGAATGCCGTGGTCAATATTGGGCCGATTACCGTTACGGGCACGATTTCCGGCCTTCCATCGGCCCAAATAACCTGCCAGCTCTACAATGCCTCCTCCACCTTAAACTACGGCCCGCCCGTGACGACTACGGCTGCGGCCCAGTGGTCTGTGACTCTCACCAACCTGGTCGCAGGTTCATATACACTCCAAGTGGTGGCGACGGACCCGGCGGGTGAAAGCACGGAACTGGCCGAAAATTTCACGGCCAGTCGGTACAATGGCGACACCAACCCCCCGGCCCTCTCGATTGCTTCTCCGCCATCCGGCCTCGTGATGACGAACGGAGATTACGTCACGGTTGTGGGAACAGCCAGCGATAACAATGGCCTGGCGCTGGTTCGTGCGGAACTCATTCCCTTGCGCGAGCCAGACGGCGCCATTCCGAATCATGGCATCTCCTCAACCAATTATGCTTCCGCGCTGACCAATTGGTCGATTAATTTAAACAACTCCGCCGATGCTTATGGGCTTTTCCCGCCAGGACGATACACCTTGGAAGTGGAAGCCCAGGACGATGCTGGAAATTTTGTTCAGCAAAGCCAGCCGCTGACTATTACGGCGGTCCTGGTCAATGGCAATGGAACCATTACGGTCAGCTCGAACAATGTTACCTTGTCCAACCCTATTGGTTATCCGCTCCAGATTGGTTCACAATATGATCTGATTCCGAACCCTGCGCCGAGTAATTTGTTTGTAAATTTTAGCGATCAAGGCATCAGTTCGATCAGCGCAAATCTGCCCTTCCCGCTCTCCGAAGGTGAAGCCTTGACGGCGACGTTTGTCTCGAACGACATCCCTGGCAGCGTTGCGATCACCTATCCGGCGTCGAATGCTATTGTCAATATTGGGGCGCTCACTATCACGGGCACGCTTGCCGGCGTGCCATCGGCCACAATTACTTGTCAGTTGTACGACGCCTCCTCAGAATTGAATGCCACTCCGCCTCTCACGACCACTGGGACCAACAATTGGTCGGTCACCTTAACCAATCTAGCCGCAGGTTCGTATATACTTCAAGTCGTGGCGGTTGATCCGGCGGGCAGGGGCACAATGATCACCCAAAATTTTTCCGCCGGTGAATTCACAACCGCGCATCTGAACATCATCGGTGGCGGCACGGTCTCTGGAGTCACGGATAGCGAGTCTCTGGAGGTTGGTACGATCATCTTCGTGACTGCCAAGCCCAAAGCGGGCCAGTTGTTTTATGAATGGAGCGATGGCGCGACTACTTCACTCAACCCTGCGCAAACTTACTTCGTGAGCGGCAACTTGACCTTGACGGCGAGCTTCTATAGCAAGACAAGTCCCAAGGGCGTTTCCTTCACTTCGCCAGCCCCTAATGCCAAGCTGACTAATGGCAATATCACTGTGGCGGGCCGGGTTTCTTCCGGCGTCAAGCCGTTGCAGATTACGGCGCAAATTTTTTCGGCATTGAATGGTTCGGGCGTTGGGAGTCCGATGAGCAGCGCTGGCTCCACGACTTGGTCGCTCCCGAATCAGGTGCAACTGTCTCCCGGCCAATATATTCTCGATGCCACCTCGGTGGATGCCAACGGCGGGAAGTCATTCGCGTCCGAAAAGTTTTCGGTCCTCGCGCCCATTCATCTCGTCACCGAGGGATTGGGGACATTGTCTTTACTGCGCGATGGCCAATATCTTGAAGTGGGCACGCAATATAGTGTCCGCGCCACGCCCAAACCTGGCCAAGTGTTTGACAATTGGTCGGACGGTTCGACGCTGACGATCAACCCCGTGAAGACCTTTACCATGCCGGCGAGTACTAACTTGACGCTAACAGCCACCTTTATTTCCAACGACCTAGCGGGGGGTATTTCGTTTAGTTATCCCAAGGCCAACGCCCAAATTACCACCAACAATTTTACTCTTAGCGGCACGATTAAAAGCGGTCTGGTTGTCACCCAGATTACTTGTCAGTTGTTTGGCCAATCCGGCGCGGTGACCGCCGCCCAAACGGCCGCGATCAGCGGCAGTTCGTGGTCCGTGATGGAGACGAATATGAGCCTCGGTAAATATACGGTGGTGGCCATAGCCTATGACTCGCTAGGACGCAGCACTTTGATCTCGGAGAGTTTTACCGTCAACTTTTTCGCGGCCGTGGCGGGAACCTACTCGGGCTTGTTTCTCAATACCACCGGCCCCATTGCTCCGACTAACTCGGGTCTTCTCACCGTGCAGGTGACTCCTGCCGGGGTGTTTAGCGGGAAATTGTATTTCCCGGCTTACGGCGGAATTCCTATTATTTATGGTTTTAACGCCGGCGGCAATACCCAGCTTGGGTCGGGGAATTTTCATGGCACCCCTATCTCCATTGCCCTGAGTTTGGATTTAACCAATGGAACCGATACCTTGACGGGCACCATCGCCAGCCCGTTTTGGTCGTCCCAACTGATTTGTTACCGCGCCATCACCCGGCAGGCGGCGGGGAGTTACATTCTCAGCTTGCAGCCGGAGAACGCAGCCTTGGGCAACGGCTATGCCACCGTTTCCGCAACCAGCGGCGGCACAATGACCCTCGCCGGAGCGTTGCCGGACAATTCGAGCTTCTCGGACTCGGCCTATGTCTCCAAGGACGGGGTCTGGGCTGTTTACGCAAGCCCATCTGGTTATGGGACCAAGGGAATGCTGATGGGATGGGAGACCAATGGCCCTGCGGGTAGTGTTTATGGCCAATTGTATTGGTATAAAGCGCCAAAGATTGGCCTCTCGGGAACGAACAGTTTTCAGGTGGCCTCAATCGGGACAAACTTCGCGCGGCCGGCGGCGGGCGGCTACTCGGTGGTTTTTGGCGGCGGGAATATGGCTGCGGCGCAGACCGTCGCAGTGACAGTCAATAATAAGGGGCAGTTTGTCGCTGGCAGCAGTGCGAACCAATTGACTCTTTCCCTCTCGGCCGGCGGCGTCTTGACTGGCCACATCGCCAACCCAGGCGGCAGCGGACTGCTTCAATTCAAAGGAGCGCTCCTTGGAGGATCGCAGGGCGGCTCGGGGTTCACAGTCACGCCTCAAGGAGGGCTGGGTTACTTTACCCTTGAACCCTAAAAGATGGGAATAACGACTCTTGTTATAGCCACGCGCAATGTCCATAAGGCCCAGGAGATTCGCCAAATCCTCGGCCCTGATTTTCGTTATCTGACCCTGCGTGACTTTGCGGGCGCCCCCGAGGTCATCGAGGACGCTTCGACTTTTGAGGGCAATGCTCAAAAAAAAGTCTGGTCGCTCGCCCGATGGTTGGAAGAGCACCCGGCCGATCTACCCACCACAACGTCCTGTTACATTGTGGCGGATGATTCAGGCTTGGAGGTGGACGCATTGGAGGGCGCGCCGGGCGTTCTCTCGGCGCGGTTCGCCGCTGACGAAGTCCGTGTCGCCGGCAACGCACCGGACACCGCCAATAACGCCAAGTTGCTGCGCCTGCTCGCCGGACAGCCCGCCGCGGGCAAAGCCGCGCGTTTTCGCTGTGTTTTGGCCGTGGCGCGGCTGGGTCTATCGGCGGAACAACCTGTCTTTTTCGAAGGCGTATGCGAAGGCAGAATTAATGACAATCCCGCTGGCGAGGATGGCTTCGGTTATGATCCGTTGTTCGTGCCGGCAGGCCGCACGCAATCCTTTGCCCAATTGGGAGCGGAGGAAAAGAATAAATTCAGCCATCGCGCCCGCGCTTTGGGAAAGCTAAACGCGTGGATTAAAACGTCGCCCCCGCCATGATTTCGGCATGAGCTGCGGGATGGGTTTTTCGCTTGGGTTTTTTCTTCAGGGCCGGCGCTTTGCGCAGCGAACAAGTGATGGTGATTCCACCTTCCTTGGGCTGGCGCACGGCCACGGTCGCCCCGATCATGCGGGCGCGGTGATGCATCACGCGCAGTCCCATTCCCTTCCCCTTGGGCGGGTCTTCGGGAAAGCCCACCCCATCGTCCTTGATCTTTAGGATCAGCCGCGAACCGCTAATGGTCAGACTGAGCAGAATATTTTTCGACTTGCCGTGTTTGATGGCGTTGGTGGCAGCCTCCTGGGCAATGCGATAAAGATGCACCGCCACGGTATTGTCGCCAATTTTAATTCGAGGGTCGCAGTTAAGCTCGCAATTGACCGAAAATAAAGTCCGCACATTGTCGGCCAATTGTTCCAAGGCGGCCTCAATGTCATTGGTATCCAGCACCACCGGGCACAAGCCGCGAGAGAGGCGGCGGGTTTGGCCAAGCGCCTCATTGATGAGGGTCGCGATGTTGCCGGCGGCCTCCCATTCCTCGACTCCTTTGGCTTGGAGCTTTTGTTGAAGAACCTTGGCCAAAAAGGCAATGCCGGTCATCGACTGCCCCAAACCATCATGCAGATCCTGCCCGAGGCGGCGCTGTTCGCGCTCGCTGATCTCCTGGATTTCGCGTTCCAGGTTGCGGCGGTCGGTCACATCGCGCAAAATGCTCAGGTTCAAATCCGTGGCAAGCTGGCTGGACGAAAACTCGATGAAACAACGGTCGCCGTTGGCGCGGGTGAAGGAAAGTTCGCCCAGATTCTCTGTGCGCCGTTCGAGACTTTGCCGCAGTGTCTTGCTCAGGAGGTCCGACCATTGCAGGCCCAGCAATTGCTCCCGGGTCAAGCCCAGCAGACGGCAGGCCGCGCTATTGACTTCGACAAACTCGCTTTTGTCATTGGAAATCAAAATGGCATCCATGCTGCGCTCAAATAAAAGACGAAATCGTTCATGGCTTTTTTGCAACGCAGTCAAGGTCGCGGCATGTTGGATGGAATAGCGGATGACGCGTTCGAGCATGACCGGCTCGAGTTGATCCTTGAGCAAAAAGTCCGCCGCGCCCAATTCCGTCGCTTCCAAATCGACCTTGGGATCATCCGAACCGGTCAGAATGATAATGGGGGTTTGAACGCCTTGGCGAACCGCTTCGCCCAAAAGCTCGAGGCCGGTTCGCGGGCCGAGACGATAGTCCATCAAGCAAACGTCTTGTTTGTTGCGTTTTAGCTCGGTTAAACCCGCCTCGTAATCCGCCGCCCAAGCCAGCTCGAATTTTTTGAGAGGCACCTTGTTGAGCATGCGGCGAAGAAGAAAGTGGGAGTTCTCTTCATCATCCACCAGCAAAACTCGGACAGGTGTGGAATCCATGATTCTAACCGGGAAGAAATTTGTTATATCGCTCAAGCATTTAGTCTCGTATAACTTTTACCAAGATGCACTTCAAAATTCAACCCGGAGGCGGCGATGAGGGTTCCTCTTATCCTCCATCGCGCCTGCGGCGCTTCGGAGGACAGGTCCTCCTCGGCATAGTGACCCCTATAGGGGAAAGCCGGATATTTGCTTTTTTGGCTTGTTTAGTTGAGGGGTACTTTGTAGGATTTGAAGTGTCCTGAGCACGAATCCAGCCTCGAGAATCCGAAGGTGCAGGGTGGGATTTGTAAACAACAGTCTATCTTGGTGTCTGCTTGGCGTGAACCGCAAGGGCCAACGCGCTGGGAAGGGAAATTTCTCGACTGCTCATCCGCTCCCAAAAACTTATGTCCCGTCTTAAACGAATCCTTCTGGCCGAAGATAATCCGCGCGATGTGGAGTTGACGCTGGCGGCGCTGGATGAGCATCGCCTGGCCAACGAAGTGGTGGTGGTGCATGATGGCGCCGAGGTCCTCGAATACCTTTACAATCGGGGCAAATTCGCCGGGAGCAGCCATGGCTTCCCGGCTGTCATCTTTCTGGATTTGAAAATGCCCAAAGTCGATGGCTTGGAAGTGTTGCGCGAGATCAAGGCCGACCCGCAGCGCAAATTGATTCCGGTCGTTATGCTGACTTCTTCGCGGGAGGAGCAGGACTTGGTGAGGAGTTATGACCTGGGCGTCAACGCCTATGTCGTCAAGCCGGTCGATTTCACGCAATTCGTCCAATCAATCAAACAATTGGGTCTTTTTTGGGCTGTGGTCAATGAACCGCCGGTCGGAATTGGATTCGAACGCGCATGAACTCCAAGGTATCAGTCCTGGATCGCGCGGTGCGTATTCTGCACCTGGAAGATAACTCGCTGGATCGCGCCTTGATTCGCGAAATGCTGGAGCAGGAGGGCTTTGCCACTGAAATAACCCTGGCAGGAGATCGCGCTGAATTCCTGGCGGCCCTCCAGCATCATCCCTTTGATATTATTTTGTCGGACAAGTCGTTGCCGGGCTTCGACGGCTTGGACGCGCTTCACCTGGCCAAGGAACTTCATCCCGATTTGCCGTTCGTGTTTGTCAGCGGCAGCATGGGGGAAGGGGCGGCCATTGACACCATCAAAGACGGCGCGACGGACTATGTCCTCAAAGACCGGCTCAATCGGTTGATCCCCGCCGTCGAGCGAGCCATTCGCGAAGCTGATCAAGCGCAAAAAAATCGTCTCGCCACCGCTGCTTTGCGCGAGAGCGAAGAACGATTTCAGCTTATCGCCCGCGCCAGCAATGACGTCATTTGGGATTGGAACATCGGTTCCGGCTCCTTTTGGCAAAGCCAAGGCATCCGGCATTTTGGCTATGGCGATGCTGATATTCACCTCGGCCAGCGGCCCTTGCTCGATCACATTCAGGCCGATCAACAGGAGCGCGTCCTGGGCGGTCTGGACCAGGTCTTGCAGAGCCGCGAGCAATATTGGTCGGATGAATATCCGTTCCTGCGCAAAGACGGCACGCTGGCCCACGTCTTTAACCGCGGCTATGTCATCCGGGATGCGCAGGGAAAAGCCATTCGCATGGTCGGAGCGATGATGGATGTCACCGCGCGCAAGCTGGCTGAACAATTGACTTTGGAGCGGACCGGGCTGGCCGCCTTGCGCGCGGAAGTGGCCAGCGCCAGTTCGGGCGCGGGCAGCCTGGCCGAAAGCCTCGAGCAATGCAGCGGCGCGGTGGCGCGCCATCTCAATGCCGCCTTGGTGCGCATCTGGTTGCTGGATGGAGCCGGGAAAATGCTTTTGTTGCAGGCCAGCGCCGGACCTTTAGCGCAAACCAACGGCATCCATCACGCCATTCCAGTCGGCGTCACCCGGGTGGGCCAGGTGGCGGTCGCCGGAAAACCTATTGTCAATAATGTTTTATCCGACGACACCCACGATGGCGATTGTGAATTGGCCCGGCGCGAAAATCTGCCGGGCTTTGGCGGCTATCCCCTGGCGGGCGGAAAACTGGCCGGAGTCATCGCCATTTACTCCCACAAACCGATCACCGATTTCGGCGAAGAGGCCATGGGCGTTGTTTCCCGCGAAATTGCGCTGGGCATTGAACGCCGCCAGGCCGGAGACAAGATTCGCGAACAGGCCGCCTTGCTGGACCAGGCGCAGGACGCGATTTTTGTGCCGTCGCTGAACCAGCAAATCCGCTACTGGAACAAAAGCGCCGAGCGGCTCTATGGCTGGACTTCCGCCGAGGTCCTGGGCCGGGATGTGACGCATCTGCTCTTTAAAGCAGAATCGGCCGCCTTGCTCGTGGCGCGCGAGGCCATCCTCAAGCAAGGGGAGTGGTCCGGCGAATTAACGCAGGTGACCAAGAGCGGCAAGGAAATTATCGTCAAGAGCCTCTGGAGCCTGGTGCGCGATCCCGCCGGCCAGCCGGAAGCCATTTTGATCGTCAACACCGACATTACCGAGAAGAAAAAACTCGAGGCCCATTTTCTGCGCGCGCAACGGCTGGAAAGCATCGGGGCGCTGGCCAGCGGCATCGCCCACGACCTGAACAATGTCCTGTCGCCCATCCTGATCGGCGTCCCGTTTCTGAAGGAGCAAATCCAGAACAAATCGTGCCTGAAAATTCTTTCCGCCATGGAATCCAGCGCCGCGCGCGGCGCGGGCATTGTCAAACAAGTATTGACGTTCGCGCGCGGGGCGGCGGAGGAGCGGATGCCCCTGCACCCGCCGCAATTGATTAATGAAATCGTCAAGATCATTGGCGAAACGTTTCCAAAATCCATCCAGATTAAAACGGATCTCGAGCGAAAGCTTTGGGACATCGAAGGCGATCCGACGCAAATCCACCAAGTGCTGCTGAACCTATGCGTCAACGCCCGCGACGCCATGCCCAAGGGCGGAGCGCTCACCCTGACCGCGCGCAATGTGACTTTGCACGAGCCCGTCTCCCGCGCCGGCCTGACCGGAGGAACCGGCCCTTATGTGCAAATCAAAGTAATTGACACCGGCATGGGGATTCC
>DASRLE010000300.1:0-4634 GCA_035648615.1 Saccharimonadales bacterium (SeqCode) | reverse complement strand
CCCTATTACAGCGGCAAAGGCGCGGGCGCCGGCTTCGAGCTCGCCGCCGATGCCTCGTGGGAAATCGACCTCTGGGGCCGCCTCCGCCGCCTCAACGAATCCGCACGCGCGCAATTTCTGGCCACGACCGAAGGCCAGCGCAATGTCCGCATCTCCCTCATCAGCACCGTGGCCGAAGACTATTTTCAATTGCTGGCCCTCGACCAGGAACTCCAGATCGCCTACGACAGCACCAATTCCTTCGGCAAAAGCCTAACCATTTTCTCCGCCCGACTGCGCGGCGGCGTCTCCTCCAAACTGGAAACCGCCTCCGCCGAAGCCGCCTTGGCCGCCGCCGCCGCCACCGTCCCCGAGATCGAACGCCAGATCGCCATCCAGGAAAACCAACTCCGCATTCTCCTAGGCCAAAATCCCGCGCCCCTCCTGGGCCGCGGCAAGCTCCTCGAGGAACTGCTCCCGCCTGGCGTTCCGCCTGGCCTGCCCTCCGCCCTCCTGCAACGGCGGCCAGACATCCGCGAAGGCGAACAACTCGTGCGAGCCGCCAACGCACGCATCGGGGTCGCCCAAGCCAATTTCTATCCCCAACTCAGCCTGACCGCCCTCTTCGGCCAAGTCAGCCCGGCGCTCTCCACCTTCACCTCCGGCGCCGCCAACGCCTGGAGCGTCGCCGCCAGCCTCGCCGGCCCCATCTTCGAAGGCGGCCTTCTCAAAGCGCAGTATGCCCAAGCCAAGGCCGCCTGGGAGGAAGCCTGTCTCGAATACCAATCGACCGTCCTCAACGCCTTCCACGAAGTTTCCGACGCCCTCATCGCGCGCCAGGCCCTCGCCCGCGAACGCTTCGAGCAAACCCGCGCCGTCAAAGCCTACCAAGTCGCCGTGCAAGTCGCCACCCAGCGCTACACCGCAGGCCAGGCCAATTACTACGAACTCCTGCAAGAGCAACAATACCTCTTCCCCGCCGAAAACACCCTCACCCAAACCGAACTAAACCAGCTCCTCGCCATCGTCCAACTCTACCGCGCCTTAGGGGGTGGCTGGAGTGTTCCATCCCAGCCGTAATTCGGAAAGTGTGCGACCAACGCCATTCATTGCTGACGCGGCTTGATTGAAAGATCGAAACCCGCTAACTTTATTGCATGGCGACAGGCACAAGTCTTCACACAGCGGCCGACGGAATGGTCATCAGCAACCCGGATATTCTGGGTGGCACACCGGTCTTTCGTGGCACGCGGATGCCGGTAAAAGCCCTTTTTGATTATCTGGCAGACGGTTTGTCATTGGATTATTTTGTGGAAACCTTTCCTTCCATTGATCGTGAACAGGCATTGGTAGTCATGCGTTACGGCTGGCAGCGGATCCAGAGCGAACTCTCGGGATAATTATGCGGGACTAACCCGTTCCCCGGTCAATTCACTCCGCGCCGCTTGGCCAAGCGATTTTTGACCGATCCTTTCACCCCATCGCATGAAATTACTCCCGGTCGTTTTCACCCTCGCCCTTTTGATCGCCATCGCGGACTCCTCAGTCTTCGGCGTCAATGCGGCCGCTCCTCTGAAGCCGATCCGGGGAGAAGTCATCATCAACCGCACGACTGCGGCGTGGGAGTCGCAGCAGGTGCAGGAGCCGTGCATCCTGCCCAACCCGAAGGACCCCGCGCGCCTCGTCATGTTTTACTCCGGCGTCCCGGCGACGAACCGGAACTTGTGCTTCATTGGCAAGGCGTGGGCGCTCAAGTCCGACCCGTTCACCTGGCATCAGGACGAACACAACCCGGTGTTCGGCCCCGGGCAACACGGTTGGGATTCCGGGAGCATCCGGCTCGACGCTGTGCTCTACCTGGAAGAGGAAGATTCCTACTACATATACTATTCCGGCACGGCCGCCTCGATTCAGGACCACATCGGGCTGGCCATCTGTCCCGCTGGAACCGACGGATACTCCGGCATCACGCCCGCGGCAATCCGCCGCGCCGGTCCGCAGCCAGTGCTTTCGCCCGAGCCGGCCGCGCCGTATTTTGAGCAGATGGCCTCGCAGGCGGCGGTGCTGCGTGAATGGGATTCGAAGGAGCAGCACTGGGACTGGTTCATGTATTACTCTTACCGCGGCAAGGACGGCACCCTCCCCGGCATCCGGCTGGCGACCTCCACCAATGGCAAAGCGTGGACGCGCCACTACAACGAAAAGGATCCGCGCGGCATGGGCCAGATTTTTAAGTCCACGCCCAACGCCTACTACGAGTGGCACCAGGCCTTTAAGATCGGCCATACCTATTTCCTCTCGATCGAGGTCGGCATTTCGCAGGGCAAACGGTGGCGTCCTGTCATCGTGGTGAGCAAAGACCCCGCCGACGGCTGGAAGCAAACGGACGTGGACGCCGTGCTTCAGACAAAGTGGGAAGGCTTGTATCGCGACGACACGATTTACCACGTCGCCACGCCCGCTTTTTATCAGATTGGCGGTCAGTGGTATCTATACGCCCAAGCCTGCCCGCAACCGAGCAACGGTATCTACACTGACGGCTATTGGGACCTCTGGTGCTTCGCCTGCGACCGCCTGATCCCTACCGCGCCGGGCTGCGAAAGCATTTATATCCCCGGCCAGCCAATAGCCGCAGGCGCGAGGCATTAAATTACTTAAGCCGGAATAATGGAACGTTATAATCTAAGGATGATTCCCAAACCGTCACGCAAACGCCCCAGGTTAACTAATCTTCCGGTTCAGTGACGAACGCCAAAGCCAACAAATGCCGAAGCCGCAAAGTGGAAGTAAAGCCAGTGGCCACAACTGCCAGATAATGAGGCAGACAGGACGCAAATCTGTGTCCCCGAAAATCAAAATCAATCCCGCTGGAATCCACGCAAAGGCAAAAATGGCAAACACTAGAATAAGCCAGTCTGCCAATGCCCTTCTTTGCCGCAGTCGCCTCGAGTTTGTGGCGTTTGCGTTCATGGTGGATGAGGCTAAAAGCGGAGAGTTGCGTTCGCAAGCCGTTTACGTCGCCACAAAATAATGAGGCAAAATAACAGTCCTGCGAAACAGATGAAGAACCAATTCGCCTCATATCGCGTGACAAAATGTGGTTGCCGATTTGTGTAAAGTTGAATAACGCGACTGATGACACCAAGACAACCGAGACTGCCGATAATGAATGGCAAGCTTCGAAGAAGAACCCGCCAGTAATGAGGATCGCCCGATACGCGAGCAGTTCCAACCAGCAACAAGAGCGAAACGCCAAGAATCAAAACCACGCGAAGCAGCCGCAATGGGTCTGACGGCCAAAAGAAAATCACAGTGCTTAGACTGTAAAACGAAGAAACGATTAAACCCAATTTGCCAAGCACGGCAAAAACGACGCCTGCGGCAATTCTACGTTTTGATGGACGTTCCAGAGTATTCATGGAAAGTCATCAGGAGCGGGTCGTGCTCGAATGCTTTTCTCAACAGCAGAAAGATAAAATCCAGACATGGCTCCTGCCACAATTGCGAGCCTAAGGGTTTGAAGATCGCCATTACGGCAAAGCCGACAACCATCGCCAAGTAACCTAAGCAACCATTGGCGAGGTTTAAATTCGGCTGCGCACAGGTTGAACCAAGCCAAATAAATGGCAATGACACCAAGAACCACCAAGATTCCTGAAAGGCACTGACAATGGCAATCACCGACAAAATCGCAGGTGCAAACACTGCTGGTCGAATGATGTAAACACGCTGCTTCATTATGCTGGCAAACATGGCGCAGGGTAATGGCGGCCGCCCTCAAGCTACAAAATCTGCTGCCAATTACTGCAATTCGGGTGTCCCATTTTATCCTGCGCTTAGGTTATTTCAGTGCCTTCAGCATTCCAAGTTTCTCAGCATCGGTAAACACACCCTTCTTCACCGCATTTTCAAATAACCTGACCCAGTCGATTGCATCAACGTCGGCAGGTCGCATTGTTTGCCTGCGGTCCTTCCACCAAGCAAGGCGGATTTCTTCTACACCTCTTTTCTTTGTGAAGATGCGCTCCAAGCAAATGGAATTGAATTCTTCGCCGTCCCACGCGCACTTGAGGACATAGCAGTACGCGGTGTTCTTGATGTTTATGCTCTTAGCTTCTTGCTCGGTCACGGCGATAAGATTTCTTTATGAAAGCGACTGTACAAACTACGAATTGAGCGTCAAGGATCAAATTTAACAAGAGGAGCCGGGCTCGTTTCCCATCGTTTCGAATTACTTTGCCAGTTCTTGTTCCTTCTCGTCGTTCTTCGTGTTTTGGACAAGTCGTTAGCGTATTAAAACGAGGTTAAGCGGCAACCCGCCCGTATTCGGCGAGCAGCCCCGAAAGCATTAACTATCTACCGCCAGCCGTAGGCCACGGTGGAGAAGACGCCTTGGGAGTGGTAGTTGTTGAAGCCGCCGGTGTTGGGCTCGGTGTAGGTGGAAAAATGTGGCGCAGGGCGGCCGAGAGGCGGGGATCGATTTTCTTGCTGATCCCGAAGGTCAGGTTGCGGCGTCCGGGAAGCATTCACGCGCAAAACCGACGCGACAACGAAGGTGGTGACCGAAAACGTGACCGTCGTGTTGGTGAGGACGGTCTGGCTTTGGCGGCCAAAACTGCGGCGGCGGCATGGGAAGGATGTTTATTGTTCATCTT
>DASRLE010000299.1:0-3581 GCA_035648615.1 Saccharimonadales bacterium (SeqCode) | reverse complement strand
CCCCCTGCAAGCCCAACCCGATGGCGAATGGGCGATTGAATTGCCTTTGACCGCCGTCGGCTTCTACCGCGCCAAACCTTACATCCTCGATCCGGAGGGAATCCAACTCTGGCCGGAAGGGCCGGACGCCGGCGTCTCCGTACATCCCGATTCCTATCGCACCGCCAATACTATTTACTGCGCGTTCCCGAGGATGTTTGGCCGTTCGAAAACCGCCGCCGTCACCGTGGATGAAAAATTCGAGGAAAAATTAAACAAGCTGGACGATTTGGGTTACGTCGTCATCCCTCCTTCCGGCACGCTGCGCGATTTGGCCCGAGAACTGCCGCATATTATTGACACGCTCGGCTGCCGCATTCTCCATCTGCTGCCAGTGGGGCCGACGCCCGCCACCTTCGCCCGATTTGGCCGTTTCGGGAGCCCTTACGCCTGCCTCGACTTGACAGGGATTGATCCGGCTCTGGTCGAGTTCGACCAGCGCGCCAATGGAGTCGGGCAATTTTGCGAATTGACGCGCGAGGTCCATCGGCGCGGGGCGCGGGTCTTGCTGGACATGGTGATTAACCACACTGGATGGGGCTCCAAACTTTTCGAGGATCACCCGGAGTGGTTTCTTCGTCGAACGGACCGCACCTTCGCCTCGCCGGGCGCCTGGGGCGTAACCTGGGGCGACTTGGTCGAACTGGACCCGGTGAACGTGGAATTGTGGGACCCATTGGCCGAGGCTTTTTTGATTTGGTGCCGGCGCGGGGTCGATGGCTTTCGTTGCGACGCCGGTTACAAAGTGCCGGTGCAGGTCTGGCAATACATCGAGGCGCGAGTCCGGCAGGAATTTCCCGAGGCGTTATTTCTCCTCGAAGGTTTGGGTGGGCCGCTGGACGCCGCCGAAGCATTGTTGACTAAAGGCGGCATGCAATGGGCTTACTCCGAACTGTTCCAGAATTGCAGCGGCGCCGAAGTCGCCCGCTACCTCGATTACAGCATCGCCCAAAGCAAACGCGTCGGCGTATATATCCATTACAGCGAGACGCACGACAATCATCGCCTGGCCAAAAGCGGGCGCGGCTGGTCGCTGATGCGCAACCGACTTTCCGCCCTGGCCAGCGTGGCCGGCGGGTTTGGTTTTACGTGCGGCGTGGAATGGCTGGCCACGGAAAAAATCAACGTCCATTCCAGCCGCGGCCTGGCGTGGGGCGCCAAGGATAATTTGGTCGCTGAACTGGCGGCGCTGAATCATTTGTTGTCCGATCATCCTTGTTTTTTTGACGGCGCAAAACTCGAGCGCCTAAGCCCGCCTGAATCGGATGTTTACGCGTTGCGGCGGGAATCGGCGGAAGGGCTGGACACCGTGCTGGTCCTTGTCAATACGGATGTGCAGAAGAGCCGCGCCGTTGTCTTGCCGGCGCTCGGGCCGCAAATTGATTTGCTCGGCCAGACGCCGCCAAAAATGGACAAGCGCAAAGGCCAGGTTGTCTTCACGCTCGCGGCGGGCGCGGCCTTCTGCCTGGCCTCGGCCGCTCGCCCAGCCGGATTAAGCGGCGCGGATTATCGACGCTCCCGCGCCCAGTCAGCCTGGGCGATCAAGGCGTTGAGCAAAATTTTGTTGCCCGAGGAAATTGGCCCGTCCGCCTGGCGCGAGTTGGCCGGTCGCATCCATTTGGACGCCCGTGAATTTCTCGGTTGCCTTGTCTATTTGGATCGCGCCAAATCACGAACCGATTTGTTGGCGGCCCTCGACCTGGCCAAAGGCGGTTTCCCGCAGGTGGTGGAGTGGACGTTGATTGATCGCCGCCGAATCACCTGCGTTCCGCCGGGGCACTGGCTCTTGCTTCATGACACGCGTCCGTTCCGCGCTTGCTTGACCGGCGCGCGCGAGCACGTCGAGGCGATTGAAGTCCACGACGGTTACGTGGCCTGTTTTGCGCCGCGTCACGGCGAGCAAGCGACCGAGACGGAATTGGAACTTGAGCGCTACGCCATGGTCGATGAAACCGTGCGCGCCACCGTACGATTTCTGGCCGTTCATCCCGCCGCCCCTGACACCTTGGCCAAGCCGCCCGCGGACGCGGTGGTTTTGCTGACCAATGGCCGCGGCGGCATGGCCCGGCTTTGCGTCGATCTGGGCCACGTCAACTCTAAATACGATTGCGTCCTGGGCGCGAACCTGCATCCCGAATTTCCGGTGGACCGCCACGTTTTCGTCAAACGCCTGCGCGCCTGGATTTCCGCCGACGGCTTCACCACCGCGCTGAATTTGCAAAACCTGGCCTCGCTGCAAATCGGGCCGCCGGCCGTCTGGAATTTTGTGGCCGAAGCCGGCGATGGCCGGACGGTGGCCATTCGCTTGACAGCCGACATGCTGGAAGGTTCCAACACCACCGTTTTCGCGTTCACCCGCCTGCCCGCCACCCTGCCGCCGCAATTTAATGTTCACATCACGGTGCGCGTTGATATTGAGGACAGGAATTTTCACTCGGAAACCCATCGCAATGACGGAGCGGATTACCATTTTGGGGTGAATTGCCATCCTCTGGACAAAGCGGCGGGGTTTGCCTTCACCCCTGCGGTGGATCGGCAATTGCGCGTCTTCAGCACGGCGGGAATTTTTCACGCCGAGCCGGAATGGTGTCAGGGAATTCCGCATCCCGTCGAACAAACTCGCGGTCAAGCCGGTTCCGGCGATGCCTACAGCCCGGGCTGGTTCGAACTGCCGCTGCTCGAGGACGAAACGGCCGCGCTCGTCCTGACCGCCGACACTCCGCCGCCCACCGCGCAGCTTGTCGAGCAGGCTTTTCCCAGCCGGCTGATCGAGGAAAAACTGGCCTTGGAAATGGCCAGGATGCCCGCGAACGATTCCTTCGGACGGCGGCTGGTCCTGGCGGCGCGCGCGTTCGTGGCGCGGCGCGGCGCAGGCCGGACGATCATCGCCGGTTATCCGTGGTTCCTGGATTGGGGGCGCGACTCCTTTATCAGCGCGCGCGGTTTGCTGGCGGTGGGAATGGTTTCGGAAGTCGCGGAATTGCTGGTTACTTTTGGGCGCTTCTCGGAAAACGGCACGATGCCCAATACCATCCACGGTGGCAACGCTTCCAATCGCGACACCTCGGACGCGCCGCTCTGGTTTGGCGTCGTCTGCGAGGAAACGGCGGCGCTCATGAGCGAAAAACTCTACGATACGCCCGTCGATCAAACGGGTCGCCACGTCGCCGCTGTCTTGCGCGAAATCGCCGTGGGCTACGCGGGCGGCACCCCCAATGGCATTCGCATGGACGCGGCCTCGGCTTTGATTTGGAGCCCCGCCCATTTCACCTGGATGGATACTAATTACCCGGCTTGCACTCCGCGCCAGGGATACCCGGTGGAAATTCAGGCGCTGTGGATCCGGCTCTTGCGCCAACTTGATCGCCTCGGCGTAAAACCAGCGGGCGAATCCTGGAAAAGTCTGGCCAGTCGCGCCGCTGAATCGTTGCAAAAGTTCTTCTGGCTCGAAGACGCCGGATATGTCGCCGATCTGCTCATTGCCCAGCCTGGCCAATCCGCCGCCGACGCTGTCGTGGACCGCGCTTTGCGCAGCAACTTTC
>DASRLE010000298.1:0-13434 GCA_035648615.1 Saccharimonadales bacterium (SeqCode) | reverse complement strand
GGAATATTTATAGTGTACAGATAAACTCGGGGAATGAAGAGCGTGAAGAAAAAAACCACAAAAGGGCCGAAATCGGGACTTATGGGAGTGAAGGCGGTGGATTTCGTTTTCCGACAGCTTTCAACCGTCCCTGTTACCATGCGTCTAATGGTGACCGAGGTCACGGACAAACGAATCGTTTGTTGTGGGGGCTGGAAATTCGATAAGGCTACAGGCGCCGGAAATAGACGAAGCCCTTGGATGGAGCCCTGAACTAATAACAGGCTCCTACATTTACACGGAGGCGACGCATGAAAGTAAAGCTGCACGAACAGCAGGACGAAACTAAAATAGGGCTCAAGTCGCGCCCTGGAAAACGCAAAAAAGCGCGACGCCTGAAGCATAAGTCGGAAAGGCGAGCCGCGAAACTGGACCCAGAGTATGGCGCCACCTACACAAAATACCAAGGGTGGTCCACCTAAAACTATGCGCTTACACGTACTTGGTGATTTGCATCTTGAATTTGGGGGAATCGAACTGCCTCCAACCAATGCCGACGTCGTCATATTGGCGGGCGACACCCACGTCGGGGCAAAGGGTTGCAGCTGGGCCCTTCAACAGTTCCCTACAACTCCCATCGTGTACCTATGTGGCAATCACGAATTTTATCATCACACGTTGGGGTTAATCGAGGACTTGCGGTTGCAGACCAAGGATACCAATCTCCATATGCTTGAGAATCGGGCCGTCGAAATTAACGGCTATAGATTTTTGGGATGCACCCTTTGGACGGACTTCGCTATCACCCGTGACCCTAAAAAGGCTATGATGGTGGCGGAGAATCTGATGAACGATTTTCTCCTCATCAAAGTGAAAGTAGGGACGGCAGGAGGGGAACGACGTCTGCGGGCGAAGGACACAGTTAAGCTGCATGAGGAATCGGCAGCCTGGCTGCAAGCGGAATTGAGCAAAGGGGATCCTGCAAAAACGATTGTAGTGACACATCACGCCCCCAGTCAGCGTTCGGAGGCCTACTATCATGCGAATAGCCCCCTTTGTGGCGCCTTCACATCAAACTTGGACGATCTAATCACACAAAGTAAAGTGCCCCTTTGGATTCACGGTCACACACATTTCAACGTGGATTATAAACTGGGGGTCACGCGGGTTTTATCTAATCAGAGGGGGTATGTGCAAGAAATTTCTGTTGGGTTCAACCCATCTCTAACCGTTGAGGTTTAACTCAATATGAAGAATGTTCGCGTTCTAACCGTGGCGGATCTGCACCAGTCTAGTGTGTTGTATCGAGAGCTTGCTTTGAGTGTAGAGGAACATCGTCCGGATGTTGTGGCAATTGTAGGGGACGCCCTTGAAGCATTTTCAGCGTCCAGCAAGTTCAGACTCACCGTTGAAGAGTGCGCTGAAAGTTTAGCAAGGCTACCGGTTGCCCGCATTGTTTTTGTCCGGGGTAATCATGAAGACTCCAACTGGTCCGAATTTGTGTGCGCGTGGCCTCACCAGCGCCGGCCCCTGATCGTGTTTACGCTTCCACAGCTCGCATAAACCCAACTGCCAGCCAATAGGATTCCAGTTTCTGATTGCCGGCATTTGGTAGGCCGCGTCGTAAGTATGGGTGTAGGCAACGGGCGGAAGTAAGGGCTGAAGTCTGTTGATCACCTCGCCTGTGAGGCATGTGGAGAAAAAATATTCCTTTTCCGTATCTGATTCTCTGATTGGAAATGCCATTACAGACTCGTCATAGCTGTAAACGAAAGCGGGACTGTTATTGCACTCCATCAGGATGGCCGGAGAGCCAAAAAAGAGAAGAAGAAAGTTTGTTAGATCTGTTCCGGCGTGATTTGGGACCCGTTCCGAGAAACGATCAATGACGTGTCCAGCAAAGACAATTCGTCTGCCATTGAGATAAGTTTCTGTAAACAAATCGTCACCACCGTAAAACTTGAATCTGTGAAGCAACCCGTGTTCCTGACGCTCGATAACCTGCTGCACAATCGAAATTCTGGCGACCAAATTACGATCTAATAAAGCGCGTAGCCTCAGGTTGTCCTGTCTCGCTCGATTGATAAAGCTGCAAAACATCAACACTGCTTGGTGCCTTTGGATTTTCATGTAGTCCTTCGCCCTATGATCAACGCGAGCAATTTTATCAGGCAGACCAGCACGAAATTCCAGGTTTAGCGCGCGCAATAGTTTCGGAAGCTGCTCGGTGTGAGGGAACCGACCGATGTTGCCCTCGCGCTGTTCGACAACTTCAAAATCTTGGAGGTATTTTGAATTGAAGGGCAAATGTTTTGGCATGGCTTCTGCCAGTTTTTATATCCCTGACAGTCGACATTCTCAATCTCAAATGCCTGGGTTCCATACGTGAGACTCAACCTAATCGCTTGCAACGGATGTTTCGAGCAGGCACGATTTTGCACTATAAATGGACCCCGTGCCGCCCCGAATCCTGGAAGCCAAGCCGATTAACCGGTGGCGTTGGTGGGTTCATCTAATCCTTATCACCTCTTACATACTTGTCGTGGCAGTCGTGGGATTGGCACGCAACAAGTCAGATCATCCAGCACTGTCCCACACAGCGAGTGGTCTTCTTATAGTTTGCACGGTGGAGTTGCTCTCGTTCGGAATTGTTTTTGGCATGGCGTGGCTGGCGTCCCGTGCATCCGTCGACGATTTGCTCTTGCGTTGGCGCAAGAATGTCATGCCGGTGCTGTTCGGTGCAGCGTACTCCATTGGCCTGCGCGTCGTGGTGGGCATATTGACGGCGCTCATTGCGGTAGTACTGCTGGCGACTCATCTAATGACAACGGACTCTCTGCGGGACTTTTCTGAAAAAAATCGCCCTGGAATTGAAAATGCGGTTGATGTCGCGGCATTGCGCGACAATCCCACCTACTTCTGGCTGACGCTAACACTTGTCAGGTTCGTTGTGGCTGGTTTGCGCGAAGAGCTTTGGCGGTCTTCATTTCTGGCCGGTATGAGAGCGCTTTGGCCACGCCAATTCGGATCCACTGGAGGGCAGGTCTGGGCTGTCATTATCGCTGCAATCATTTTTGGGCTTGCCCATTTGTCAATGGGCATCTTGGCCGCGTTGTTCGCTGGCGTGCTTGGGTTAGGCTTGGGATTGATCATGGTATTTCATCGTTCAATTTGGCCGGCAGTTATCGCGCATGGGCTCTTCGACGCGACAAGCATGGCACTCATTCCCTGGGCAACGGAACTGATGCGACATATGCCCAAACATTGAGCCCTTGTTTGGAAATGACACTTAAAGTCAGCTATTAGCTATTGACGCCACACCCTCGACAAGATTACCAATTCACCATGACAAGTCTCAAAGATTTATCAATTGTCCAACTCCAACGCGCTATCGAGATCAAAGAAAAGATCGAGGCGTTGCAAAACCAACTTGAGTCGATTGAGGGTGGCGAAACTCCAATTTTAGCCCAGGTTGAAGCCCCTGATCCCGTTAAGCGCAAATATCACATGACGTCCGCCCATAAACAAAAACTCGTCAAAGCTCTGGCAAAAGCGAGGGCAGCAAGGTGGGCAAAAGCAAAGTCCAGTTCCAAGCCGGCCAAAAAAGGTAAACGAAAATTGAGTGTGGCAGGAAGGGCGGCCATTATTGCTGCAACCAAGGCGAGATGGGCGAAGATTAAAGGAACGGCAACCAAAGCAGACAAACCTGCTAAGAAGAGGAAGACGAGCGCGGCGGTCAAAGCCAAGCTGAGGGCTATTGCAAAGGCGAGATGGGCGAAGGCCAAGGCTGCTGGGAAGAAGACGTTGTGAAGGTTAACAAACCCGGGATCTCTAAGACGATGAGAAACAAAAGACATCGCGTACTGTCCGAAAATTCTCGCACACAAGCACCGGTGGCTCTACCCCCGCCGCCGCCAGAGCAAGCACGGCCCCAAGAGGCCAGCTTCCTATCGTAATTCCATTGAATAAACGTGCCCGTCATCTCTTTCGGAGAAAGACAGGACGTATAATTCCCCGTCGGAGTCCTCGGCAAAACTGGTGATGTTTTTGGGTTGCGATAGCAACGTCCCATAATCGGTGACCTTGCCGTCAGCATACCGAAAACCAAAGATCGTGCCCAAGACGAAATCGCCATAAATATAAATGCCATCCAGCGCAGGATACTTTTTACCTCGATAAACATACCCCCCGATGACACAGGCGCCGATACCGTGGTGCGGATATTTTGACTGCGCCAAAAGTTTAAGATTTCCCTCTCCAGGATTCTCAAATGGTCCCGGACATAGATTGGACCTATTCCGCCGCTTGCCGAAATAATCGGTGTCGATGCGTATCCCGCTGCCGTCAGGCTGCTCATAGGCTTCGTTTGACCAGCACTGTCAACGCCAACCATACGGCGAACCATGTTTTTTTCGCTTCAACCTTCACCACCACCGACAGCCTCGGAGGAAGTAATTCCGGCACGTACACATTTACGCGGTTCACCCCTGAGGCCGCTCTCGTGGTGGAAACGTACACCGGTCCCCCCGGGATGATTGGGACCACCAACTATCTGATCCTCTTTTACACCAATACTCCGTCGTTGGCGCTCTCTCCGGTCACGGGCGCCTATTTCTCCGAAAACGTCAATGCTTCGGGCGAAGTCTCTTCCGACGTCGGTAACTTCTCTGAAAATACGTTCGGGTTGGTATCGGGTGTCCTCCCCGCCGTCCCCCCTTTGCACTACGTGGGGCCTGCCACGCTCTCCGGCCTTCAAGCCACCGTCACCCCCAAGGGTGAGCGTTCCTTCATCCGTTCGTATGGCGACGGCACTTTCGCCTCCACTTCTCTGGTGACCAACGAGCCGACCGACGTGGGTATCATCCTGGCCAACACCCGCGTCAGCGCGAACACCGAGATTTCGACCTTCCTGGCGTTGAACCCGCCATACGCCGTCGGGCAAGACGACGACACGGTTGACGTGACTTGGCAGAGTGCCATCCGCGCCACGGTGACAGTGGTGGGCGCTAATGAAACGGCGAGCTTGGCTTTTTCGAAGGCAGGGAATTACGCGCCGCCGGCCCTTACAGGTCATAGGATTACCGCGACGCCGGCGAAAAATGGCAAGACCAGCGTCCTCTCTTTCACCAACAACCTTTTCACCGCCGCCGGCGGCTTGGGCGAGTCCGGCACCTACACTTATGCGCGTTACACGCCAACGATGGCCTTGGTGCTATCGACGTCAATCGATGTCGCCAACGCCGAGGAGGTGGATTACTTCCTGCTGAATTATCAATCACCTAATGCGGGCACCTACGTCCTCTCCAAGCCGGTCCCCGGCAGCGCGGGGAGTTGGACCTTCACTACAGGCGTATTTTCAACCAAGTGACATCGATTTCGGAAGGTGGGTAGGTTTCTGATTCTAAGTTAGGCCCCTGTCGTTGGCAAAAACTCCATCACACGGTGAGGGGGAGGGGAGAGGCAACTCATTTTGAGCAGGAGTTGGCAAGCACTGGGTGGGTTTCAGCCGCGAGAGTTGACGACATGGTTTGGCACCATGGCGAGGCGGCGGACCGCTTCAAGGATTCGCACAAATGGTCAACCCTGGGCAAAGCCATGTCTTCCGACGAGGAGCGACCTTGGCGGCACCCTCCTCGGCGGTGGCTCGCAAGAAGATCAAATGAATGCAGACGAATGGGCAAAGCTGATTCTGCCGAAAAACCCCTTGTTTTCGAAAAGAACCGATTTAGAGGACCACCAAAACACTCCAACCCCCGTGGAATAGTCGCCAAACGATCCTGGACAATCCTCTACTTGACACATTTACAACCTGATTCCGCATTTTTCAAAAGAGGGGGTTTTTCAGCAGAATCACATTTGCTCTATCTCTTTTTGACGTTTTGTATTCAAAGTATTGCGGATTCCGTCGGTAAATTTGTGGGCGATCTACTCAATAGTCATTCGTCATTTTATGGCGCAGCCCGTCAACCCTAATTTTTTCCGAATGGCTTTTGGTTCGCTTGCTCAACCAGCCTTCTTTCCAATTGGACGCGACACTCTTCGAGGCAGGGATAAAGATGGAATTCTCACGCACAATCGAAAATTCAAGAAGGAGCAAAAACTCCAGACGTTTCATTTCACAGGATGCCAGTGATTTCCCAACCCTCGAAAGTGTAAAAAGTGGGGGACTGACACCGGCACGCTTACATCCAAGAGGCCAAGAAAGCCGGTTTAACCATGAGTATGACCGAGAAGAACCACAGCGCAGAGAATGCCTTGGCGGAAAGAGTCAACGGGATATTGAAACAGGAATATTGGCTGGACGCCAATTTTGAGAACGGGCAGCAAGCCCGGCAGGCCACGGCGCGTGGGATCCATTTGTATAATACGCGGCGACCGCATACGGCGCTAGGATTTGCCACGCCCCAACAAGTTCACCACGTGAGGGTAAAATGAAATCCCGCCTCCCCCAGTGCTTCGTTCCGGTTCGCTACGCTCACCTCCACTGCGCACTGGGGGAGGCGGACAGCCAACAACAACAATCAACAACAATGTTCAAAAGTACCAAATTTATTTCAGGACTTGCCCCCTTCGCCGTCTTGGTACAAATTTCTCATTGCACGAGCTTTGTGAATAGTGAATAATATGCACTTGACAAAAATTACGTTCGTCATCAGTGCCCTCAAACCGGGATGGCGAGGAGGAGTTGGCCTCGCCATGGGAGCGTTTATTTATTTGGTCGCCGCCGGGTGCTCAACGGAGTCGGACACCCATGCGCCTGTCGCAAAAACGGCGCAAGCAAGAGCCGATGCTGTCGCACCAGAGAAGAAAAGCGAAAGGATCATGCGTAGCGGCGCTGAACTCTACTCGATGAATTGCAACCGGTGCCACGCTGAGCGTTATCCCACCGAACGGACCGCCGCCCAATGGAAAACCCTCCTGCTCCACATGCGCGTGCGCGCGAACCTTCCGGCCGATCAGGCGCAGACGATCCTAAAATACCTGCAGGAGAACAGCGGGAGATAAGCGGCTCAACCTTTAAACGACAGATCTATTAACGCAAAAAAAACAGTCTTTAACCTGGGATGCACCGCAGTTTGTGGCGCGCTGATGGTCGCGCTGCCGCTCGGGACCTCAGCGGCTGTTGACGACCAGCAGTTCAACGAGTTGAAGGAACTGGTCACTAAACTCGGCCAGAAGATAGACAAACAGGACCAACGAATCGAACAACTGGAAAAGACGCACGCGCAGGACGCGCAGGTCCACGCGCAGGATCAGCAAAAAATCCAGCATCTGGAGCATAACCTGGGTGAAACCCAACAAACGGTCTCAAATGTCCAACAGACGGCAGCCGCAGCAGCCGCAGCCCCGATGGCATCGACTCCCGGACCGCCGCTGGACGAAGCTACCGTCAATCATAACTTCATCATCGCCGGCGATGCTGAGGTTCAGTTTGGAAAAACCGCCGGCCAGCATGGTTCTTTTGTCCTGGCTGATTTTGCGCCTGTTTTCCTCTATCGATCGGGTGGCGATGTGTTGTTCGAGGCTGGATTTGACATCATGAACCAGAACAACTCAAGTCCCCGGACTCCGGGTTATTCGACCTCCTTGAACCTGACTTTCGCCACCTTGGACTATGTTTTGAACAACTACATGACGCTTGAGGCTGGGCAGATGTTACTGCCGCTGGGCACTTACAGCGAACGAAATGCGGGATGGCTAAACAAGATACCGGATGACCCGTTGATCCGGGATGATCTAGTCCCGCAGACCGGCGTCGGTTTGGAGCTGCGCGGAGCCGCCTCACTCGGCCAATCCGGCCAGTCAGTCACCTATGCCGTTTACGGGGTCAACGGGCCATCTTCCGGCACCGGCACTGAACTCGCCGGTGATCTTGACCTGAATGGCAACGTGGGCGACACACCCAATTGGCATGCCAAACCCAGCGTGGGCGGCCGGCTCGGATGGTTTTTCCCCTGGAAGCCTCACTACGATTTTGAACTCGGCGTTTCAGGCCAGTCTGGCGCATGGACCGATTCCGGGAACCATTCGTGGACAGCCGCAGTGGTCGATGCGTCCCTGCACTTGGGGGCGAACCTTGAAATAAAAGGAGAGCACATTGATACATGGCAGGGATCGACCGACCTTGGAACGATTCACCCAAATGGATGGTACACGCAAGCGGGCTACAAACTGGCGGGCCTCAATCTGAATATACCGTACCTGAACAATGTGGAGATCATGGGCCGCTATGATCGTGAAAATACCGAGTTGGGCTCAAAAACAGAACGCGACACGGCGGGCTTCGTCTATTACTTTTCCAACACGCTGCTTTTCGAGGCTGACTACGAATGGTTGCAGAGCCACGGCCTCAGCCCCCTATATCCGTATCCCAACGGGTTTATCCTCCAGCTTTCTTACGGTTTCTAAATGAAAGAAATGACTTTCATAAAAATGAGGGTGAAACGTGCCGCCGTAGTCGTGGGTGCGGCGGTGCTGGGGTTGGCTGGCGCTGGCTTGGACCGCGCCTTCGCGGAGACAGAATCAACCAATCAATCGCCGACTTACCTCCGGGACATCTTGCCCATCATCATGGGGAGATGTTCACGGTGCCACAACGAGCAAGCGAAGTTTGTTTACAACTGGCTGGATTACCGGACGGCGTTTGCCGACCGCTGGGAAATGAAAAGACGGGTGTGGGACAGTTGGAAGGGAACGTATTTCAAGGAATCCATGCCCATCGCGAACAGTCCTGAATCATTCGCGCTCACCGATGACGAACGGTCAATCATCCGGAATTGGGTGATGCAGGGCGCGGCGCGCGGTGTTGCGCCGCCGCCCGGCGCCCCAAAATCCAAAGCTGAAAAAATCGAGCTGGGCAGGCGGCTCTTTACTTCAATCTGTTCAGCCTGTCACCAGCCGACGGGCCGAGGACTGCCGAATGTGTTTCCACCCTTGGCTGGATCGGATTTTTTAAATGCTGACAAGAACCGGGCAATAAAAACCGTAATCAATGGCCGCCAAGGAGAAATAGTGGTCAACGGTCTCAAATTCAATAACAGCATGCCCAAGTTCCCGCTGTCAGACGACGACATCGCCAACGCGCTTACCTTTGTCTATAATTCATTTGGAAATGCCGGGATGGAAGTGACACCGGATGAAGTAAAAGCTCTTCGCGGACAGCCAATGGACAAGGAAACAGGTCCTCCCCCTCCAAAAAACCCCTACGAGTAGCAATCTTAATCTTAATCCTCCCACTTAAGCGGAAAAGAGATTAAGATTAAGAGCGGAATATCCCTACTTCGTCATCGCGGCGCGCGGCCGGGGTTTGTGGAACGCAAAAATATCGGTCTGGTGTCGGATGCCGACTCTTTCGTGCCGGGTGCTCTCGGTTGACGCCGGACTGTGAGTTCGGTCACCCGGTTTTCCGGTTTTGATTTCTTCGGTTAAGTCAGCCACAGATTGCAGGATGCGGGTGTGCGATCAGTCCTGAATGGCGCTCAAGTTAAGGAATACGCTTCGGAAGTGTTTAGTTTACAGAATGTTACAGCGGATTCGATTTCGAGTTGCAAAAAGGCGCGAAGTACACTGCCGATGAACGTCCTCGGAACCAAAACATAGCCTTCAAATTATCCACGTTTTTATGAATTTCACATCCCATTGATTTGCAAAGTTTTATGCCTTGACTAAGCGCCATTCGGGACTGACACCGGCATGACACCGGCACGGAAATCATAGCACCCCCAACATAACGCTACGATTTACCCACCCTGGGCAAATTGGATGTGTTTTGAAGCTGGCCATGCCCGACGCTACGCCCTGTAGACTGCCTTTGGGACGGAACCCAGCTAGTTTTTTGCGTCCAATTTTTCACGGACGGTTTGCGCCAGTTTGGTCGATAGAAATGGTTTGGCGAGAAAAGTGTCGCTTGCTTTCAACGGAAAATTCTTACCCACAACCTCGGTGATGTAACCACTCATGTAGATGACTTTCAGTTTGGGATTTTCCTGAAGGACACGTTGGGCCAGATCTTTTCCGTTCATTCCGTCGGGCATCACCAAATCGGTCAGCAACAAACGAATTTCATCGCGGTTCTGTTGCCAGACTTCCATGGCTTTGACCCCGGTGGGCGCTTCGAGAATGCGGTAGCCCTGATGGGAAAGGATTTTTCGCACGGACATGCGCAGTGAGGGGTCGTCTTCGACCAGCAAAATCGTCTCATCGCCGCGATCCATGGCCGACAGCGCCGGGGGCAGCGATTTCAGGCCAGGGCTGTTGGCCAAGCGCGGAAGATAAATTCGGAAGGTTGTCCCGTGGCCGACTTCACTATAGACGTTCAACCAGCCTTGATGTTGTTGGGCGATGCCAAACACGGTCGCCAAACCAAGTCCTGTGCCTTTGCCGACATCCTTGGTGGTGAAGAACGGCTCAAAAATCTTCGGCAGAACTTCCCGCGGAATGCCGCACCCGGTGTCGCTCACGCTCAAGCACACAAACGAACCGGGGCGCGCCTGGGCGGATTGGCCGGCAGCGAATTCGTCAAATTCCACGCCCGAAATCTCGATAACAAGCTGGCCGCCATCGGGCATGGCATCGCGGGCGTTGACCGCTAGATTCATCAACACTTGATCCATCATGCCGGCATCGGCATGGATGAGCATTGATTGCGAGGGCAATTTGAGCTGTATCTGGACATTTTCGCCGAGGATGCGTTTCAGCATTTTTGTCGTGCTGGCAATCGATTCACTCAATTCCAAATCGCGCGGCTGGAACACTTCGCGACGGCTGAATAGGAGCAATTGGCGGGTCAGGGCGATGGCGCGTTGAACGGTGACGCCTATCTCATCAGTAAACTCCGATTGCTCGGCGGAAAGACCGCCGCTGCCTTTGAGCAATTCAGAATAAATTTGAATAACGGCCAGCAGATTGTTGAAATCGTGCGCCACGCCGCCGGCCAACTGGCCGATGCCCTCCATTTTCTGGGCCTGGCGGAATTGTACTTCGAGATTCTTGCGTGTGGTGATGTCCTCTGCCGTGCCGACGATCCGATAAACTGCGCCCGCCGCGTTACGGATGGGAAACGCACGGTCGCGAATCCAACGCACTGTCTTATCGGGCCGGACGATGCGATATTCCTCATCGTAATCGCCGGAAACTTGTTTGTCTGTGGCGGCTTGATGGATGCGCTCGCAGTCTTCAGGGTGAACCGCATCCAGCCACATGTGCGGGAAGGCATAGAGACTTTCGCATGACCGCCCCCATATCCTTTCGTAAGCCGGGCTGATGTAGAGCATCTGATTCTTGGCCGGATCAGTCATCCAAAAGACCTCATTGATGTTTTCAGCCAATTCGCGGAAGCGCGCCTCGCTTTGACGGGCTGCCTCTTCCGCCTCTATGCGCTTGGTAATGTCGGTGCGGATGGCCACGTATTGACGCGGTTTGCCGTCGTCGCTGAGAAAGGGAACGATGGTCGTGTCCACCCAATAAAATGAACCGTCCTTGGCTTTGTTTTTGATTTCGCCCTTCCAGATTTTGCCTCGTCCGATTGTCGCCCAAATGTCGCGCATGAATTGATGTGGGTGATGGCCTGAATTGATGATGCGGTGATCCTGACCGAGCAGTTCCTCGCGCGAGTATTTGGAAATGGCGCAAAACTTGTCGTTGACGTAGGTGATCATTCCCTGCGGATCGGTGATCGCCACGATGGCGTGTTCGTCCAATGCGGCCTGCAGGTCGCGGATGTCTTCGAGCGAGTCTAATTGTTGTTCAACTTTCACAAACTGTTGGTAAGCATTTACAATGCCACGCGACGAATGGTGCTCTCGGTTCAAGACGTGGCGAAATCACCTTAACAACGAATTGGGGCCGCCTAATAGGACATTTATTGGTCCAATGTGGAGTTTTCTGCCCAGCCTCAGGCACTTTTCCGAAGGTGGGCCTATAGGAATTCCGCGTCATCAAATCGTCCTATCGGTCTCTCAAGACCAGAATGGTGATGTGGTGACTAATCACACCGCGCCCGCCAATCCCATTCTCTATCAGCAAGCAACCCCGATTTGGAACGAACTGGATAAATATAATTTCGCGCCGCTTTGCACGAATTACCACGTCGATTTCTTGGCGGGCAAGATCGGGTATTTGTCGGATGGAAGCCATCGCGAAGTTTTTGATCTCGGCGTCATCCGCGCCAGATTTCCTTGAGGTCGCTGGAAACTAAACCGGTGAAAAACATTCCCGTCCCCATCGCCGCCTGCGCCAAAGGAGGCCGCTCTCGCGGCATGGCCAAGCAAAATGCCGTGGCCCGCGCGCAGGCAGCGGCGCTGGCTGTGGGCGGCGGCGAGGACCGGATGCAATTCGGGCGGTTGATAATGACTCGGGTCTTTTCGCTGAAGTCGGGATGAAAAAGGCCGATGGATTCCTCCACCGGCCCGCGCTTTTGTGACTGGGATAACAATCAGATGGCCTACGGACGTTCCTTCGCGACTTTCGACTTGCCAAGTGGTCCCGCAATGCTGCCATTCGGTGCAGCGCGCCGTTGAACCGGGGGGGAATAGCGGTCATTCAGCCGGGTTGCCCCTCCCGCCATCACCCATCCGATGTATGGTGAAACGGGCAAGAG
Source organism: Saccharimonadales bacterium (SeqCode) (assembly GCA_035648615.1). Lineage (GTDB taxonomy): Bacteria > Verrucomicrobiota > Verrucomicrobiia > Limisphaerales > Palsa-1400 > DASRLE01. The sequence continues at coordinate 857 of DASRLE010000298.1, read as the reverse complement.
CACCAGGATTGAGCCAAGAAGTGCCGTAGTGGACGATAAAGGCAAGGGAAACACAACAAAGACCACGGCTTCAAGCATTACGATGGCGACGGCCATGTTGTGCAGAGGGCGTGGGAAACGAAACCCGCAGAGCACACCCACATAGAGCGAATACAAGATACCTGCCCAGATGAAAACCGACTAGGCGACCCTTACGATGAAAGTAAATCAACTCGCGAGTTTACATCATGGTCTCTGGCAAAACACAATAACACGCCAAGCCCCCGAGATCAAGCCTTTCAACCATAGTTTTTGACAGGCTGTTAAGAGCGAATTAGCCAACTGGTGAGATGGCTAGATATAACAGTGGAAGAGCCATCTGGTGGAGCGGTTCACCGGCAGCGCTGAAATGGAGCGGAGTGAAAGCAGCTTGAACTGGCAGACTCATGCCCCGAAACCAGCCGATATGTCGTTGAAAGCTGCTTTCGGCGGCGCATGGGCGTGCGAGGGTTAGGATTTCTTTCCGTCAAGCAGGTAGGAGCGGACTTCGCCCACCCCTTTGCAGACGACAGTGCCGCGCTCGGAGAGGTGGAATCTTTCGCGCAACAGTTCGCATGTGCTGGCCGGGACATGAATGCGGTTGGGCAGGCCGGTGGACTGCATGCGGCTGGCAAGGTTTACTGTCGCGCCCCAGAGGTCGTAGGTGAATTTCTTACGGCCGATGACGCCGGCCACGACCGACCCGGTGTTCAATCCGATGCGTATGGATAAGTTAGTGCCCAGTTCGTGGTTCAGTTCCGTTACGGCGGTCAACATATCCAGCGCCATCTCGGCCACGGCCACGGCGTGGTCCGGGCGCGGCTCCGGCAGTCCTCCCG
>DASRLE010000297.1:0-5072 GCA_035648615.1 Saccharimonadales bacterium (SeqCode) | reverse complement strand
CCCGCCGAGGAGCGTTTTTGAGGCGCCGCCTAGCTCAATCAAGGTCAATCAAGGCAAATTAAGGCCACCGCGAGACTCGCCTCAACTTTCCCCGGATGGCCCGAGGATTTTGGTGGCGGTTTCGGGCGGGCTGGATTCGATGGTGCTGCTGGCCCTGATGCATCGGGCGGCGGCCACTCATGGCTGGCGGTTGACGGTGGCCCACTTTAATCACCGGTTGCGGGGCGCGGAGAGTGATGCGGATGAACAACTGGTTCGCAGAACCGCCCGGCAACTCAAGGCGCCCTTCGTCGCGGGCAGCGGCGACGTGACGAAATTCGCCGCCCGGCGGGGTCTTTCGCTGGAAATGGCGGCGCGAAAGATGCGTCACGATTTCCTGGCCAAAACCGCGGCGCGTTTGAAAATTCCCATGGTCGCGCTGGCCCATCATGCCGATGACCAGGTGGAACTGTTCTTCTTGCGGATTTTGCGCGGCTCGGGGATGGACGGGTTGGCCGGCATGAAATCGAGCAATCCCTCTCCCAGCGCGGCGCACATCCAGCTTATCCGCCCGTTGCTGGATCAAACCAAGGCGGCCTTGCAAGCCTATGCGCGTGACCATCATATCGTGTTTTCCGAAGACGCCAGCAATGCCTCGCTCGATATTCAGCGCAATCGCATTCGCCACGAACTGATTCCTTTGCTGACCCAACATTATCAACCCGCTTTGAGCGCGACGATCCTGCGCGTAATGGACGTCGCCGGCGCGGAGGCTCAACTTGTGGCCAACGTTGTCCAAGCGCTATCGTCCACTGAGTTTGATCGGCTGCCCCTCGCGGCGCAAAGGCGTCTGGTTCATCAACAATTGCTTAAATTGAAATTATCGCCGGATTTCGATTTAATCGAACGGCTGCGCCGCTCCCCCAATGAGCCTTTTGCGGTCAACGCCGAATCGCGGGTATGGCGGGACTCGGCGGGTGTCGTTCATGTCGGTCCCCTCCCATCGCGGGAACCAAGGCATTTCCGCGCTCAAAAAAAGGCCCTTTCCCTTCGTCGCCGCGCAGGGGTGGCAAATTTTGGCGGCTTGGAAATTTCCTGGCGCATGACCAGCGAGGCCGCCGCCCCGCAAGCCGGCACGGAATACTTTGACGCCGAGAAGGTGGGGAAGAAAATCTGGCTGCGACGCTGGCAGCCGGGCGACCGTTTCCAGCCGATCGGCGCTTCCTCGCCGCGGAAGCTGCAGGACCTCTTTACCAATCTCCGCGTGCCCCGCGCGCAACGGCATGAGCGCATTTTGGCCACGACGAGCCACGGCGAAATCTTTTGGGTCGAAGGCTTGCGGATGACCGAAAAGTTTAAGCTGGACGAACAAACCACGCGAAGGTTGCAATGGCAGTGGCGGCGCAATAAGCGCCCTCAAGTCGTTGTTGCGGATTCGACGGCCTGATGCTAGTTTGCCCATAGACAATTTATCACATGCCCGAACAAAATAGATCGAACGACCCGGATAAAGGTGACAAACAGAAAGGCGATTTGCGCCTGCCCCCGCGAACTTTCCTGATTTGGATCGGCATCATCGCCGCTTTCAGCATCCTTTTCATGTTCCGGCAAGGCAGTGAAACGCCGGTCGAGGAGTTCAGTTCCTATCACCAATTGGCCGACAAATTGACCAACAATCTCATCGTGCCCGACAGCGGTCGCATCACCTACGGCTTGCAAGGCGGCCCCGACATCAAACGCGTCAGCGGCCGTTATTACAAACCGGACAAGGACGGCAAAAAAGCCGAAGTCGCGTTCCGGCTCGATATTCCGCTGACGGAGGAAATGACCAAGACTTTGGTTTATTCCCAGGGATTTAAGGCGATCAATAACAGCAATTTGATGTTGAGCGTTTTTTTGAATACCTTCCTGCCTTTCATTCTCATCCTGCTGGCCCTTTACTTTTTTATCTTCCGCCAAATCAAGATGGCCGGCAAAGGAGCGATGAGCTTTGGCAAAAGCCGCGCCCGGATGCTGAACAAGGAAAAAAATAAAATCACCTTCAAGGACGTCGCCGGGGTCGAGGAAGCCAAGGAAGAAGTTTCGGAGCTGGTTGAATTTCTCAAAGATCCCAAAAAATTTCAGAAACTCGGCGGACGCATCCCTAAAGGCATCCTGATGGTCGGCGCGCCGGGAACGGGGAAGACCCTTCTGGCCAAGGCGATTGCCGGCGAGGCGGACGCTTCGTTCTTCAGCATCAGCGGTTCGGATTTTGTGGAGATGTTTGTGGGCGTCGGCGCCAGCCGCGTGCGCGATATGTTCGAGCAGGCCCGCAAAAATACGCCGTGCCTGATTTTCATCGACGAAATCGACGCGGTCGGCCGCAGCCGCGGACACGGCTGGGGCGGCGGCAACGACGAACGCGAGCAAACGTTGAACGCGTTGCTCGTCGAAATGGACGGCTTCGATACGCAGGACGGCATTATTATTATTGCGGCCACCAACCGGCCCGACGTGCTCGACCCCGCCCTGCTGCGGCCCGGTCGATTCGACCGCCAGATCATGGTCAGCCTGCCCGACGTGCGCGGGCGCGAAGCCATTTTGAAAGTCCACGCCCGCAACGTGAAGCTGGACCCTTCGGCCAACCTCGCGGTCATCGCCCGCGGCACCCCCGGTTATTCCGGCGCGGATTTGGCTAATTTATTAAACGAAGCCGCTTTGCTCGCCGCGCGCATGAGCAAGAAAACGATTGGCATGATCGAGCTTGAAGAAGCCCGCATCAAAGTGCGCATGGGCCGCGAACGCCGCAGCATGGCCATGTCCGAGGAAAACAAAAAATGCACCGCCTGGCACGAAGCCGGGCACGCCTTGGTCAACGTCGTCCTGGAGCACACCCATCCGCTGCACAAGGTGACGATTATTCCGCGCGGGCAGACGCTTGGTTCCACCATGTCCCTGCCGGAGGAGGACGTGCTGAATCATCGGCGCAAAGAAATGCTTGACTTGATTGCGGTCATGATGGCCGGGCGCATCGCCGAAGAAATCATGTCCGGCGATATTTCCAGCGGAGCGGCCGGCGACATTCAACAAGCCACCTCGGTGGCGCGGGCCATGGTCTGCCAATGGGGCATGAGCGACAGGCTGGGCATGGTGCAATACGGCAGCGACCACGATCAGCTTTTCATGGGGCGCGACATGGTGCAGCGTAAGGATTACAGCGAATTTACCGCGCAGGAAATCGATACCGAAGTCAAACGCATCATCAACGAAGCCTACACCGTCTCCAAAAATATCATTGAGAAACATCGGGACAAGCTGGAAATCATCGCCAATGCGCTGCTTGAATTCGAGACGCTCGATGGCGAGCAGGTGCGCGACATTGTTAAAACCGGGACCTTTACCCCACCGCCTCCGGCCCCGAAAGTCGAACCGCCCTCCGGCGCGGTTGCGGTCACGCCCTTGCCCGAAGTGCCCAAGCCGCTGCCGCCGCAACTGCCGGGCTACGGCTCACCCTCCCCTGCCCCAGCGTAGCGCGCAACGGGGCGTTGCCGGTCCATTTTTATGAGCGACAACATGGTTACGGAAGAAGCGTTTGTTGACTTCAAGTGCCCCCATTGCGGGGAACAGATTTCCTTCCCAGAAAGCTGCGCCGGCTTGGTGCGCGAATGCTTCAGTTGCCTGCAACCGCTGATCGTGCCCGCCAACGGCGGCGAGGGCCGGACGATTCCCCTGCCGGTGACAGCGCCGCGGCTGGTCCTGCGCAAGTTCCGAGGAGCGGACTGGAAAGACCTGCTCAGCCTCGTTTCGGACGAGGAATTTTTTGCGTGGACCACGTTAGGAATCCAGCCGACGGAAGAATCCGTGGCCAAATGGCTGGAGGCGGACACGGCGGTCAAACTAACGACCCCGGACGTTCCATTCACCCTGGCTATCGAAGCGACGGCGGAGGCCAAAGTCATCGGCTACTTGACTCTTTGGTTTCCTGACCCAGACCATCTTCAGGCGCAAATTTATCTCGCTCTCCATGAGTCCTTCCAACGCAAAGGGCTGGGGACGAAAGTAATCAAAGCCATCCTTGGATTTTGTTTCGAAGGACTTTCGGTGCATCGAGTCGCGGCTTCGTGCGACAGCACGAACACTGCGGCGCTACGGTTGTTGGAAAAATCCGGCTTGCGGCGCGAAGGCGAATTTGTGAAGGACCACAAAACAGCAGGCCAGTGGGCCAATGCCGTGTGCTACGCCATCCTGCGCGAGGAGTGGACGGCCCGCGCAACCCAATGATTATCGCGCCTTCCTTGCTGGCTTCGAACTTTACCCGCCTCGGCCAGGAGGCCAAACGCGTCGCGCAATCGGGCGCGGACTGGCTGCACCTCGACATCATGGACGGCCATTTCGTGCCGAACATTTCCATTGGCCCCGCCGTGGTCGCAGCCCTGCGCCCGCTGACCCGGCTGACCTACGACGTTCACCTGATGTGTTCGCGGCCGGAAATCCTCCTCGAACCCTTTGCCAAGGCGGGCGCGGACCGGATGACGATCCATGTGGAATTGGACGGCCAAGTCACGCCGTTGATCTGGAAAATTCGCGCGCTGGGCAAACAAGTCGGCCTGGCGGTCAACCCGCCCACCGCCATGGCCAGTGTCAAACCTTTTTTAAAGAAGATTGATTCGCTTCTGGTCATGACCGTCAATCCCGGTTTCGGCGGCCAGGGCTTCATCACCGAATGCCTGCCCAAGATCCGCCAAGCCGCCGCCTGGCGCCGCGAGCTGAACCTGAATTATCGCATTGCCGTCGATGGCGGGATCCAATTTCAAACCGCCGCCGCCTGCGCGGAGGAAGGGGCCGACGCCTTCATCAGCGGCACCGGCCTGTTTGAACACAAGAACCTGAAAGCAGCCGTGACCCGGATGAGAAAAGTCACGCAAACTTGCGCTCCATTCTAAAATGAGTCAGATCAAATTTGGCACCGACGGCTGGCGGGCGGTAATCGCCGAAGATTTCACTTTTCAGAACCTCAATCGCGTGGCACAGGCCACGGCCGATTATTGGCGCGAGAATCCGGTCAACGGAACGACCCAGTCCGTCGTCGTGGGCTACGACCGCCGTTTTCTGTC
>DASRLE010000296.1:0-9471 GCA_035648615.1 Saccharimonadales bacterium (SeqCode) | reverse complement strand
AACCTATTCAACGTCTCGGCCTCTCCTTGGTGCGTGGGCAAAGAAAAACTTCGCTACGACATGCTGGCCAGTCTCGCCCGGAAATCGCGGCGTCCTGTGGCCCTTTGCAATCTGGTTGGCGGAAATGACGAATTGGTTTTTGATGGCGGCAGCCTGGTTTTCGACGCGGCGGGCCAATTGATCGCTCAGACCAAACCGTTTGAAGAGGACTTTCTGGTCGTTGATACGATGGCAAGCCAGCCCATCGTCCCGCGCACTGCTTCCGACGAAGAAAATGTTTATCGCGCCCTGGTCCTGGGACTGCGGGATTACTTTTACAAATGCGGCTTCAAGTCCGCCGTCCTCGGTTTGAGCGGCGGAATTGATTCGGCGGTGGTGGCGTGCGTCGCGGTGGCGGCGTTGGGGCCGGAAAATGTTCACGGGCTTTCGCTGCCTTCGCAGTTTTCCTCCCAAGGCAGTCTGGATGACGCGCGGCTTTTGGCTGAACACCTGGCGATTCGCCATGATGTTGTTTCCATCGAGCCGCCCTTTGAGTCGGTCACCCAACAATTGAAACCGGTTTTCGCCGGTCGCGCGGAGGACACGACTGAGGAGAACATCCAGGCGCGGTTGCGGGGTGTGATTCTGATGGCCCTCTCGAACAAGTTCGGCTCGCTCCTTTTAACCACCGGCAACAAAAGCGAATTGGCGGTCGGCTACTGCACTCTTTATGGCGATATGTGCGGCGGGCTGGCTGTGATTAGTGACGTGCCCAAAACGATGGTCTATCGACTGGCGCACTGGATCAATCGCGAACGGGAAATCATTCCGCTGTCCACCATTAGCAAAGCGCCTTCGGCGGAATTGCGTTTGAATCAACGCGACCAGGACAGCCTGCCTCCCTACGATGTGCTCGACGCCATCCTCGATCACTACGTGGTGCAGGGACAGTCGTTGGCCGAGATCGTGCGCCTCGGTTTCGCGGAGGCAACCGTGAAGCAGATTATTCGCCTGATCGACTTCAACGAATACAAGCGCCGCCAGGCCGCTCCGGGGCTGAAAGTGACGACGAAAGCTTTCGGCGTGGGCCGCCGATTCCCCATCGCGCAGCGCTATCGTGAAACTTGAATGAAGTCAAAATCCGCCGAAATTTTCGAGCTCGCGCTGCGCTATATTCCCGGCGGCGTCAATTCGCCGGTGCGCGCCTTTCGCGCCGTGGGTGGCCAGCCCTTCTTTGTCAATAAAGCAAAAGGTTCCCATGTCTGGGATATCGATGGCAACGAGCTGGTGGACTACGTGGGAACATGGGGTCCGGCGATTCTCGGTCACGCCCATCCCAAAATCGTCGAGGCCATCCAGGCGGCGGCAGAGCAGGGGACGAGTTTTGGCATTCCGAATCCGCTGGAAGTGAAAATGGCGCAATTGGTTTGCGGCGCAGTGCCGAGCCTGCAAAAGGTGCGAATGTGCAATTCCGGTACGGAAGCCTGCATGTCGGCCATTCGTTTGGCCCGCGGATTTACCGGTCGGGATAAAATCATCAAGTTCGACGGCTGCTACCATGGCCATGCCGATTCCCTTTTGGTCAAAGCCGGCTCTGGCGCGTTGACCTTTGGACATCCCGACAGCGCCGGGGTGCCCGCCGCGTTTACGCAGCACACCATTGTCGTGCCTTACAATGAGCCGGAAGCGGTGCGCGCCGCCTTTGCGGCAAATCCTCAACAAATCGCCGGAGTCATTGTTGAGCCAGTGCCGGGCAATGCGGGATTGTATTGGCCGATGCCCGGCTATCTCGAATTTCTACGCGACATCACCTCGGCGAATGGCGCGTTGCTTATTTTTGACGAAGTGATGACCGGTTTTCGACTGGCCCGGGGCGGTGCGCAAGAACGTTTGGGCATTCATCCGGACTTGACTTGCCTGGGGAAAATAATCGGCGGCGGTCTGCCGGTCGGAGCGTTTGGCGGGCGCGCCGAGATTATGGATTTGCTGGCGCCGGTCGGCCCCGTTTACCAGGCTGGCACCTTGAGTGGCAATCCTCTTGCAATGGCCGCCGGCATTGCGGCGATCGAGGAACTTTCGCCGGGCGTCTATGCCGCGCTGGAAGAATCGGGCGCCGCGCTGGAAACTGGAATCAGGGAAGCCGCCCGCGCCGCAAAGATCCCGGTGCAATTCAACCGTTTCGGCTCGATGTTCTGCGCGTATTTTACTGAGAAACCGGTTCATAACCTGGCGGACGCGATGACCAGTGACCGCGCCCGTTTTGCCAAATACTTCCACGGCATGCTAACGGAGGGAATTTATTTTGCGCCCTCGCAATTTGAGGCCGGGTTTATTTCCACGGCCCACTCCTCGGCGGACATCGAGAAAACCATTCGCGCCGCCGCCATCGTCATGAAATCGTTATAATGTCCCTATGCGTATTCTTGGACTGGATCACGGAACCAAACGAGTCGGGCTGGCTCTGAGCGATGAAACCGCCACGATTGCGCAGCCCTTGGAATTTCTCGCCGCCGAGCCGGTGGACGATTTCTTGAAACGCCTCCGGGATATTATTGACACCAAGGGCGTCGCGGAAATTCTGATCGGCCTGCCCCGCAATATGAATGGCACCTACGGCCCGGCTGCGGAAAAGGCCCAGGAACTCGCCGCCCGCCTGCGGACTGAGTTTTCCATTCCGGTCAAAACCTGGGACGAACGGCTGACCTCCGTCCAGGCCAACCGTTATCTGATCGAAGCCGGAATGCGGCGCGACAAACGGAAGACCAAAGTGGACCAAACGGCCGCCGCCATTTTGCTGCAAAGTTATTTGGACAGCAGGTCGCCGTGAAATTTAAGCTGACCATTGCCTACGAGGGCACCGGTTACTCCGGCTGGCAGGTGCAAAAAACCGGCGTGGGCGTGCAGCAACGAGTCGAAGAGGCCATCGCCAAAATTTTTCCGGGCGCTTCGCGACTGCATAGTTCCAGCCGCACCGATACCGGAGTCCACGCTCTCGGCATGGTGGCGCAAGTCGAAATTCCTGTTTCACCGGCGAAGATGACGGTGGCTAAAATGGCCCTCGCCATCAATGCGTTCCTTCCGCGCGATATCCGCGTCATGTCGGTGCGGCGATGCTCAAAAGGCTTCGACGCGCGGTTCGATGCCAAAGGAAAACAGTATCGGTATTTGGTTTGGAACGCGCCGGCCATGAATCCGCTGCTGCGCCAGCAAGCGTGGCATGTCACAAGGCCGCTCAATCTCGACGCCATGCGCGCCGCCGCCCGCTTGTTCGTGGGCAAACACGATTTCAAATCGCTGGCCGCCTCCCGCCATTACGAAATGAAATCGACCGTGCGAACTTTGCGCCGCTGCGACATTCGACGCCAAGGCCCGCTCCTCACTTTCATCATCGAAGGCGACGGTTTTCTCTACAAAATGTGCCGTGGCATTACCGGCACGCTGGTGCAAGCCGGCGAGGGAAAGATCGCGCCGGACGAGATCAAAAACATCCTCGACCAGAAAGACCGCCGGGCGGCGGGAATGACCGCTCCCGCCCATGGTCTGGTGCTGTGGAAGGTTTTTTATTGACGCATGAATGTCGTTTTACTCGAGCCGGAAATTCCGCCGAACACCGGCAACATCGCCCGCCTGTGCGCCGCGACCCGCTCGCCTTTGCACTTGATTGAACCGCTGGGATTCAAGCTCGACGACAAGCAACTCAAGCGCGCCGGCCTGGATTACTGGCAGCATTTGACCTGGCATCGCTGGCCCGACTGGCCGGCCTTCGCCCAGCAACTTCCAGCGGGCGCGCGCCTGTGGCTGATCGAATCCAATGGAGCACGGCACTACGCCGAGATCGAATATCAACCAAACGACTATCTGGTCTTCGGACGCGAGACCGCCGGCCTGCCCCGAGCGATCCTCGAACAATACCGGCGTCAATGGCTGCGCATTCCGATGCTTGACGCCAACGTCCGTTCCCTTAATTTGTCCAATTGCGTGGCACTGGTCCTGTATGAAGCGCTGCGGCAGCAGGGGTTCGCCGGGGAAATCCAAAAAGGCGGATTTGGCTCGTCAACACCGGCGGAAAATATAGAGTAGCCAAGTCGGGCGATTAGCGCAGCGGTAGCGCAGCAGCTTTACACGCTGTTGGTCGGGGGTTCGAATCCCTCATCGCCCACCATTTATTTCGCCGCCTGGCGTTTGACCGGGACAAATTCGCCGTGGGGGTGTTGGGCAGGCGGAATTTAATGACCGGATGAGGCCCGGATGCGGAAGAATCCTTGGGAGTTGGTGATCGGAATATTGAAAACCTCGTTGGTCGTTTCGGCGGTGAAATTGGTCAGGGAGGACCAAGTGGGCGGGAAATTGGGGGCGTAGTCGATGATATAGCCGACGTTGGTGACGGTGGCGAAGGTGATTCCGATGTTGGTGGCATTGAGAGAATATGCGGCCAGCACAGCGGGCACGACGTTGGTGACGACAATGCTGGCGCTGTTGGCTGTATAGGCCACCGTCATGCCTTCGGCCAACGAGACGTTGGAGAAGGTGTTGAAGAGTTGGTTACAGGTAAGGAATGTGAAGGATGTGCCAACGGCTGGCGCTCCACCATAGTCCAGTGTGCCCCTAAGACTTCCGCCCAGATAGACCGTGGCGGACGCTCCGGCGACTTTGCCGTAACCACCCGCGTTGGTGCTTTGGACCGGGACAATGAGCAGGCCGTTGGCGGTTTGCGTAAAGGGTCCATTATTCAAGGTGAGGATTCCAAAGCTGCTCAGGTCGATGGTTTCGTCGTTGGTAATGTTTCCGTTCAAGGTGATGGCGGCGACAGTCATGGTGCCGCCCGAAAAGGTCAATGGTTTTTGGGCGGTGATTTGTCCGGTGCCGCTGATATTGGCGTGGACGACGATATTGGAATCGAATTGGACTTTGCCGCCAACCAGAATAATGACGGGCAGCGGCGGATTGGGGTAGTTATCGGAGAAATTGGCCAGTTCGATGGTGCCGGTTTGGGCGCGGATTGTTCCTGCGTCGGTAAACTTCACCAGAATAGTAGTGACGCCCGAGTTGGCGGTCTTGGAAACGAGGGCGCCCGCGTTGTTAAGGAAGAGGGAAGCGCCGCTGGCATTGGTGGATGCGTCGCTCATGTAGGCGTCGCATTGCAGGTTAAACTGGGCTGAATTAACGATGCCGGCCTGATTGCTCAGGGTGATGCCCCCCACGCTGTTGTCATTGGTCCAGTTGATGATTCCAGTATTGACCAGAATTCCGCAGGCCAGGACCTTGGCATTGTTGGCGCCTTCGATGTTCATTATCCCTCCCGGCGCGATGAGGACGGCATCGGACTGGTTGGTGATGGAGATAAAGCCGGCATTCCATTGATAGACGCCAGGGGAGAGGCCGCCAGAGATAATGATCCGGCCCGCGCCGAATATTCCGCCAGAATGAAAGAAGTTCACCGCGACGGTGAGAATGGAGTATTGGGGAATATTGATAAACGCGCCGGAGTTGAGGGAGATCGGGCCGCCGGAACTGAAGGCTGCATTGGGCTGAACGGTGAAGGTCCCGCTTTCAAACGTCAGCGTGCCGCCGGAGTTTACCATCCAATTGTTGACGGAACCGCCGTTATAAAGTTGGAAATTACCTTGGGAAATTTCCACGGTGCCATTATCGTAGAAGGGAAGATAGATGGCCGTTTGGCCGCCGCTGCCGGCCCCGTAATTCTTTATGACAAGACTCGAATTGGTGAAAAAGACAGTTGAAGTGTCTCCTGGCAGAGGCCGAAGCGCACTGTCGCCGCTAATGTAGAAGGTAAGGTGATTGGCGATGACGGCGTTGTTGGCAAGATAAAGGGAGCCGCTATTGGTCCAGTAAATAAAGCCATTATTGGTGAGGACAACGTTTTTCAGGCTCATGCCGTTTTGGTCATTGAGAATATAAAGAGCGCCTTGGAGATCAACCTGGATGGTGCCAGTGACATTCGTTCCCACGCCGGCAAGCGAGCCGCCATACCAGTTGAACAGCCCATTTTGGCCGATTTCCAGGAGGCCGTTAATGGTGATAGTGGTGATTGTGTTGGCGCCATCGGACTCGAATTGCAATCCGCCGGTAACGAGAATATTGCCGTTGAAGGAGGCGCTGGCATTGATGAAGGTCACGCCTGGGCCGGTAATGACGGCGCCCGAGTAAAGATTCAAGGCGCTGTCATTGGCGGCCAGGAAAACCGAGTTCGATGCCGTCTGGATTGTCCCAGCGCTGGCCATGACGCCATTGAGGGTGTTTGTCCTCGCGGAGAAAACCAATCCCCCGCTGGCATTGCTGAGAATCGAACTGCTGGCGCCCTGCGCGCCATTGATCGTAGCGTTAGTCAAGTAGAGCGAACCGGTGTTCAGGAAGCTAATCTGGGTTGACCCGGTGGGCAGGGATAAGGTTGCGCTTGGGGTAAAGATCCAGGTTCCATGATTGATGGCGGTGAAGCCAGTGTTGACAATAAACTCGGCGTTGCTATGGACGGTGATGGTGGATGAGTTGACCAAAGGACAACTAATGGCGGTTTCGACGTCCGCGCCGCCGGAAGGGTTGATGTCGGTCGGCGCGTTGATGGTGACTGAAGAAATTTGGAAGGTGACATAAGCAAAGGAGCTTTGTGCGGTGACGGTCAAAGCCCCGGCGCCGGTGAGCGTGGTATCCGTAATATTCGCAGACGCCAGGGTCAAAGCGGAGTCAAGCTCGACCTGAGTCGAATCCAGAGTGACACTGTCGCCGCTGGTGGGCGGGCCGTTGGTGGGCAGCCAGTTCAAAGGATTTGCCCAAAGTTTATCGCCGCCTTTGCCGCTCCAAGTGTAGCTGGTGGCCAGTGCGGTGAAGGTGAAAAAACAAAGACAGAGTGCTACCAGGAAACGCAAGAATTTCATGTGGGCAGTTTTGGTTTATTGCTCTCCGCGACAGGCGTCATGGTCACCGGTCGAGCGAGCCGTGCCACAGTAGTCAATTGACGCTGGTTGTCAAGAAGGCAATGAAAACTTTTGAAGGGCTAATCGTCGGGTTCGAATCCCTCCTCGCCCACCATCTATTTTGCCGCGGCGTTGGCGGCTTGGAGTTTGTTGATGCGATCCACCACGTCGTTGTATTTGGCAACTATGGCGTTCCGTTCCTTGATGCTGTCATTGTACTTTTGCACGAATTCGTCCCGCTGCCCGACCAGGTCCTTCATGGCCGCATTTTGCTTTTCAATGCCTGCGTAGGTGTTGGTCAGCGTTTCTTCGAGTTTGGCCGCGGCGGCTTTGTACTCGACAACTTCGTTGCTGAGGAGATCGGTGGAAGATTGCAACCGGGCGTTTTCCCGTTTGGCCAGGATGACAAACTGTTCGTTAGTCATGGCGGCCCGTTTCAATTCACCGATGCGTTCCTGCATTTGCGAGATTTGCGCGTCCATGCCTTTGATCGAATTGGTGTAGCTCTGGATGCCGGCTGACTTTTGAAAAATCTCCTGGTCGCGCTTTTCGATCGCGGCGCGCTGCACGGTCTGAAAATACCATTGATAGGCGCAAAGAGCGCAGAGGCACACGGCCAAGACGATGAACAGTTTTTGTTGGAGGTTTTTCATGATCATTCGGCCGCTCTTGACGGGCTGGCTTTGACCGCCACGGCGACGCGCTGGATGCCGGCGCGTTTGGCCAGGTCGAGCACATACATCATCGAGCCGTGGGTGGCGTCGCGGCTGCCGCTCAAATAGACAGGGACGTTCGAGTTGAGGCGGGAGCGATTGCTCAACACCTGGAATAATTCGGGAAAGGCAACGGGTTGTTTCTCCAGGGAAACCTGGCCATATTTATCGACCGTCAGATTGATGATATCGGGTTTGGCCGAGGAGGTGGCCTGGGTGGCAGTGGGCAGGCTGGCTTTGAGCGTCTTCACTTTTTGCATTTGCAAACTGACCATCATGAAGGAGGCCAAAAGAAAAAACATGATGTCAATGAGAGGAATGATCTCCAGCCGGGTGCGCTTGCGGATGAGGGGGGAACGGATTTTCATGGGCGGGCCTGGTTGGTCGAGCCTCCGACCATGAATGCGACTTTCTGGACTCCCGCGCGGCGAACCGTTTCCAGCACATCGACCATCGCGCCGTTCAGAGTCGCGGCGTCGCCGCTGAGATAGACGGGCAGGTTGGTGTCGAGGCGAACCCGGTTGCTCAGCACCTGGGTCAAGTTTGGCAAAGTGATTTCCTTTTTTTCGAGCCAGACTGCGCCGCTTTTATCGACCGCGATGTTGATCATGTCCGGCTTGAAATCGGCGCGGGCCTGGGTGGCGGTGGGCAGGTTGACTTTTATGTTCTGGGTGCGGTCCAGTTGGAGGCTGACCATCATAAAGGAGGCCAAAAGAAAAAACATGATGTCAATAAGAGGAATGATCTCGATCCGCGAATGTTTTCGCAAAACTGGCGAAGGCAGTTTCATTGGCTCAGGCCCGGTTCCACCGGGGCGCCGGGTCCTTTTACCGGCTGCGCGTCCATGCCGCTTTGGTTGAGTTGAACCGAACGGACCATGACTTCCACATTGGTTGCGGCGGTTTCAAGTTCGAATTGCAGACGCGTCACTCGGGCGGTAAAAAAATTGAAGGGGATCAGGGAAATTATGGCGATGCCCAACCCGCAGGCCGTGGCGATCAAAGCCACTCCGATGCCGCCCGTCACATCTTTGACCGCCAATTCGGCGCTGCCCACGCTGAGAAAAGCGCCCATCAATCCGGTGACTGTTCCCAGCAGACCGAGCAGCGGGGCCAGGGTGACCAGCGTATCCATCACGGTCAAAAAACGCCCCGCCCGCTCCAGCTCGATTCCCGCCGCCAGTTGCAGCGCGCCTTCCATCGAGGTGTGAACATGATTCAACCCGCGATAAATCATGCGGATGATCGGATCCTGCGATCCTTCAGCCGTGCGAGTCGCGGCCTCGATATCGCCGTTCTCGAGGGCAGCCAGGATATGCTCCAGTTTTTTCGGATCGCGGCGGCCGCTTTCGCGCAGCCACCAGAAAGTGCGCTCGCCCACAACGGCGACGGCGACGAGCGCGCAAATAAGTATCGGCCACATGACCGGGCCGCCCCGAAGGAAAAATTGCACAACAATATTGGCGAGCATAAACAGAATTCAGACTAATTGTTTTGGAGTTTATAGACGATGGACGCTTGAAAAACACGGCCTCCCGCGCCGGGCGGGACGATCCAATGGCGCTTGATAAAGTCCTTGGCGCTACGGTCGAGAATGGCCGAGCCGGAAGATTCCTCGATAGTGACAGACTCAACCACGCCCCTCTCATCGACAGTCAATAATAATACAACCGTCCCTTGCTGGCCGAATTTGCGCGCCATCTCCGGGTAATCCGGGCTGGGACGGTCGCCGCCCGCGCCGGTGTTGCCGATGACCGCCGGTTCGTGGTTCACCGGTGTAATCGCCCGAAGGGGCGCGGCGCCAGGTGCCGCCGCGATGGCGTTGGGCACGATGGTGTTGCCGATCGT
>DASRLE010000295.1:0-8728 GCA_035648615.1 Saccharimonadales bacterium (SeqCode) | reverse complement strand
TGCGAGAGCCTCAAGCTGGTCGATTTCGCGCGGGCGGCAAAACTTTCCGGGAGCGGGTTTCTTCTTTACACGAATTGGGGGGCGCGGCTGGAGCGGGCCTTGATTCAATTTCTGCTCGAGCTGCACACCGTCGAGCACGGCTACACCGAGATTTCCCCGCCGTTTATGGTCAATCGCGATTGCATGATCGGAGTCGGCCAGTTCCCCAAGTTTGCCGATCAATATTATGCGGTGCAGGAAGGAGTGGACGCCTCCACCCTCGGCAAACTTTTTCTCATTCCCACCGCCGAGACGCCGGTGGCCAATATTCATCGCGAGGAAATTTTGAAGGAGGGCCAACTGCCGATTCGATATTGCGCCTACACCCCTTGCTTTCGCGGCGAAGCGGGCGCGGCGGGCGTGGGCACGCGCGGCATGATTCGCGTCCACCAATTTGACAAAGTCGAACTGATCAAGATTACGCGCCCCGAGGACGGTTACGACGAATTGGAAAAACTGGTGGCCAACGCCGAACGCGTCCTGCAATTGCTCGGCCTGCATTACCGCGTCATTCAGCTTTGCACCGGCGACATGGGCTTTGCCAGCGCCATGACCTACGACATTGAAGTCTGGGCGCCCGGGCAGGGCCAGTTTCTTGAGGTGTCGAGTTGCTCGAACTGCGAAGATTTTCAAGCGCGGCGCATGAACCTGCGCTTCAAGACGGAGAATGGAGAAAACAAGTTTCCGCACATTTTGAACGGCAGCGGGACGGCGCTGGCGCGGTTGTTCGTCGCTTTGATTGAAACGTGTCAACAACCCGATGGCGGCGTCCTCATTCCTGAGCCATTGCGGCCCTTTTTGAGAAGCGACCGAATCCCCGCCCATCCGTAATGAAAATATTGCTGGCGAGCAGCGAGGCCGTCCCTTACTCCAAGACCGGCGGGCTGGCCGATATGGTCGGCGCCCTGGCCAAGTTCTTGGCGCGGGCCGGCCATCAGGTAGGGTTGGTCACACCGCTCTATCGCGGCATTGCCGAACGTTTCCCGGATTTGCATCCATTTGATTGGAACCTGGATTTGCCACTCGGTTTCGGCAGAATCCAAGGCAGCGTCTGGACCCGCGAGGACGAGCAATTCACTGTTTATTTCATCGAGCAAAAGCAGTTCTTCGACCGCGAGGGCATTTACCAGGAGCGCGGCATTGATTATCCCGATAATGCCGAGCGCTTTATTTTCTTTAGCAAGGCGGTGGTTAATCTGGCCCGTTATCTCCCCTGGCAGCCGGAGTTGGTGCATGTGCATGACTGGCCGGCGGCATTAGTCCCCGTCCTGATGCTTGACCAAAAAGTGCGGGGCGGCTGGACGTCCGCCCCGGCCACATGCCTGACCATTCACAATCTGGCTTATCAGGGCAATTTTCCCGCCGCACACTATGCGCTGACCAATTTGTCCGGGGATTATTTTCATACCGACGGAGTGGAATTTTACGGCCTGATGAATTGCCTCAAAGCGGGCATTTCCTACGCCGATCTGCTGACCACCGTCAGCCCGCGCTACGCGCGAGAAATCACCACCGAACTCTACGGGTGCGGATTGGATGGGGCGTTGCGCCGCCGCCAAAATGCGCTCTTTGGGATCCTCAACGGCGTCGATTACGACGAATGGACCACGACGGGAAATCCTTATCTCAAGGCTTCTTTTTCCGCCGAGGACTTGGACGGCAAACAAGCCGATAAGATCGCCTTGCAACAGGAAATGGGCCTGCCGGCGGCCGGCGGCGTCCCACTTTTTGGAACGGTTTCACGCCTGGCTGACCAGAAGGGCGTCGATCTGCAATTGGCCGCGCTGCAAGAAATGCTCGCCGCCAATATGCAGTTTGTTTTCCTGGGCAGCGGCGACCATGAGTACGAGCGAGCCTATCGAAAATTGGCGGCGCGTTATCCCTCCAAGTGCGCGGTCAAAATTGGTTTTGACACCGGCTTGTCCCATCGTCTCGAGGCTGGCTGCGATTTTTATTTGATGCCCTCGCGTTTCGAGCCGTGCGGGCTGAACCAGATGTACAGTTTGCATTACGGCGCCATCCCAATCGTGCGTTTGACAGGAGGGCTGGACGATTCCGTCGTCGATATTGCGGAGGACGCGGAACGGGCCGACGGCATCAAGTTCAGCGAGTATTCAGTGCGCGCGCTCTCCAAGGCCATCCGCAAAGCGCTGGTCCTGTATGGCGACAAAGATCTGCTGGCCTTCTATCGGCAAAACGGCATGGCCAAGGATTTCTCGTGGCAACGCACCGCCGGCGCTTACGGCGCGCTCTATAATAAGCTAAAAAAACTTTGATTATTTGCCGGTGGTGTGCGTCCAAGACAAAGGACAGAAAAGCATCTGTAACGTCCCGCTGAACTGGAACGTCTCCTAATATAGAATGAAAAACGGGAAAATACCGAAAAACGCGACGGCGAAATTCGCCGCTTTTACGCTGATTGAATTGCTGGTCGTCATTGCCATTATCGGCATTCTGGCCAGCATGTTGTTGCCGGCCCTGGGTCAAGCCAAGGAAAGCGCTCGGCGCATGAAATGCACCAGCAACGTCCACGAACTAAACCTGGCCGCCGCGATGTATGACAGCGACAACAACGGCGCTTATCCCCCTCGCTGCAACACCAATCGCTGGCCCACTTGTTTTTTGCCGTACTATAAAACGACCAACATCCTCGTCTGCCCGAGTGAAACCAACAACTCACCCGTCACCTTCGGCGCAGACCCGGTCAACTGCCCGGCCGATTCCGCGGCCCGCACCTATCTCATCAACGGCTTTAATGATGGCTACGCCGAAAAGTACAGCGATAACAACGCCATCATCGATGTCCCGCTTCCGTTTCTGACCGACCATGATATTCCCCTGCCCTCCCAGACCATCCTCTTCGGCGAGAAGCTGTATAGCGCGATGGACTTCTACATGGATTATTTCGAACTGGATGACGGCCTGAGGCTAGACCAAAACAAACACGGACGCAGCATGATCAGCACCAACATGGGCGGCTCCGTCAATGGATTCGTCGATGGCAGCGTCCAGCTTGAGAAAGTCAACCAGGCCTTCATCCCAGTCGTCCTGTGGTGTACCACCCAATGGCGCACCAATGTGGCTTCCTTGCCCTAAGCAGCCAAATTGAGTTGAAGTTTCTCAGGAGCAGGACGATCAAAGTAAAACGCTTTCACCGCCTCGCGAACGTTGGCGCGAAGAGCATCCCAGGTATCCGCCTCCGTAAAAATACTTTCACCGAGCGCCTCCGCCACGAACCCGCCGTCGGCTTCTTGGGTCACTTCAAAAATTAGCTCGTTCATCTGCCTAAGGTAGATTGATGCCGTCCTCTCTGCAAGCTTCCTGTCGCCAACCCAATCGCGAATCACGGATACTTCTCCGCCAGCTTCTTCCTCACAGTTTGTAGGTCGTGCTCGAGCGTTTGTTGGGCGGGTTGGTAGCTATCGGGAAATTCCTTCTTCAATCGCGCGGAGAGATTTTGCAAGTGTTCGATGTAGCCGAGCGCCGTCTGGTGTGAATCGGGCGCTTGGAGGAGTCGATCGAATTGATCCTCGACGGCGTTAAAACCGGTTGAGGGTCGTGAACAGATCAACATGCCGGGATAGGTTTCCACCAGGTCGCGCATTGCCTCGCATTGCTTCGGTGTGCCGCCGATGTGCAGGATCGCCTGCCCGACGGAACGTGCGGGATCGTAAGCGCGCGGGTTATAGGAGTAGTCGGCGCAGGTCGCCAGCGGGATGCGATTAATCTGGTTCTGCTTGCCGTGCGGGTTGCTCATGTAACCGTCGATGACTTCTCCGAGATCAGCGGCGCGATCGACGACGGGGCCGAGATGCATTGTCCATTGATTGTCGTTGACGGGATAATTATCCCAAAGAAATAAACGGTGGCCGCAAAGTCCGCGAAAAGTTTCGGCCGCGCGGCGTGTGATAGGGCCGACCACTCCGTCCCCTGTCCAGAACACGTAAATGTCCTGGTCCAACTCGCGGGCAAGTTCCTGAAGATAGGGTTTCTGTTTTTCTCCGGTCCCGTCGCCCCAGTAGAAGGTTGGGCAAAAGATCATTTTCGCTTCCGCATCCTGGGCGCGCAAACGGTGGAAAATTTCATTGACAACTTTGGCCTGACTCGAAGCGTTAATGCCTTGTCCAATGTCGTCGAGCGAGACGTTGAACCATTTAACGCCCAGGCCCTGCATCCAGGCGTAGTGTTTATAGAGCAGTTCGACGCTCTCAGGCGAACCGTCGTTGACCATTCGTTCGCTGGCTAAATTCGGATTCATGCTGAAGCAGAATTGGATGCCTTGCCGCTGGCATTCGCGCACGATGTCTTCGTAGGCTTTCTTCTTTGCTTCTGGAAACTCCTCCCACCAGCGATTGGCCTGGGGATCGCTCCCCCAGTTCGGATGATGTTCCAAATCGTACATCGAGGTGTAGCAGTTCATCAAAAAATTCATCTTGAACTTCACCAGCCAGGGAATTTCCGCGAGGTATTGCTCCGGCGTCCACGCCCAGCCTTTGGTTCCGCGAAACTTGAACCCCGGGCGCCCGCCTTGGGCCAAAGGTTCGGGAAACAGCCTCAGCGCCGCAGGCAGCTTGACTTGGAAATGCTGATGCAGGCCCGTCGTCTGCGCGGAGGCGGACATGGAAAGAATGACCGCCAGGGAGAGGGCCGATGATAAAAGGGCATTCCTTGACATTACGGCGCGGTGGCTTTGGTCCTGAAATCGTTGGAGCCGGCGATATCGCCCGCGGTCAAAATTATTCTATACACAACGTCCGGGACCAGCGCATCGGGATGGACGCCGGCCAGCGCCGGTTTCATGCCGAGAATGTGCTGGCCGTAGCGGAAAGCGCGCGTCGGAACGGAATTGCTGTCCGAAATCAGCGACCAGACGGGAGTCGGTCCCGGGGCATGAGTGTCGGCCTGCAACGGAACGACTTTTACGCTGGTCAGCTTGTACTCATCGTTCAGCGCAAAAGAAACAGGCCAGACCTCGGCCTTGACCCGGCGGCTGGGACGAAAGGAGGCCCGGATGACGATCTGTTTCTTGTCAAACCAATGACCGAAAAAATGAATGTAAAGGCCGCCGAGGAGAAGCAGCAGACAGATCCAGGCCATTTCTTTTTTTTGCATACTTTATTGCCAGCGCCTAATTGGGGGCCTGCGCCCCAGGCAAGGAAAAGGTCTTTTCACCTTTTAGGTCCTTGCCCGCCTCTACTAGTAAAGAATAACTTGTGTCCAATTGCAATGGTTCAGGCAGAGCCGTGGCCACTTCGGGTTTCATACCGGGAATCGTCGCGCCATAGTTGAAAGTGTCAATCACGACGGGCGCGGCCTCCGCCACCACATGCCACAGGGCGTGGGCATATTTATTAGTCTGCGCGTCATCCGTCTCCACGACTTTGATCGAAGTCAGGGGCGACGCCGGTTTCAGATAAAAGACCACATTAGGCCCATGAGCAGGGCCGCTGCCGCCGGTCGCGGGAATTCGCCACATTATTTGAATTTTTTTTGGTTTGAATGAGTCAGTAAAATAGATTAGATAAAGAGTGGCCAGAATCCCGGCCACCCCGGCAAAAAAAACCGTTCGCTTATTCATCACTGGAACAATGACACGGTTGAGCGTGAAAGTATTCGATTTACTTTTGCAAAACATTTGAAAAACGACTTTATGAAAAAAATGCAAATCTGGAGGCGGCCGAGTGAAAGAGGCTTCACCTTGATTGAATTATTGGTGGTCATCGCCATTATCGCCATCCTGGCCAGCATGCTGCTGCCCTCGCTCGGCAAAGCCAAGCAAGCCGCCCAACGCATGGCCTGCCTCAATAATTTAAAACAACTCGGTTTTGCCAACACCATGTATGGTCAAGACAACGCGAACTTTTTCCCGCCGCGCCTGGCAACCAATCGCTGGCCGCAATTCTTGCTTTCGTATTACAAGGAAACCAATTGCCTGGTCTGTCCCGTGGACGCGATCCATAACCCATTGACGACACCCGATCCTGATCCCAATAACGTTGCCGACGCCGCCGCCCGCACTTACATGATCAATGGCTATAACGATTACTTTTCCAACACCATGGATTCCGCCACCTTCCAGGTTTACCTGGCCGGCGACTGGCTCCAAGGCCTGCCCTCCGACCGAATCACGGTCCCTTCGGACACCATTATTTTAGGGGAGAAAAAATTCACCTCGGCGCAATTTTACATGGACCTCTACGAGCAAGGTCCCAACGGAGATGGCAATGATTACACCGAGTTGAACCAGACCAATCACACTTCCGGCTCGGATTATTGTTTTGCGGACAACAGCACGCGCCTGCTCAAGGAATATTATTCGATGGGCCATCCCTATAACATGTGGGCCATCCTGCCCTCGGTGCGCACTGGGGCCGCGGTCAATTTCTGATTTATTTACTTTTCGAGCGGATGGCCGATGATGGCGGCCCATGATTGCGTTGTTCGACATCGGCAATACGCACACCCATATCGGCGTGGCTAATTCCACCCGGATCGTCCGCCATCTCGATATTCCGACGCGGGCCTTCCGCAACGACGGCGCCGGCGAAAGGGCCGCCAAGTTTTTAGCCCGCCAACCCCTGCACGGCGCCGCGCTCTGCAGCGTTGTGCCGGCCATCACGCCGCACGTTGTTAAATTTGTGGAGGACCGCCTCAAACTTTCCACGCTGCAATTGACCGCGGTGACCGTGCGAGGGGTGGGCATTGATTATCCGTCCCCCAAGACCATCGGCCCGGATCGACTGGCCAATGCCGTCGCCGCCCAGGCGCATTTTGGCGCGCCTTCGGTGGTGGTGGATTTTGGGACGGCGGTCACATTCGATGTGATTGATCGAAAGGGCAATTACATCGGAGGCATCATCGCGCCGGGCTTGGCGGTCATGACCGATTACTTGCATGAGAAAACCGCATTGCTGCCCCGCATCAAAATCCGCGAAGTCAGCGCCGTCGTCGGCAAAAATACCGGGCAGGCCATGCTCATTGGCGCGGTGCATGGGTATCGCGGCCTGATTCGGGAATTGCTGGCCGAGCTGAAAGGCGTCCTGCGCTGCCGTCACTTGCCCGTCGTAGCCACCGGCGGATACGGCAAGCTGATCGCCGCCAAACTACCCGAGATTACAGCCGTCGAACCGCTTTTAACGTTGGAAGGACTCCGGCTGGTTTGGGAAGCGCACAAAAAAGAGCGCATGGAAAAGGGCGGCCAAAGGCCGTGCTCGCTCTGCGAAGGGGACATTTAACGGCATTGCGCGGCTCCCCTTCTCTCCCTATAATAATCTATGCCCAAGATAAAACTATCGGTACCCCATCAACTGGGCCAGGACGAAGCCAAAAAACGAATCTCCAAACTGATTGCGGACACCCGCGAGCAATTTGGCGGCAAGGTTTCTGACGTGGAGGAGTCGTGGAACGGCCACACCGAGACCTTTCGATTCCGCGCCATGGGCTTCGCCGTCGAAGGCGAATTGAAGGTGCAACCCGCCGACGTCTTGATCAATGTGGATTTGCCCTTCGCCGCCCTTCCGTTCAAAGGCATGGTCGAAAACGAAATCGTCAAGCACGCCAAAGAATTACTGGCTTGAAGCGGCCACATTCGGATTGTTTCCCGGCCGCCTTGCGCTATCCTGCCAGCATGGCGCTGGCGCGAATATTGGTCGATGGCTACAGCCTGCTGCACAATTGGCCGCAATTGGCGCCGGGCAAGCCGCGTCATTCCGTCGAAGCCCGCGAGGAATTGGTGCGCCGGCTGACCTTGTATCAGGACGCCATTGGCACCCCAATCACCATCGTCTTCGACGGTTCCGGCCCCCGCGGCGGCAAAACCGTCATCACCCCCACCCCGGAAATGGAAGTGCTCTATTCCCGCGCCGGGCAAACGGCCGACGACATCATCGAGCGGGTTGCGGTGCGCTTGCAGCCTTTTGGAGAAGTGCTGGCTGTGACTGATGATTATGCCGAGCGGGACACCGTCTTTTTTCACGGCGGCATGGCCTCCAGTTGCTTGAATTTTATTGAAGACGTGGAAAATGTGCTCAGACAACAAGAAAAAGACATTGCCCGCCATAACCGAACGGAACGCCTCCGTTTCAAAACTGCGCGCTAAAAATTGCCGATGAAAAGATTCTTACAACTTCTCCGCATCGTCTCCCCAAGCGCATGGTTCCCCGCCTGCGTCCTTTTATTGACCGCCCTCGCCGCACCCGCCGAGAATTCCCCGGCGGTGGACAATCGGTTTCTCTTTGTGATTGACACCGCTTCCGCCATGCGCGGTTATTCCAATGCTGTGCAGCAAGCGGTCGTCGAACTTCTCAGTTCGGACATGAAGGGCGAACTCCGGCAGGGCGACACGATTGGGATTTGGACCTACAACGACAAATTGCACCCGGAATTTCCCATGCAAGTCTGGACGAAGAAGGCCAAAAACACGATCGTGTCCAACGTCGCTGATTTTCTGCGCGGCCACCCCTACGAGAAGCGCGCGCATTTGGAAAAAGTGCTGCCCGCTCTCGACCAAGTCATCAGAAATTCGCAGAAGGTGACGATTCTTTTTGTGTTTGACGGCAACGGAAAAATTCAAGGGACGCCTTTTGACACTGATATTAACGACCTGCAAAAGCAATATGCGCGCGATCTGCATGCGGCCCACTTGCCCTTTATCACCGTCCTGGTGGCGCGCAATGGCGCGGTCTTTGAT
>DASRLE010000294.1:0-4449 GCA_035648615.1 Saccharimonadales bacterium (SeqCode) | reverse complement strand
CATTAAGTGAATGCCTGAACACCCCCCCCCGACAATCGCAAAAAACGGTTTGACTGGGTTTGACTATGCCTGACTGGAAAGAGAAACCGGCCACTGGTGCTTCCTGGTGTCCGCCGCATGCCATAAAAAATGCTTCATCGCGTCGCGGGGGGCTGATTTTCAACGCTCACTGCTTCGCATTTCCATTTCCTGGCACTCATCCGACGTTCACTCATATTAACTTTCATCACGCCATTAGACGCGCTCTTCATTAATTAGGATACATATTATTTTAGTTATGTCAAAGAAATATTTGCGCACTCCGACGACGTCCGCAGCCATTGCGTTGAGTTGCCGAGTATTTTTTTACAGCCAAATTGACTTTATCTGCTCAATCCCCTACCATTCAAGGTCTTAATTGTGAGACCGACTTGCCAAATACCTCATTTGCGTCCAAGCCTAATCGTTCGCAATCATTGCTACTGGCTCCGGCACAGTCTATGGGTCACTCTCACTTGGATTGCAGTTAACGCCGCGCAGGCGCAATCGGTTAGTTATGCGCTGGGCGCAATGACGCTGGTGGAGGGGCCTTCTGCCGGAAGTGACAGTGTGGTTCTTGCCGTGACGGCTCCTTCGGGCGCGTGGACCGCCACCGCTAACGCCACTTGGTTGCATCTTAACCCGGCAACTCAAAGCGGCGCCGGCAGCGCCAACATCATTTTCGATTGCGATGCCAATACCAGTGCGACCCGCACTGGCACGCTCACCATTGGAGGGCAGACCCTGACTGTCACACAGGCCGCTTCAAATTATGTTGCCGCTTCAGAAGTGGCCACTTTGGTGTCCTCGGGGCTGGACAACCCATTC
Organism: Saccharimonadales bacterium (SeqCode); assembly: GCA_035648615.1. Taxonomy (GTDB): domain Bacteria; phylum Verrucomicrobiota; class Verrucomicrobiia; order Limisphaerales; family Palsa-1400; genus DASRLE01. The sequence goes on along the minus strand of DASRLE010000294.1, from coordinate 3,603 downwards.
GGTGTGGCGGTGGACCATGCTGGCAATGTTTACATCGCGGACAGTGGCAGCAACACGATCACGGAGTGGTCGCCGGTTAGCAACACCCTGACGACATTGGTCTCCTCTGGATTGTCTTCCCCCGGAGGCGTCGCGGTGGACGGGGCGGGCAATGTCTATATCGCCGACACCGGGAACGGCGCAATTAAGGAGTGGCTCGTGGCGAACAGCAATGTGATCATATTGGTTTCATCAGGATTGTCTTCCCCCCAAGGCGTGGCGGTGGACGCCATGGGCAACGTATTTATTGCCGACACCTCTGACGGCGATATAAAGGAGCGGGGGGTGGCTACCGGCAATGTAACCACCTTGTTATCAGGATTGAATGCCCCATATAGCGTGGCGGTGGACGCGGCGGGCAATGTGTACGCCACTTGCAGCGGGATCATTAAATGGATTGCGGCCAATAACACCTTCTCGAATCTGCAAGAAGGCGTAGATGGCCTTTCTTGCGCGGTCGATGGCTCCGGCAACGTCTATACCTCGGAATGGTCCGACGACTACGTGATTCAGCGATGGAACGCGACCAACGGCAGCTTCACGACATTTCTGCCATGGGACTTGCTTGCGCCGCGCAACATAGCGGCGGACAGCGCGGGCAATGTTTATATCGCCGACGTTATGAACCATGTTATCAAAGAAATCCCGCGCGCGTTCGTGGACCCCACTTCCAAGGTGGAAGGTCTAATGGGCGGCAGTGATGCTTTGTCCGTAGTGGCGCCTGCCTCGGCCAATCTGTCCGGCTCGTTTAGGCCACTCAGCGATCAAACGTGGCTGACAATAACGGGAATCACCAACGGCGTTGTGAATTTCTCCTTTACGGCCACTACTTCCAATCGCACGGGCCACATCAGCTTGCTCGGCCAAAGCATTCCCGTCACGCAGGACGGTCCCAGCTATTCTCTCGGCACAACCGCGCTGTTGGTGGGGCCGGGCGCGGGAAGCAATAGCGTTGTTTTGGCAGCGGCCCTCACCGGCTCTGCCTGGACGGCGGCACCCAATGCCGCGTGGTTGCACCTGAGCCAGTCCGCTCAAAGCGGCATGGGCAGCACAAATGTTGTTTTTAGTTACGATGCCAATCCGAACGCGACGCGCTCGGGAACACTTAGCATCGCAGGCCAAACGCTCACCGTCACTCAAGCCGGTTCCACTTACGTCCAAGCGGGGACTCGGTTCACACTAGGGTCCTACGGATTACTCGACCCTCGCGGGGTAGCGGTGGATGAAGCGGGTAACGTTTTCACCGCCGACACCGGCAATAATGAGGTCAAGGAATGGAACGTGGCCACCGGCCAGACAACCATTCTGGCATCAGGATTGATTGTTACGGGCGTGGCGGCGGACACAGCGGGCAATGTCTATATCGTTGACATCGACATCGACAATTCGATCAAGGAATGGATTGCAGCCAGCAACAGTATCATAACCCTGGTTTCCCCGAAACTTGGCGCTCCCTTCGCCGTGGCGGTGAACGAAGTGGGCAACGTTTATATTGTCGATTCCGGCGACCGGGCGATCGAGATGTGGACAGCGGTCAACAGCAATTTCACCGCGTGGGTATGGTCGGGCTTCATCCAACCCCAGAGCATCGCGGTGGACGCAGCCGGGAATGTCTATATCGCCGACAGCAACGGCAACGCGATCAAGGAATGGATCGTGGCCAACGGCGCGATGATCACTCTGGTGACAGGATTGAGCGATCCGTGGGGCGTAGCGGTGGACCCGGCGGGCAATGTCTATATCGCCGACACCGGCAACCATGCGATCAAGGAATGGGTGGCAGCCAGCAACACGCTTATCACACTGGCATCCTCGGTCCTGCCTTTCATCGGATGCGTGGCAGTGGATAAGGGAGGCAATGTTTATATCGCTACGGAAGACGTCGAAGAGCTTCCGTATGCTTTCGTGGATCCAACCGCCAGATTGGAAGGCGCGGCCGCGAGCAGCGATGTTTTGCCTGTGGTGCTGCCCAGCACAGAGAACCTGCTTGGCCCGTTCGCTCCCAGCAGCGATCAATCGTGGCTGGCCATTACTGGCATCACCAACGATGTGGTGAGTTTTTCCTTCACGTTCAATCCCCTGACCAATCGCACGGCCCACATAACCTTGCTCGGGCAGAGCATTGCCGTCACGCAAGCTGGAGCTGGAGTAACGCCTCCGACCCTCACTGGGTTACAGGTGCTCGGCGGCGGCGCGGTGCAATTCTCTTTCACCAACGTTCTGAATGCGTCTTTCACTGTGCTTTCCACAACCAACCTGGCTTTGCCTTTGAGCAACTGGACAGTGGTTGGCGCGGCCTCGAATTTGGGGGCGGGCCAATTCCAAGTCAACCTGCAACCGCCTGCCAACGCCCCGCAAAGCTTCTACACCATTCGCTCGCCTTAACGCTCGGGAGGAAGGTTAATGGTCATTGAAATTTTCGCTCGTCTTTCGATGACCAATTCAAGATTTTCAATGATCAATTCTCAATCAAGGAGTCTGAAATCTTAGCGCATTATTTCGCCAACAGGCCTTACCCTTTCCCGTTCTCCGACGGCATCAACGCCGACACCCATTCATTCGAGAAAGAAATCGACCGAAGTCACGACCCGGATGACTTTTCTCTCGGGCGAGGCCAGGTCGCGATCCTCGATCTCGATCACGCCCTGGGTCGCTTTGCGAATGCGGCCCACCTTGCTCTGAGAATCCTGGGCAAATTTCTCGGCCGAAGCCCGGGCGTTGGCCGTGGCTTCTTTGATCATCCCGGGCTTGATGTCGTTCAAGGCGGTGAAAAGAAATTGGACTTGCCCGGATTGGTTTCCGACCAGGGCCACGCCTTGGGCGAGCAGCGCGTCCGCTCCTAAAATCGCCTTCTTCACCACATCCACCTCCGTGCTTCGGACCGCCAGGGTGACAATCCCCTGGTAGCGCGGCAAGGCACCCCGGTTTGCTTGCATCTTCTCGTCCTCGCGATCATTCACTTCCGGGAGGCCCTGGGTAATTTCCTTGGGGTCGATGCCATTCTGTTGAAGATAGGCCAGGACCAGCGCGCGATTTTTCTCCATCCCGGCCTTTAACACGCCCAAGTCATCGGCCAGGACAGAAAATCGAATGGGCCAGATAACCAACGTCGCTTTCATTTCCCGTTCGGCGAGGCCCTTGACGGAAAGATAGCGGTCGAATTCGCGGCCTGTCCTGACCGCGCGGCCGATTTGCGCGCCAAAAATGGCAAGCCCGACAATAAGCGAAAGCCCAAGGGCCAGAAATGAACGCGTGGTAATCATACGGAACTGCCGGGCTGGATTTTACGCCAAGCACCCTGTGACCTCAACTGCTAAACGCTTTCTCGTCCAAGGAAACGGTACATTTCACTTTTTTTGGCTTTGGCGTTTCTTGGGCAAGGGCTTTGGCATCGGACGATTGAAAAATGGTCATTGAGAATTTGTCATCTGGGTCACGTCCTGAAATAGGTTGGTACTTTGGAAAGAGAAATTCCAAGTATTATGAAAGTTATTCGATACAGTCATGGATTCAAAATGCAAGCCGTCAAGGACGTGGAAAGCGGCCAGAGCTGTGCTTGGGCCG
>DASRLE010000293.1:0-4242 GCA_035648615.1 Saccharimonadales bacterium (SeqCode) | reverse complement strand
GCCCGCCCTTCGCGCCGCCGCCGCGCCGCTCTTGCTAAAAGTCCTGCCGCCGGAGGAAACAGCGCCGCGTTGAAGAACGGCTTGAATCCGCAATTCGCTTCAGGCACAGTTCGCGCGAATGAGATTGGGGGTTGCGTTATTTGTTTTGCTGGCGGCTTCGGCGGCCAGCGCCTACCTGTCCCCCAAACATCTCGAACGCATCGTCGTTTCCGGCAGCGAATATATTCGCATGGCGGACTGGGCGGAAGGGACCGGTTTCAACTTGACTTGGGAGGGAAAGGACGAAGCAATCACCCTGAGCGGACCGGCGGGCCGCATGAAATTTGCGGTTGATTCCCGCAAGGTCGAAATCGACGGCGTCAATGTCTGGCTTTCGTTGCCGGTGGTCAATCGGCTGGGCGCGCCGCTTCTTTCCGTCATTGACCTAAGCAAGACGATTGAGCCGATTCTTTTTCCGCACAAAGTGGAGCAGCGGGTGAAAATAGTTTGCCTGGATCCGGGCCACGGCGGCAAAGACGCCGGAAAAATCGAGCGTCACAATTACGAAAAAACCTACACCATGCTTCTGGCCGATGAGGTCGCCATCCTGCTCAAGCGCGAGGGATTAAAAGTGCTATTGACACGCACCCGTGACACCACCCTCGAATTGGGGGACCGCGCCGTGATTGCCCGGCGCCAGGGCGCGGACCTGTTTGTCAGCCTGCATTACAACGGTTTCCCGGATGCCGATACTCGCGGACTGGAGGTTTATTGCCTGACGCCCGCCGGGATGAATTCCAGCAATGAAGGCGGGGGCAAAGGCCCCCGCCTGCCGGAAATCGGCAACGAGCACGACGACAACAACGTCCTCCTCGGCTACGAGATGCAAAAAGCCATTACCGCTACTGTGCCGCTGGAGGACCTTGGCATGAAAAGATCGCGCTTCGAGGTTTTGCGACAGGCCTCGATGCCGGCCATCCTGATCGAAGGCGGGTTTATGAGCAATTCGTCCGACGCAAAAAATATCTACGACTCAGGTTTTCGCAAACGAATGGCGCAAGCCATCGTCAACGGCATCCTCGCCTACAAAAAAACCGTGGAACATTTCTAACGTGGTTACGCTTTAAGCCTTGCTGGACTTGCTGCTGCCGCTGCTGCTTCCTTTTTTACCCCCCGCCATCAACAAAGTGCCCGACAAAAAGCCAACTCCGAAAAAGGCGAAATACATGATGGCGGCGGGCGCGCTCTGCGAGCGCCGCGGCATTTTTAAGGTGACGTTTTGAGGATTGTTCAGGCCCATGATGACAAGCAGGGCCAGCAGCGCGATAACGAAAAGAGTTTTAAAAATTAATTTCATGCGACCTTTTTCGCGACAATAGGCAAGATCACCTTCAGCGTCAACCTTCCTGATTTCGCTGGATTTCGGCAGCGGCCCAGTTTGGAGATCGCCGCCTGCCGCTTCTTTGAAGTTGGTGGAGTTAAATTACCTTTAGCCTTTTTCTTTGAAGCTCTACGCTCCTTTCGTTCATGTCTGAGGTTCCGATGAATGAGGTTCGCGCGCGGCGGCAAACTTGGCTGGTTTGCTTGGTTTTGACCGTGGTTGTGCTGGCGGCTTATGGGGGGGCGCTCAAGAACGGCTTTGTGCGTTACGATGATCCCGATTACATCACCACGAATGCTCATATTCGCGCGGGGTTGGATTGGCCGGTTGTTTCCTGGGCTTTCCGAAGTGGTTATGCTTCCAATTGGCATCCGCTAACCTGGCTTTCGCACGCGTTGGATGTGCAATGGTTTGGCTTGAACCCGGCAGGTCACCACGCCGTCAATGTGATTTTTCACGCGGCCAATTCCATTTTGCTCTTTCTGGTTTTGCAACGCATGACCGGCGCGCGCTGGCCAAGCGCCGCAGTCGCCAGCCTCTTTGCGGTGCATCCGCTCCATGTGGAGTCGGTCGCCTGGGTGTCGGAACGCAAGGATGTCCTCAGCACGTTCTTTTGGATGCTCGCCGTCGCGGCCTATGCGCGCTATGCCAGCGGACGCGAGGAGAAGCGAAAATTGTTTTATGGCGTCTCCTTGTTTTGTTTCGCGTGCGGACTGATGTCCAAACCGATGGTGGTGACTTTGCCTTTCATTCTCCTGCTCCTGGATTACTGGCCGCTGGGACGCCAGGCCCTCGGCGCCCGACGGCTGGTGATGGAAAAGATTCCATTTGTAGGATTGACGGTCATCTCCAGCGTTGTCACATATATTGTGCAAAAACAGGCCGGGAGCGTTTCTTCCCTGGCCAAGCTTCCGCTGGGCGCCCGCCTGGCGAATATGCCGGTGGCTTATGCCCGCTATTTGGGCAAGACGTTCTGGCCCACGCGCCTGGCGGTGTTTTATCCTTATCCGCCTTATTGGCCGATCTGGCGGGTGCTTGCGGCCAGCTTGCTGCTGGTGGCGATCACGGTCTGGGTTGTGGCGCGGCGTCGGAGGCAGCCGTATCTCGTGGTCGGGTGGCTTTGGTTTTTGGGAACTTTGATTCCGGTCATCGGGTTGGTCCAGGCGGGCGACCAGTCGATGGCCGATCGTTATAGTTATGTTCCCATCATTGGCCTATTCATAATGACCGTTTGGGCGGCGCGGGAGTGGTTCGGGCTTAATCGGCTCACGGCCGGATTGGGCGTTTTGATTATCGTGGCTTGCGCGGGCGTGACGGCCCGGCAGGTGGGATATTGGAAGGACAGCGTGACTCTCTTCGCCCATGCCGCGCGCGTCGTCCCGAGAAACTTTGTCGCGCTTTATAACGTCGGCTGCGAAGTCGAGGCCATCGGACAAACCAATCTCGCCATGGACTATTTTAGTCGGGCGCTGGAGGCCAAGCCGGCCTACCCGCGCGCGCTCAATAATCTCGGCTTCTTATTGCTGGCGGCCGAAAAGCCCGGCGCCGCCATTGTCCGGTTCGAGCAAGCGCTGGCCTTGTTTCCGCATTACCCAGAGGCTTGTTATAATCTGGGCCGCGCTTATCTGACCAACGGCCAGCCGGAAATGGCCATTGCCTGTTTGCATCGGGCCCGCGAGATGGACCCGTCTGTGCCCGCCATCTCCTACGCGCTGGCCGACGCCCTGCGGCAACAGGGAATGCTCCCCGAGGCTGTTGCCGAATATCAGCGCGCCATCGACTTGCGTCCGAACTTCGCGCCGCCCGTCAACGCTTTGGCGTGGTTGCTGGCGACTTGTCCTGCGCCTTCCATTCGGGATGGCCCGCTGGCCCTCGCGCTAGCCGGGCACGTCGTGCAGTTGACAGAAGCCCGTGATCCGCTCGCCCTCGACACACTTTCGGCCGCTGCGGCGGAAGCCGGCCAATTTCCAAAGGCCATCGCCGCTGCGCAACGCGCGCGCCAACTGGCCGCCGCCCAAACCAACTCTCTTCTCGTCGAGCGGATTGACCAGCAACTGCGGCGGTATCAAAAGGGACTTCCCTGGCGCGATCAGACCCAGAAGGTAAAGGCCGCCCATGCCCACTGATTCTTCTCCCATCGGCCACAGAAGATGGCTGCTGATTTTGTCGCTGGCCGCTGTCCTCGTGGCGGGCATAATCCTGGCGTATCAACCGGTGTGGCGCGCCGGGTTCATCTGGGACGACGACGTGTATGTCACCGAAAACCGATTATTGACTGCGCCGGACGGATGGAGCCGCATTTGGTTTTCGACCGATTCCCCCTCGCAATATTTTCCGCTGGCTTACACCGTGTTGCGCGTCGAGCGGGCCTGCTGGGGATTGAACGCCTCCGGCTATCACTGGGTCAACCTGCTGCTGCACGCCGCCAGCGTGCTGCTGCTCTGGCGATTATTGGCGCGCCTCAAAATTCCCGGCGCGTGGCTGGGCGCGGCCCTGTTCGCTTTTCACCCCGTTGAGGTGGAATCCGTGGCCTGGGTCACCGAAATAAAAAACCTGCTGTCTTTATTTTTTTCGCTGCTGGCTTTGTTGTCGTGGGTTGAATTTATCGAAGAAGAACGGCCGGGCTTATGGCGATTCTACTTCTTGTGTCTTTTGTTTTACGCGCTGGCCCTCTTTAGCAAAACGACCGCCTGCACTTTGCCCGCCGCGCTCATTTTAATTTTGTGGCTGCAAAAAAAGCCATTGTCGCTGGGGCACTGGCTGCAAATGATTCCCTTCCTGGCCGGCGGCGTGGGGATGGGATTGCTCACGATGTGGTGGGAACGAAATCATCAAAATACCGTGGGAGAAATATTCGCCCTTGGTCCGCTGCAGCGTCTTCT
>DASRLE010000292.1:0-9677 GCA_035648615.1 Saccharimonadales bacterium (SeqCode) | reverse complement strand
ACCAACGAAGCCGTCCTCTGATAATATGTCTAGTTAATTGCGAGACACTACACTAGTGCCGGTGGACCGCGCCGCTCCCAGCAAGGCTTTATGCCGCGAATCGTCGCACCGATAAGGAATGGTTTTCATTTTACGATTTTCAGATGTTGCGCCGGCGTTACCACACGCGGCCAGGCAAATTTGACCGGTTTCCCTCTTGAATTCAAAGGCAAAAAAATGGGGGCAATAAAATGGAGACAGAATATTTTTGCCCCCATTTTTTTGCCTCTCTGTCCGATAGTTTAAGGCGCGACGCTTGGAAGCGAACAAACGATTTGCGCCGCATTCGCCGCATGTTACATTTTCGGGACATTATGAACCGGTGTGACCCTATTGTCAGTGATTCGAAGGTGCTTCGAGGCAAGCCGTGCATCAAAGGAACCCGCATCCCTGCTGCGCTCGTCCTTGGTTATCTTGCGGCCGGACGCGACGCCGAAGCTATCGCAGCCGAATTGCCTGACCTCACTGAGCGCGATGTGCGCGCTTGCCTCCGCTATGCCTGTGACTTGGCCGGCGGCGGGGACCGTCCCTGACGTCCGTCCCCAAGCCTTGGGCCATGAAAGTTTCGGTCATCATTCCCGCCTTCAATGAGGAGAAGTTAATCGGCGCGACGTTGCGGGAGATTGGCGAGTCGATGGCCGGGTTTACCCAGCGCGGTTTTGAAACCGAAGTCATCGTCTGCGACAATAATTCAACCGACTCGACCGCCGCCATGACGCGGGCGACCGGCGCGCAGGTAGTTTTCGAGCCTGTCAATCAAATTGGCCGCGCGCGCAACCGTGGCGCTTCGGTGGCGGCGGGGGAGTGGCTGCTGTTCGTGGATGCGGATTCGCGGCCGACGCGCGAACTGTTCGCGGAGGTGGCCGCGCAAATCGAGTCCGGCCGGTGCCTCGCCGGCGGCTGCACGGTGCGGATGGACGAGCGTCATTTTTGGGCTGACCTCGGCACCGGCTTGTGGAACGTGATCAGCCGGACGCGAAAATGGGTGGCGGGTTCGTTTATTTTCTGCGAGGCCGCCGCGTTTCGCGAGGTGGGCGGCTTCAATCTGGAACTCTTCGCCTCGGAGGAGCTGGATTTAAGCAAAAAGCTCAACAAACTCGCGCGACGCCAGGGCAAAAAAGTCGTCATCCTGCATCGCCACCCTTTGCTGACCTCGGCCCGCAAAGTGCGCCTTTACTCACGCCTGGACCTATTGCGTTTTTTTCGCAAAGCGATTTTCAGCCCCAGGCAAACCATCACCAGCCGCGAGGCGTGCTCGCCGTGGTACGACGGGAGGAGGTAGGGGAAAGGCTGAAGGAAGAAGGAAGAAGGAAGAAAAACTTTAGCTTTTAGCCTTCGTTTCAACGCCCTTGCACATCGAGAAAAGAAGGGGCAATGTTCTCCGATCATTGCTACGCTGTCCAAAAGCCAGGCCGACTTGCCCAAGTTGGTTGAAATCGCCAGCCAAGGCGAGGACGTGATCATAACCGTCGATGGCCAGCCCAAGGCGAGATTGACTCGTGCGGATATTGCGCCCGGTAACGATGTCTCTCCTCAAATCCAAAACCGGGCGGATTTGAATGTGCGGATCAACGAACTAGCTTCTTTGCGCGACAAGTATTGTACACGAAAAGCCGGGCTGACCGTGGACCAAATTTTGCAGGAAACTCGCGCGGACCGCCCGTGACGTATTTCGACGTATGCACTATTGGGATACGTCCACGCTCGCCAAATTGTATATTGCCGAATCAGATTCCCCAACTAGGGGCAACGCTACAAGCTAAAGGCTGAAGCCTAAAAAAAGAAAAACTTTAGCCTTTAGAATTTAGCCTTTAGCCTTTCCCCCTCAGCCTTCAGCCTTCCCCCCCCTTGGAACTTTTTTTGGCTTCGATTGTATCAATTGCAAGTGAACGCGCCTTTGGGCATTGAATCCGTTGAAATGAACGATGAGGAGATAATCCAAAGGGTGTTGGAAGGCGAAGGCGATTGCTTTGGCCTGCTTATCGAAAAATATCAAAAAAAGGTGGCCGGCATGATTTTTAATATGACTCGAGATCATCATCTGAGTGAAGACCTGGGCCAGGATGCCTTTATGGAAGTTTACCGGAACCTGGGTTCTTTCGATGCCGCGCGCAGTCGCTTTTCCACCTGGCTTTATCGCATCGCGCAAAATAAAACATTAAACGCCATCAAGAAGAAAAAGCCGCTCTTTCTTGCCGAGGTTCCCGAGACAATCAGCGCGCGAGATGCCAGCGACGAGGCGGTGACGAAGGAATTTTACGCTGAGTTCGACCGCATTTTGGACGGCCTTCCCCTTCGACAGCGAGTGGCCTTTGTGTGGGCGGAAATCGAGCAGTTGTCTTATCAGGAAATCGCCGAAATAGAAGGCGTCAGCCTTGGGACGGTCAAGTCCCGCATCAGCCGCGCCCGGCAACATCTCCAGGAAGCGCTCAAAGATCGAAAGCCAGTTTCCCATGAATAACAATAACTCCTATCAATCCTGGCTGGAAAAGGGCAGGGACATCGAACCTTCGCCGGAATTTTCAAAAAACGTCCTCCAGCAAATTTCTCTTTACGAACGAAAGCGGCGCGCGACCAGACCCGCGTGGGAAGTGGCGTGGGGCTGGGTGGAATGGAGTTCTGTGCGTCCCCTCGTTCGGAAGGCTGTCATCCTCGCCGGGCTTATCGCGGGAGCAGCGCGGCTGCTGGCCACTCTGCAAATTATTTTATCATTCTGAAAGACGAACAGTATGAATGAACCAAACGACATAAGCCACAAACGACACCCTTGGATAGCGGTTTCCCTATCCAGTATCATGCCCGGCCTCGGCCAGCTCTATTGCGGAGCTGTCCTAAAATGTTTCTGGCTGGCCGGCTTGACCAGCTTGGCGGGCGTCTTGACTTTTTTGTCTCTCGCCCCTGTATTTCATCTCAACGGAAACATTATCTTCTTAGCTCAGGTCTTCTTTTCATTGTTGATTTATGGGATTGGCATCCTCGACGCCCGGTTCACGGCGCGGCGGACTCGGGAAGACTACAAGCTCAAGGACTATAACCGCTGGTATGCGTATGTGTTGTTCTGTGTGGCTGTATCGGGCGGTTATCTCTTCGCGGGGCTTTATGTGCGCGACAGTTTCTTTCAACCCTTCAAAGTTCCCAGTGGCTCAATGTATCCCGCCATCTGGCCCGGCGACCATCTGCTGGCCGCCAAAAATGTCTATCTGGACAAAGACCCATCGGTCGGCGACATCGTCATCTTCCGCAATCCTGAGCGCAGAGGACAATTTTTTATTAAACGCCTGATCGCTCTGCCAGGAGACTCCATCGAAATCCGCGATGATGAAACCTATATTAACGGCATCAAGCTGAGAAGGGAACAAACACCCGGTCCCGCAGTCCCTCCAAAGGGTACAAAGTTTGAAGGAACCTGCTATTACGAATGGGATCGAGACATCAAATACCGGATTTTGCTGAACACGAACACGAACGCGGCAGCGGCAACGCGCAATTTCCCCAAGACGGTAGTCCCGAAACATGATTGCTTCGTTCTGGGAGACAATCGCGACGACAGTATCGACAGCCGCAATTTTGGCGTCGTTCCCATCGACAGCATTGTCGGAAAAGCGAGTTTTCTCTACGAGCCAGGAGGCGATTGGTCAAGGTTTGGCAGCCTGTAGTAAGCCTGCGTCTTACATCTTATTTGACCGGATATTCCCACACCCAGTCACCTTCCTGCGCGTCAAATAAACCCTGTTTGCCGGGGATGCCTCCATCGTCTTTTTCATTCCACCCGACAGAGTAGAGAATGAATTGGCCGTCCTTAGTGGGGTGATATTTGTAAGGTTGACCGGTTATCACATCGTTCGGGAGGCGGAAGATAAACTGGGGCGGCAACGCCTCGAGTGTTTCGGGAAATTGCCCATTGGCCAAGCGGTAGCGTTCCAACGCGCAGGCGATAAGCGCTTGGTTGGCTGCGGTCTGCGCCGCCGCCGCTTTTTGAGGCAGCCTGTTCAGGAATTGCGGAACATCCTCGGTTGCCACAATAGCTTGATGATGCAGAATGGAATTTAGAGAGGCGGGTGGCGAGTAGGCGGTCAAGTGCCGGGTCAATTCAGAGTAGTTGCTCCCAAGCTGGCCAGGGAAAACTTTCTTTTCGGCCAGATCCGTAGCCCCTTTCATTTGCGCATCAAAAATGAGGCAATAATTCCACCGTTCCTCGTCCCACCATCCTTCCGGCATCACTCGCCCCACAAAATCAAGCATGGCCTTATGTACAGTTTTCGAGCCAATATCGTCTAACCTAAGCGCATCATTTACTCCGGCCAGTTCATCCAAGGTTCCAAGTCCTTGCTTCTTGAATTGGTTGATCTCTTGTATTCCAAATGTTCGTTCGCTTTTGAGTGATTGGTTTAGGTCCCTCAGAAAATCGTAATTTTGGAGGGATGATTGAAGTTGCTGCAATTGAGCGTCAGTCCAACGGCGTTCGGCCAGCCCTTCCCAGACCGGTTGAACGGCAAGCTGAAAGCAAGCGACCCGCACCAGATACGAGATCACGAATGGTTCCGTTTTGATAGAGTCAGCCAAATAAAAAAGTAGTTTGCTATCCGCGAGGGCGCTATCGGTCTGGCCGGCTGCCAGTTCCGCACAGACTTGCACGTCCAGGCGTAAACACAGTCCTTTGATTCCAACCAAGTGTCCGATGGGAATTTGCGCCAAGTCTTCCAAGTCGTATCGGACGTTGAACCGCGAGTGCGGCTTTTGGCTGGCCAGCCGAAGGGCTGCAAACGCTTTTTGGTCGGGTTTCATTCCTTCCAACACCGCAGGTGCTGCCATCTCCCTCGCCGCCAAGTCCATTTTATCGGTTTCAAATATTTGTTTGCTTGTCAACGGGCCTGACTGGAGAGCAACGGAAGCCATCTGCCAGGCGACAAGGTCTGTAAAATGCCGAGAGGTATTGAGCCTCGATATTTTGCGAGGATAAACATTACCGGAGGCATGGGCGTAGAGGTCGTCCGGGAGGAGGGATCGACCTGCGTTCCAGTCCGGTTGAAGAAGTGATTGCGCGATCTCGGTTTCGGCGAAATTCTGGTCCTCTGGAACCGGTCTTGGAATATAGGACTGGAAGTCAAGAGGTTCGCCCTGCGCTTCCTTGGTTTTGCGGTAGCGGTTCCAGTCTCGTCGCCCGCGCCAGTCTTCCTCGGCGTAAAAAATTCCTATCAATGCCACGACGACTCCAATGCAGGCCGAGAGATGAAGGGCGCGGCGGCTCATACGTCAAACCGAACACGCCGCGAGGATGGCGGCGCTTATGCCGTGGATGATTTTTTCCAGCCACCATATCCAAAAAGTCACCATCGAACCTCCCGATATTCCCCAGCAACAACTGTATTGATTACGCTGACAATTTCGGAGCCGTGGGCAGAAATTTGCGACCACCGCGTGGTCGGCAAAACCAGGATGGCGATACGACGCTTTTCCATATTCTGCTGATAGCGCAAATTTTGATCGGTGGTGACAAAAAGCTCGAAAGATGCCTTCTCCGCGGCAGAAAGTAGAGCCATTGTCCAATGTCGCCCAGCCTCTTTCAAAGGCGGTTTCCACTGAATGACCCATTAGCAAACGCCGCAACGGTGAAGGCGTTCCTTGATCGAAGAGAATTCGCATTGTGGGGTGGATGCGTGAGTCAGGCGCTAACCAAACTTTCGCCAGCATAAGCGAGGACGGTATGGACATGGCCGCGATCGACTCCGGGAAACCAAGCAAGGAAGTCGTCCACGCTCGCCCCTTCGTCCAGATTTTCAAACAACGCCCGCACTGGAACTCGCGTTCCTTTAAACACCCAAGCCCCGCTGACACGTTCGGGCGATTTCTCAACGGCTGGACATCGATTCCAATCGAGCATGAAAAAATTTAACAGATTTCGTCATATTGGACAAACCGAATTATCGCTCATCCTAAACTGAACACGGCGCGAGGATGGCGGTGCTCATGCCGTGGATGATTTTTTTGTCGGCGGGGCAAATGGTGGCCAGAACGCCGGAGAGACTGGCGCGGGCGGCGTCGCCTTCTCCGCCCACAAAATAGTATGGACACAACCGGACGCGTCCAGGCATGGGCGTGAGTTGGTTGTGGATGAAGTCGAACCACTGCGCCTCGACTTGAGAGGGACGGTGATACCGTTGCAGGACGTAGGGCGAGGCGGGGAAGGCGGCGATGGCTTCGTCCACGGCGGCGCTCCACTCGGCGATGGAGAGGTCGCTTCCCAGGTAAACGCCGCGCGCGCCCCAGGCCTTTTCGGAAAAGCCGGAGACTTTGAGGATCAATTCGCGCTCGCGTTGCGAGAGGCCTTTGAGTTGCCCCCAATTTGTCAAACCTAATTCCGGCAGCGCGCCTTGCGGGGGCAAGGGAGCCGGATCGACCATCCAGGTGTACGGGGTGAGCCGTTGCAGGCGCTCGAAGAAACGCGCGCCTAATTCCTGCCGCCAAAATTCGCGCAAATGCCGGTTCCAGAGCAGGGCAAAAAGCATTTTCTCCTCGAAGATCGGCTTGGGCGGCGAGATGAGCCGGATCTGCCCGGCCATGGCCAACTCCAAAATTTTCGGGGAATTTTGGACATTGGGCAGATCAAATAACTCGAAGAAACGATAGACGGCGTCGCCAGCTTCGAAATTCTCGAAACGGCTGTCGCGGACTTGGAATCGGCCGCCCAGTTGTCCGGCCAGCCACGCCATTTCCGGGCGGTAGGTTTGCGCTTCCTCGGAAATAACAATGTGGACGTTGCGCGCCTCGCCGAAAATGCTGGCGAAGCCGCTGGCCATTCCGTTCGCGCCGCCGATGACTGGAGCCGCATGGCCGGGCGCGGCCGAATACGTTTGGTTGAGCCACGCAGTCAAACCGATTCCCCCCGGCACGCTGTCCAGCTCGGTGATGAATGGGCCGGATTCTGTCAAGATGAGATCGGGGCGAATAACGCGGGGCAGTTCGTTTTTGAAGGTGGCGGCGCGTTGCGCTTCCAGCAGGGCCGGCGGCTTGCCTTGGTCGAGCCACGCGGCGACCCACGAGGGCTGTTTGCCGGCCAGGCTCTGGCGATAGAGCAGATTGACGCTGCGGTTGAATTGCAGGAGAAGCCTGCCCAAGCCTTCAAGCTCGGCGGCCAAGTCTTCGCCGAGCAGAAAGGGGGAGGGCGAGATACGCCACTCATGGCCGGTGAAGAGTCCGTCTTGAGGAAGTTGCGCGCGGATAAAGCGCGCTCTCGCTTCCGCGCTTGCCGCGAGGTTTTGGTCGCTCATTATAGTTAGCTCACCCGCACTTGGCCCTGGCCGGTGCCGATCCATTTGTAGGTCGTCAGTTCCTCCAAACCCATCGGGCCGCGCGCTCCGATGCGGTCGGTGCTGATGCCGATCTCCGCGCCCATCCCAAACTCCCCGCCGTCTGTGAAGCGGGTCGAAGCGTTCCAATAAACCGCCGCCGAATCGACTTGCGCCAGGAAATCCTTGGCTCGCGCCGCGTCGGAGGTGACGATGCTATCCGAGTGCGCCGAGCCGTAGCGATTGATGTGATCAATCGCCTGCTGCAATCCATCCACCACTCGGATGTTCAGGATGTAGTCGTTGTACTCCGTGTAAAAATCCTGCTCGGAGGCGGACTTGAGCGTGGCGGGCGTGTCGCTGGCTTCGAGAATTTTCCTGGCGGTGGCGTCGGCGCGGACTTCCACTTTTTTGTCCTGCAAACGGCGGGAGAACGCAGGGAGAAATTTCGCCGCGACCGCTTGATCGACCAGCAGAGTTTCCATGGCGTTGCAGACAGCGGGGCGCTGGCATTTGGCGTTGAAGGCGATCTCTTCGGCCATTTTCAAATCGGCCTCGCGATCCACATAGACATGGCAGACGCCTTTGTAATGTTTAATCACTGGAACCTTCGAGCAATCCGCCACCGCGCGAATCAAGCTTTCGCCGCCGCGCGGCATGCACAAGTCGATATATTGTGTCAACGATAGTAATTCGCGGATGGCCTCGCGGTCGGTGGTGGAAACGACCTGGATGGCGTGCCTGGGAAATTCGGGCAGTTGCCGGGCGGCGGCGTTCAACATCGCCTCGGCGATGGCTTGATTTGAGTGAATGGCCTCGCGACCGCCGCGCAGAATAGTGGCGTTGCCGGATTTAAAACAGAGGCTCGCGGCATCCGCCGTGACATTGGGCCGGGATTCATAAATGATCACCACCACGCCAATGGGCGTGGAAATCTTTTGCAGGCGCAAGCCATTGGGCCGCGTCCGGTCATCAAGCACCCGTCCCACCGGATCGGGCAGGGCGGCCACGTCGCGAACGCCCTTGGCCATGGCGGCGATGCGTTTGTCGTCCAGCTTGAGACGATCCAGCATGGCGTTGGAAAGGCCGTGGCTGGCGGCGGCTTCCATATCGCAGCCGTTGGCTTCCTGGAGGGCGGCGCGGCTTTCTTCGAGCGCATCGGCCATCGCGCGCAGGCAATCGTTCTTTTGCACGGTGGAGAGCCTGGCCAATCGGCGCGAGGCCGCCTTGGCTTGGCGGGCCAAGAGCGTCATCTGTTCCAGCAAACTCATAAACGCTAACCTAAACTAAATTGGCGAATTGCAAAGCGCACCCATGTCCGCGCGGGGTTTGCGCCGCAATCCGCATTGCAACCAAAGCCGCCAGACCATGGCCAGGGCTTCCCAGACAATCTTGCGCGACATCTTGGAACAGCCTTGAAACCGTTCGGTAAAAATTATCGGCACCTCGGCGACGCGCATTCCTTTCTGCCAAATTTTATGGGTCATTTCGATTTGGAAGCTATAACCGTTGGAGCGAATGGCCTCCAGGTCGATCGACTCCAAAGCGCGGCGCCGAAAGCATTTGAAGCCCCCGGTCGGATCCGTGAAAGGCATCCCCGTAATAATCTGAACATAGCGCGCCGCCCCGGTGCTGAGCAAAAGCCGGCGCAACGGCCAATTGATGACCCGGATGCCATTGCAATAACGCGAACCCAAAACCAAGTCAGCCGTCTGCGCCGCCTCGACAAAGCGCGGGATATCGTCGGGATTATGAGAAAAATCGCCATCCATCTCCATGATCAAATCGTAATCCCGCTGCAAAGCCCACGCGAACCCCGCGCAATAAGCCCGGCCCAGGCCATTTTTCTCAGCGCGATGCAGGACATGAATGGCGGGGCTATGGGCGGCCAACTCATCGGCAATCTTCCCCGTGCCATCGGGCGAATTATCATCCACCACCAACAAATCCACCGGGATGGGCAACTTGGCCAGACGTCCGGCCATGGCGGGAAGATTTTCCCGCTCATTATAAGTCGGCACGATGACCAGCGTTTTATTCATTTAGACCCGGCGGAGAAAACTGCCCCCGTTGCCACTGAGAAGACCTAATTTACCCGTAAAGTTCAACCTATTTCAGGATGCCCGCAATTGAGGAAATCAGGAAAGCCACAAAAACGTTCGGAACTCCAGGACGCTTCATGTCTAAAATGCGGCGCCGAAAGCCCGGCAGGTTTTGGAGCGCGCGCGCGACAGCGCCGCTTTTCCCGCCAGCATGAGTTGGAGTCGCCCCTCAGTAATAAACAATGACCCGGCCGCCGGCGCCCGAGCCGCCATCGGTATTCGACGAATAGGTCGGCCCCAAAATATAGGC
>DASRLE010000291.1:0-6854 GCA_035648615.1 Saccharimonadales bacterium (SeqCode) | reverse complement strand
GCTCAATGAAGCCGGGGCGCAATACATCGTCATCGGCGGCTGGGCCATCATCCAGCAAGGCTTCGGCAGGACAACCGAAGACATCGATCTGCTGGTCGATTCTTCCCCGGCGAATTTTGCCCGGATACAAAAGGCCCTGCTCGCGTTGCCCGACGGCGCTATTCGCGAGGTGGAACCGGGCGACCTCGATAAATATGTTGTCATCCGCGTGGGGGATGAGTTCGTGGTCGATCTGATGAAGGCGGCCTGCGGCGTCGAATACGGCGAAGCCAGCGCTTCAATTTCCTGGCAAACCCTGCAAGGCGTGAAAATTCCCTTTGCCAATCCCCGGCTTCTTTTGCGTTTGAAACAAACTTACCGCGACAAAGACAGCATGGATCGGGCGTTTTTAGTCGAACTGCTCCGCCAGCAGGGACAGAAACCTTAATAGGGCGCCAATTTCGTAGGACTGACCCAACCCCCGTTTCGGTGTCAGTCCGGTCGAGTTGGGGTCAGTCCTAGGATCTTGGTATATCGTCTCTTTGTTCGGTAGTGGCCTTCAAATCGAAATCTAGCGCGAATAGTTCTATTGCGTGGATACCCATTTTCTAGGACTGACCCCAACGACTCCACTTTTACCGAGCCCGGCGGCAGTAATCGCAAACCTCCTGCTGTGATCAAAGGGGCGAAGATTGAACGGGCCGAAGTAAAAGAAAGGCCATGCTTATTCCTGGCAATAACCCTCCAAGCAGACCCCATCCCCAGAGATGCCGGTTTCGGCAGGCGGCCACCGCGCCGGTCATTGCGGCACTCAGTATGTACAAGAAATAAAGCGCTATCGGCCAGGGGACTCCGTGAAAAGGCAAACCGTGCGCCGCGCCGGCGATTAAGCCAATCAGCGCGGCAAGGAGGAGAAGCGCGAAAAATAAAATCTTTTGGTGGGCTTCCGCCCAGAGGCAGCGCTCTTTTAACCAAAGCTGGAATGGTTCAACTGGCGTTTCGCTACTGTAAGGTCGCATTAATGTTTTATTTGACTGAAGTTTGCCCGCCAAGGCGGCGCGGAATTGCTGAATCATTTCCATGATGGACAAAGCGCTGCCGCCAAAGTCTCGCCGCCAGTTCCAAAGGGAGTTTCCGTTTCGCCATTGATGGAGATTGCCCCACTTGCCGCGACAAAGACAGCATGGATTGGGCATTTTTGCTCGAATTGCGACGATAGGGGCGGCTGCACCGCTTGGGCGCGCGTTGGCCGCGCCGGGATGGTGACTGCAGTTGTCGCTTCCCGCCGTTTCGGTTGACTGGCAGGTTCTCTTTCAGTCGGCATGCCTGCACGGATTGAGCCACCCGCCTTCGCTAAAGAGTTATGGCGGGCAGGCAGGCTCAACCCTGCAATCTCTCTGTTCTCCCCGCCCCATATTTCATCATCCATTCCCATCCTGAGAGAGAACCCGAAACGCGGGCCGCCCAACGCGGGCTATTTTTCGGCTGATCTCGGATAAATAAATTATGAGTGCAATCACAAATCTCTTGCTTTATTCAATAAATATGAGCACACTCACTTATATGAATCAAGCTGCAAGGAGAATTCCCGGCCAGCGGAAATCGCGCGCGGGTAAAAAGGAACCGGGCAAACGCGAAAAAAATAAAGAGGCGACCAAGCGGCGCATCTTGAAAGCCGCGCTCGATTTATTTAAAAAGAAAGGCCTGGAAGGAACCACGACCAAAGAGATTTCGAAAAAGTCCGGCATCGCCGAAGGCACCCTTTTCAATTATTTTAAGACCAAGGAGGACCTGGCCCTTTATTTCTTCCAGAAGGAAACCGAAGACCTCATTCAATGGTTTCGAGCCGAAAAGCGGCTGCAAAAAACGCCCCTGCCTGAAAAGCTCTTCGCCATCATTCACCGGCAACTCGAATACATTGAGCCTTATGAAGATTTTATCGGCGCGGTTTTTTACCGGTCTTTGCAACCCACCTCTTCCTTAAGCCCCTTGAGCTTCGAATCGCAGGAATTGCGCCTCAAATATCTTCGCTTTATCCGTGAAATTCTGGCCGAAGCCGAAGAGAAAGAGGAAATTCCGCCCGTGGGCAGCTTGGGCGCGTATGCCGTCGGTTTGTTTTACATCGGGATTGTCACCCATTGGCTCCATGACGGTTCACGAGGGAAGCAAAAGACCCTCGCTTTGTTGGACCGCGCTTTGAATTTTGGGACGCGGATATTCCAGGAAGGAGGGTGGGAGTGGTAAAGCAAAGGAATGGCCCGGTAAAGCGGGCCGCCCGCCTCATGCAATTAGGCGCCAGCCTCGCCGGCGGTTATTTGGCCTACCAAATGCAGCGTCCTTTTCTGGGCAAGGAAGGGGCGGCAGGCCAGAGAAAAACATTGCGGCTCAAGCAGGCGAAACAGGTGCGTCAAGAGTTGCAAAGTCTTCGTGGGCCGATCATGAAAGTCGGCCAGGCCTTGAGCATGCAAACCCACTTCCTGGGGCCGGAGCTGATCGAAGAATTGTCCGCTCTGCAAATGCAAGCCCCGCCGATGCATCCGACGCTCATGCGCGCCCAGTTCAAAGGCGCTTTTGGGCAGTATCCGGAGGAAGTATTCAGGTCATTCGACCCCGAACCCTTTGCGGCCGCCTCCCTCGGCCAAGTGCATTGGGCGGTCACCAAAAGCGGTGAAGACGTTGCGGTGAAGATTCAATACCCGGCCATAAGAGCGGCCATCGAAAGCGATTTCCAGGCCTTGCGGGCCGCTGGCTTCGCGGTCCGGTTGACGGGCCACCTGCAGGACTCGGTCATACGCGAGGCCGAACGGGGAATTCTCGAAGAAACGGATTACAAGAGAGAGGCCCGCAATATTGATCATTTCAGGAAGGCGCTTTCGCCGCTAAACTTTGTCCTCATTCCGAAAGTGCATCACGAACTCTGCTCCGAACAGGTGCTGACCATGTCCCGTGTGCCCGGGCGGCGGTTGCAGGATTTTCTGAAAACCAATCCTTCCCAGGAACTGCGCGATAGGCTCGGCACGGGCTTAACCCGCTTGTTTTTCTTTCAACTTTTCCGCGTCCAGGCGCTGCATGCCGATCCGCATCCTGGGAATTACCTCTTCAATAAGGATGGGACCATTGGTCTGGTCGATTTTGGATGCGTCAAGTACTTGAAACCGGAGGTGGTGCGTTGTTACGCGCAGTTCTGGTCCCGTGAATGGGTCAATGACCGCCCGCTTTACGCTGAGATAATCCGGGTGATTTTTGGGCCAAAAGTATCCCCGAATGAACCGCGGGTGAGACGATGCATGAGCGAGATCAGGCATTTCTATGACGAGTTTCACCCTCTGGAAAAAACGCCCAAGACGCTCGATCTGGCGGACTCGAAATTTATGGATGCTTTGGCCAAGCTCGCCAAGGTTCTTTTGAAAAACAAGTTTCTCTCACCGGAATTCCTGTTTCTCTCCCGCACGGAATCCGGCATGTGCAATTTGCTGCACATCTTAAAGGCGAGGGTGGCCACAACGGAAATCGCCCGTCAATGGATGCCGCCGATATGAGCTTACGGTCTGGCATTGTCCCCGCTCAGTCCGCCAGCGTCACAAAGTTTTTTAATAACTGCAACCCGACCGCCTGGCTTTTTTCCGGGTGAAATTGGGTCGCGTAAATATTGTCGCGCCAGACGGAGGAGGCAAACGCCTGGCCATAGTCCGTCTCGGTGGCGACGATGGACGCATCCACTGGCTGGGGAAAAAAACTGTGGACGAAATAAACGTAACTGCCCGAATCGATCCCGCGAAAAATCGGACAGTCCGCGCGCAGTATATTAAGTTGGTTCCAGCCGATCTGCGGCACTTTGAGTCCAGTGTCGCCCGCGAAGCGCACCACCTTCCCGGCAAAAATGCCCAGGCCCGTAGCGCAACTGTTGAACTCCTCGCTGCGCTCGAACAAGGCTTGATAGCCCACGCATATCCCCAGAAACGGACGGCCTGTTTTGATGAAATCTTTCACCCCGTGCAGCAGTTCCTGTTTTTGCATGGCGTTGACGCAATCATCAAACGCTCCCACCCCCGGCAGCACGACCGCCGCCGCGTCTTTCATTTCCTCGGGCCGGCGCGCAATGCGGACATCCGCGCCCACTTTGAGGAGCGCTTTTTGCACGCTGCGCAAATTTCCCGAATCGTAGTCAAGCAAAGCGATCATGCGGCTGTTTCCTGGCGAAGTTCCTGTTCCGTGCGCAGTCGAAGCTGGCCGCAAGCCGCGTCAATGTCATGCCCTTTTTCGCGGCGCAGGGTGGCAAGGACGTTTTCGCGTTCCAAAGCGTCCAGGAAAGCATTTTGGACGCTTTCCTCCGGGCGCTCCCACGGCAGGCCTTCGACCGTGTTGTAAGGGATCAAATTGACCTTGGCGTGGAGCCGCCGGGCCAAGCCGGCCAAGGGTTTGATTTGGTCGAGACCGTCATTGACCCCGGCGATGAGGATGTATTCGAGAGTGATCATCCGCCCCTTTTTTTCCTGGTAGTACTCGCAGGCGGCGGCCAGTTCGCGCAGAGGATATTTTTTGTTGACTGGCATGACGCGCCCGCGCGTTTCATCGGTCGCGCCGTGCAGGGAGATGGCCAAACGAAATTGGAAAGGCTCTTCGGCCAGCCGGCGAATCTGCGGCGCGAGGCCGCTGGTGGAGACGGTGATGCGGCGCGCTCCAATGCCGCCGCCCCAAGGCGCGTTGAGGATCTGCAACGCCCGCAGCAAATTGTCGTAGTTGGCCAGTGGTTCGCCCATGCCCATGATGACGAGATTGTTGATCAGCCGCGCTCCCGCCGCCGTGCCCTCAGATTTTTCGACGGCCAGAACCTGGTTGACGATTTCGTCCGACTCAAGATTTCGTTTCCAGCCCTCCAAACCACTGGCGCAAAATTTGCATCCGTACGCGCAGCCGACCTGGGTCGAGACGCACAAGGTATGCCGGTCGCTCGCTTCGCCGAACAGGCCGGCGCTGGCCGGGATGAGGACGCTTTCGATCAACGCGCCGTCTTCGAGACGCCAGAGGAATTTTTGGGTGGTGTCGCGCGAGCCTTGCCGCCGCGCCAGGGCGGGCCAATGGAGGGAATAGGTTTGACGCAGAAGGTCGCGCAGCGCTTTGGGCAAGTTGCTCATCTCGTCCCAACTCTGCGCCCGCCTGGCGTAGAGCCATGTCAATAATTGCGTGACGCGATAAGCCGGCTGCTTCCAAAGCGCGAACTGGCTTTGTAATTCCTCCGGCGTTTGCGAACGAATATAGACAATCATAATCTGGACAGCCGCAATCTACTGGTCGTCGTCTTTCAAAATGAGAAACCGGCTCGACTTGTCGCTCCTCAAGTTCACGGTGATTCCGCGCTTCGCGTCCGCCTTTCTCAGCGCTTCGAGAAATTGCTTGGGGCTGGTGATCCGCTGCCCGTTAACGCGGGTAATGAGGTCGCCGGTCCGGATGCCGCGGTCTTCGGCCGGCGAATCCTCCTCGACCTCTTTGACAATGACTCCGGCATTCGGTTCCACCCCGTAATCGTCCGCCAGATCGCGCGTCACCGCCTGCACGCTCAAGCCGAAGGTCGGCGGCCCTGCGTCGCCCTTGGGCGATTGGGCGGACTGCGCGATGGTGCCGGTGATGGGAAAAGGCGCGGTGGTGACTTTGACGGTCAAGTGTTGATTGACTCGAACGACGCCGAGGGCGAGGACGTGGCCGGGTTTGAGCAGCGAAATGGTCTCTTTAAGCTGGCGCGCCGTTTTGATCGGTTTGCTGTCCAGCGAGACGACCACGTCGCCCGGCTGCAAGTCGGATTTGGCGGCTGGGCCGTCCGTGCGAATGCCGGTGATGACCACGCCGTCTGCAGCGTCCGGGGCGAATTTTTTATCCAGGCCCATGTAATCCGGATTGCCGCCCAATTCATCGATCTCCACCCCAATCCAAGTGCGGGCGAAGCTTCCGTCCTTAATCAGATGTTCCGAAACCCGGCGCGCCAAATTGATCGGCACGGCAAAGCCGATGCCGGTGTGCATTCCTTCAATCATGGCATTGAGGGCGATGACTTCGCCGTAAAGATTGACCAGCGGGCCGCCGCTGTTGCCGGGGTTGATGCTGGCATCCGTCTGGATAAAATCTTGGTCCCCGCCGAGTTCCGGGAAAGACCGCCCCTTGGCGCTGATGTGCCCGACGGTCACGCTGTAGTTCAATTGGAACGGCGCGCCAATGGCCACCACGAATTCTCCGACCCGCGTAGCATCCGAATCGCCGAGCTTGGCCACGGTCAGGCCTTTGGCCTTGATCTTGATGACCGCGACGTCGGACTCCGGATCAACGCCTTTGACCCCGGCGACAAAAAGCCGGCCGTCTTGAAAACGCACCTCGATTTTCTCCGCATTTTCCACGACGTGGTTATTGGTCAGAATGTAGCCGTCTTCGGAAATGACCACGCCCGATCCTTCGCCCTCCATTTTGCGCGGATGCTGGGTTTTGCCGCGACGACGGCGACGGCCCCAAAAAGACCCTTGCTCATCACTGTCGTCCGCGCTCGGTTTTTCGGTGACTTCAATGACAACGACGGAGGGGGAGACTTTGTCCGCCACTTCGATGAAGGCCTCGTTGAGTTGGCGGGCCATGGACAGCGCCGGAGAATCCAGGGCGACGGCGCTCGGGGCGGCGCTCATTAGGCCGGCCACCAGCGCGCCTCCCATGGCAATTGTAAATCGGTTCATAAATTGATAAAGTCCTCGGATAGGACGTCGCGTCCGGGCGTCGCAGCGCGACGCCCCTACCTTAAAAATTTCTCCGGCGCCAATCTTCCGGCAAAGCATCCGCATTGACTTGCCGTTTGGAGGCCGCTAACTTATTGCGACGATGGATGCCCCAATGCATGA
>DASRLE010000290.1:0-20640 GCA_035648615.1 Saccharimonadales bacterium (SeqCode) | reverse complement strand
CTGGACCCGGCGCAAGTCACCAATATTCATTATTTCGGCGCAACCGCCTTCAAGAACGGGCGCATGGTCAAGTACGTCAAGACGAAAGTGGCCGCCTTCAGTCCCGGGCAGAAAACCGATCTGGGCAAGGTTATCACCGCTCTTTTGGCCGAAGGGCAAACCAATATGGCCGCCGGTTCTGCGGAGGACGTCAAAGCGGGGCGCGCGCTTTTCGCCGATCAGTTCGACTGCGGCCAATGCCATCAACTGCATAACACCGACGACTCCGCGACGGCTCCCGATTTGACCGGTTACGCTTCCCGCGAGTGGCTGATCAGTTTCATCGGCAATCCAAAACAGGACAAGTTCTACGGCAAACGAAATGATCGGATGCCGGCCTTTGCCGTGGAAAATATTCTCGATTCCGAATCGATCGCGCTGTTGGCGGACTGGTTGCGCGGCGATTGGCCCGGCGCCACTCAGCTTCGATGAACGTTGCCGCGCTGCAAAAAATGGACCGGTGGGCCGGGGTTCCGCTTTGTTTTTGCCTGACCCTGTTTCGCAAGGTCTTCACCGCGTCCCTGCCGCCGGGGCCGGTTTCCGTGCGGAGCATTCTATTCGTCAAGCTGGCCGAGCAAGGCTCGACCGTCCTGGCCATCGACGCCCTCGTGCGCGCCGTGGAAATGGTGGGGCGCGAAAATGTCTATTTCATCGCCTTTGCCGAAAACCGTTTCATTCTCGACTTGCTGGAACTTATTCCCGAGGAGAACGTCATTACCCTGTCGTCTAAGAGTGTTTCTGAGCTTGTTTCCAGCTCTTGGGAGGCGATGGGAAGGATGCGAAAGCTCAAGCTGGATGCGGCTATTGACATGGAGTTTTTTGCGCGTGGTTCGGCGGCCCTTACGTTTTTGAGCGGAGCCCGGGCGCGCGTGGGGTTTCATTCTTTTTTCAGCGATGGTCCCTATCGGGGGGACTTGATGACGCACCGGCTTTTGTACAATCCCCACCTGCACACGAGCGCGATGTTTCAGGTGCTGGTCGAGTCGCTGGCCTGCGATCCGGCGCGATTGCCGACGCTCGATTTCCTGCCGCCCTCGTCTGGAAAAGCCGCGTTTTCCTTCGCAGCGCGACCGGACGAGATCGCCCCTGTCCGAGCCTGGCTGCCGGCCGGCCAGCCGCTGCTGTTGCTCAATCCCAATGCCAGCGACCTCCTGCCCTTGCGGCAATGGCCGAACGTTCGTTACGTCGATCTGGCGCGGCGATTATTGGCGGAGTTCCCGGAAGTTTGCATTGGATTCACCGGCGCTCCCGGCGAAGCGCAGGAGATCGAACGCTTGGCGCGGGAAGTTAATTCCCCAAGCTGCTTTTCTTTGGCCGGGAAAACCACGCTCCGCCAATTGATGGTTCTTTACACTTTGGCGGAAATTCTCGTCACCAACGACAGCGGCCCCGCCCACTTTGCCTCACTCACACCCGTCCATGTCATCACCCTTTTCGGGCCGGAAACGCCCGCGTTGTTCGCGGCCCGCACTTCGCGCAACGTGGCGATATGGCGCGGCATCGCTTGCAGCCCGTGCGTTAGCGCTTACAACAACCGGCAATCGCCCTGCCGCGACAACGTTTGCATGCAGCAAATTACCGTGGAGCAGGTTTTCGCCGAAGCCAGCCTTGCGTATAAGGCGCGGCGCGATAGGATCTTATGATTGTTCCCGGTTGGGGAGGCCTTTTACTTTGACCTCCAACTCCCCGCTTTCGGATCGTTCCAACTTGAAGGTGTAGCGGGCTTTTAATTCCACCGCCCGCTTGAATTGTTTGTCGGACTTGGCCGGCCCGAGCGAATACTCGACCGCGTAGCCGAGGTCGCGCAAGTGTTGCACTAATTCCAAGGAGGGTTCGCGCAAGGTTTCGTCTTCGATCAGGCAATAGCCCTCGATCAATGCGCCGAAATTCGGCAACAGCCCGCGCGCTTTGAGCAGTTCCAGAAGAACCACGTCCCCCATCCCAAAGCCCAGCGCGGGGAGGTCCACTTTCCCCCCGCTAATCAGCTTGATCAAATTGTCATACCGCCCGCCGCCGGCAATGGCGCGAAATTCGCCCTTTTTGTCAAACGCCTCAAAAACCACGCCGCTGTAATAGGCCAGCCCGCGAATGACCTGGTAATCAATTTTGACAAAGTCGGCCAGCCCCCGAGTCCGCAAATTATTGACAATGGCTTGCAATTCGGCGGTCGGCTGGCCTGCGCCAATAAAGTTCTTCACCTCCTCGAGCGAAAGCCCGAGGGCGCTCAATTTAACGCGGCTTTCCTCGGCGGATTCGCGCTCCAGCTTGTCAATAATTTGATAAAACGGGTATTCCTGCTCCGGCTGGTGGCATCGTTGCCGGAAAAAATCCTGCCAGGCATTGCGGCTGCTCAAACGCACGGCAAAATCATCCGCTGTCAAACCGAAGACTCGCAAGGAATCGATCAGCAGCGCGATCAATTCCGCGTCCGCCCCGGGTCCAGCCTCGCCCACCAGGTCCGCGTTGAATTGAAAGTGCTCGCGCAGCCGGCCTTTTTGCTGGCGCTCGTAACGGTAAAGCTGCGGAATAGCGAACCACTTGATGGGCTTTTTGTAATTGCGTTCGTGGGCCGCCACCATGCGGGCCAGCGTCGGCGTCATCTCGGGCCGCAGCGCCACCGCGCGCTCGCCCTTATCCACAAAGTTATAAAGCTGGCCCACAATTTCCTGGCCGCTTTTGAGCGTGTAGAGTTCCAGGGGTTCCAGAGGCGGCCCGTCGTATTCGCGGAAGCCATAGCGTTGCGCCACCGCCCGCCAGCGGTCGAAGATATGACGGCGGGCATCCGCGCTCCAGACATCGGGATGCGGGAGCGGCTCAGGATAAAAATCGCGAAATCCGGGCAGACGTTCCATAAGCGAACTGCCACAAGAAGGCACAAAGAAGCCCAAATGAAAATCAAATTATCAAAGCGAGGGTCATGCCGGCCCCCCCGTTGCAGCGCTTTTCGACCCTAGTGGCAGCGGGGCTTTTCCCGGACACAGATTCAGCTTTCTTCCTTATTGTCGCTTTACCTAAAGCCAGCGACCTTCCTCGCAGGAGGATATAATGGAAACAGCCAAAGCATTAGTGGATTTTTTGAAAGCGCTGCCCCGTCAGGATCGCGAAGCAGTTCTGGCCCGCATGGTGGCCGATGACGACATCGCGGAAGATTTGACCGATACGCTCATCTCAGAATTTCATCGCCAGGAGGTCCGCCGCTCACCCATCGGCGAGCCAGTCGCTAAAAACAGCGGATAAGCCCCAGCCCCGGCAATGGGGCCATTCGTGCGCGCGGGCGGAAAATAAGTTGCAGTCTTTCTGCCTTTTGTTTACCTGAGCGCGCATAAATGAATCACCGGCGCTTGCTGAGCTTAATTTTTCCGCTCCTGGCTTTGCCCTTTGCCTGTCAATCACAGCCAAACGCGCTTTGGGATCTCCATGGCCGGAGCGATCAAAGCGAATTCGAGACACAAGGCGACACCAACTTCTTCAGTCATGGCGCGCTGGTCAGCAATCGAACCGCCACTATCTCCATGGACCATGGCACGGCGAACGACGTGACCGGCGAAGTGGTGGCGGAGGGCGATGTGACCATCCTGGACCACGGCCATATTTGGCGCGGGACGAATTTCATCTACAATTTCAAGACCGGGGCGGTGCGCGGCAATACTTTCAAAACGGTTCAGGAACCGTTCTCGCTTTCGGGAGAGCGGTTTAAGGGCGGCAGCAATTCAGTTTACAGCGCCACCAATGCCTTTATCACCACCGATGATTATCAGAGGCCGAGCTATCATATTCGCGCGCGGCAGATCACGATTGTGCCTGGAAAATATTTTGACGCCAGGCAGGCCACGCTCTTTTGGGGCAAAGTGCCGATATTTTATTTTCCCTATTACCATCGGAACCTCGTTCAGCATCCGAACTATTGGGAATTCGAGCCGGGTGATCGCAGCACTTTTGGCCCGTATCTGTTAAGCTCCTATAATTGGTACGGCAACGGGCTGCTTGATGGCGCCATCCATCTCGATCTTCGCCAAAAGCGCGGCGTGGCCGCCGGGCCGGATTTTTTGTTTCATCTCGGCAATCTGGGCGAGGGCGCTTTTCGCTATTATTACGCCCATGATCGAAGCCCCAATGCCGATGGCTTCGACTTGCCGCATTTGAATGAAAACCGCCAGCGTCTGGCCTTCTATTATCACGTCGAACCGTCGTCGAACCTGACGGTCAAGGCGGTGGCCAATTATCAAAGCGATCCGCTGATCCTGCGGGACTTTTTCGAGCGCGAATTTAACACCAATGTCGAACCGGCCTCGCATCTCGAGGCCCAGCAACTTTGGCCCAACTACACTCTGGACCTATTGGTCCAGCCGCGCCTGGTTACTTTTTTTGAAACGGTGGAACGGCTGCCGGACCTCAAGTTGAGCGGGGCGCGCCAGGAAGTCGGCGGCACGCCGCTCTTTTATGAGAACGAAAGTTCGATCGGCTATTTTCGGCGCGAGTTTTCCAATACCAATGTGCCTTCTTATCTGACCAATAATACTTTGGCGCCCGATGGATTGTATTATTTTCCCCTGCGCAGTTATTATCCCAACCCGGCGAATTATGGCGCCACCCGGGGCGACACTTTTCATCAGTTCACTTTGCCGAAAACATTTTTTGACTGGCTCAACGTCACCCCGCGCGTGGGAGGCCGGCTGACCTATTACGGCGACGTGGATGGGCCGGCCATCCATACCAATGCCCAAGTGCGCGGCGTTTTCAATACCGGCGCGGAAATATCCTTCAAAGCTTCCCGCGTCTATTCCGAGTTCGAGAATGATTTGCTTGATGCCCATGAGTTGCGCCACATCATCGAGCCCGATATTGATTACGTGTATGTGCCTGCGCCCACCCGGTCGCCTTCGCAACTGCCGCAATTTGATTATCGATCACCCAGCCTTCGTTTGCAGCCGATCGATTTTCCGGACGATAATTCCATCGACTCGATCAACAACATGAATGTGATGCGCCTGACTTTGCGCAACCGTCTGCAAACCAAACGCGCCGACGGCGTGGAGGACATGGTCAACCTGGCCATTTACGCGGATTGGAATCTCAGCCCCGGCACCAACCATGCCTTTAGCGATTTATATTCCGACCTCGATTTTCGTCCGCGTTCGTGGCTGACTTTAAACTCGTCCCTTCGTTACGACATGGCCGATACACGCTGGCGGGAAGCGATTGAACGCATCGTCATACAACCCTCGACCCAATGGAGCGTTGCGCTGACTTACCGCTACCTGATGAACAACGACCCGGAGTTCCAGGACTATGTTGGCGAAGACGTTCCCGGCCACAACTTGATCGGAGCCAGTTTCTACTATCGCATGAACGAAAACTGGGGACTGCACGTCGCCGAACAATTTGAGGCCCAGGACGGCGTCATGCAGGAGCAACTTTATTCCATCTATCGTGACCTGCGCAGTTGGACGGCCGCCTTGACCGTTCGCCTCGTCCAAGGCCAGGGTCAGCCGTCGGACTTCACCGTCGCTGTGACGGCGTCGCTGAAAGCCTTTCCGCGCTTTGGGCTGAACTCGGATAGCGACCGGCCCACCTATTACCTTGATTCGTCCTCTTCATTGGGCCGATAGGGCCGGAGAGGGTCAATGCCATTTGCTTTCGGAACCCGTCAGGCCGGCGAAGTTGGAACGATTATAATCCTCGTTGCCGGCCCGAAATTCCTCGAGTTTTTGCCGGGCGGCAAGGAAATCGGCGTCCTCGCGCGCATCAATCTTGCGCTCATAGGCCCGCCCCGCCGCGAGGATTAGATCGGCGTGCTGCAATCCCTTGGCCAGCCACTCCAGCCTGGCGGAGGCGATCGCGTCCGGCGCGGCGCGCAGCTTTGCTTGGTTAAGAATTGACCAGGCGTTGCTCATGATCGCCGGCGTATAAATCTCGCCGGCAAGAAAATAAAAGGGCCCATAAAGTCCCGCCCCGTAGTGTCTCTTGGCGTCGATCTGGCGGATTTGATCGACGGCCGAATAGTTTGGATAAATGGACTCCCACAATTGAAAATATTGCTTGACCAATTCGCGGGCGGGACCGAAGGCGGCGTAAAATTCATCGAGCGCTTCGTCCACCGGCGTAGTGGGATGGTTGAGAATTTTGGCCAGCAGGTAGAGCGACGGGCCCTGGGTGGAGTACTTGCCGGTGAGCGAATCGAAGTCTGTGCCTGTGAGGCCGTGGGCCATGGCAAACTTGAGGTCTTCGCCGAGGGTGCGCGCGTAAAAGGCGGGGAAATTGGGGGCCTGGAGAGTGTAGTTGGGGCGGAGAAAAAGACCGCAGCCGGTTTTCTCCCAGCCGCTCCAATCGTGGCGGAACACTTGCGAATCGCGCCGACTGTAGCCAAAGATGCTCTCCTGCGGCACCACGCCGCACAGCACATTGGAATTCAGCAGGGCTTTGACGGGCGCCTTTCTATAGTTGTCATAAACGTAGCTGACGACCTGTACGTCCGGCCTGGTTTGGCGCGCTTTCTCGGAAACGATTTTCCAAAATCGCGCATAACGGTCGGACAACGAGCCCAGTTTGAACATCCATTCGTCCGCGCGGCCTTCCTCGCCCCGGAAGGCCCGCTGGGCGGCTTGAAGTCGCTGACCAAATGGCACTTGGTTATCCGGGTCCGGCTCGTCCCAAGAGAGGCAAACCGGGCAGGCGCAACCGGCCCAGCCGTCATTCTCGCAGACATTCAAAAACCTGGGCGCGCCCCGCCCTTTCCAGTCCGCCAGGATTTGCCCGGCCAAGGCGGGCTGGGAAACGCAGACATGCACCCACTCCGGTCCTGGGTCGGAGGTGGGATCTTGCCGGCGGGTGCCGTCGGGCAGCATGGCAAAATATTCAGGATGGGTCTGGCTAAACCTTGGCCAGTAATTGCCGAAGGAGTGGCCGTATTGGGGCTGAATACTCCGGCCAAACCGTTGTCGTTTTAACCAAACCCGTTCGCCCGGCGAAGCACCGCCCCGCCATTGCTTGAACCAGAGCAGCGGCCGCACCACCCCATCGGCCGGGGAAAGAGAGATCGTATTAGTGGGCGGGATGACTTCTCCCAGCTTTCCGGGCCACAGCCAGCGGACGCCCAAGTTGTTTTCGAGAATATCATAAACGCCAAAAAGCGTGCCTTCGTGCGTGTCCAAGTCGAGCGGGTCGCCGCCGGAATCGTGGCCCGTGATGTAGAGGTTTCCATCTATAGTCTTGACAATGTAAGCGTTGCCGGGAAGTTTTGCGGGATCAATGTGGGCGGAGGCCGCCGCCCGGCAATGACCGAGATAGACGCGCGCTACGGCCGGCAGCGGGCTATCTTCCGAAACGAGCGGCACCTGCGCGCCAGTAGCAACCGCCAGGTGATATTGCAATTCCTTCGCCGCGTACGACTCGACTCGGGACGGCAGCGCGGGAATGACAATGGCGGCAACGGGCCTCTCCTCGCGCACCAAGTCCACCCCGGAAGCTGGCACGGGCAAAACGATGGCGGCAAATAGAGTGGCGAGGCGCATAAAATATTGGGCGGCTCGCACACGCTATTCAAATCTGCTTGTTTCAGTCAAGTCAGGGGCGTTATCGTAGGAGGAGTGCCGAAACAGCACATTTCCCCTGCCTCCAGCGCATGGAGCGGCAAACTTCCAGCCGCTGTCGCATTCGCCGGGACGATTTTCGCCGCCGCCTTCCTGTTGTTCCTGGTTCAGCCGTTGATCTGCAAATACATCCTGCCGTGGTTCGGCGGCTCGTCGAGTGTCTGGACAACCTGCATGTTGTTTTTTCAGGTGATGTTATTTGCCGGCTATGCCTGCGCCCATCTTTCGTCGCGCTGGCTCAAGCCGCGAGCGGCCGTGGCGCTGCATCTGGGATTGGTAGGCGTCGCTTTGATCGCGCTCCCGATTGTGTCTGCCGATTCCTCAAAGCCGGATGGCGGAGGAAATCCAACCTGGCAGATTCTCGCCCTGCTGACGGGAAGCATCGGCGTGCCTTTTTTTGTTCTTTCCTCCACCAGCCCGCTTTTCCAGTCATGGTGCGGGGAGGTCATTCCGGGAGCGGTCCCTTTTCGGCTTTATGCTCTCTCGAGTGCCGGCTCGTTGCTGGCGCTCCTGGGTTTTCCATTCTTTCTGGAAACACGTTTCACTCGCAGCGGCCAGGCCCGGCTTTGGGGTTGGGGCTTCGGCGTTTACGCCTTGGGCTGCCTGGCCTGCGCGATAATGCTCTGGCGGGCCGCGCCAGTGAAAAATTCTCCGAGGGCCGGCGTCCGCGATCGTGCGGCCTCTCCCGCAACGCTTTGGCAAAAAGCATTTTGGTTTCTCCTGCCAGCCTGCGCATCGATTCTGTTGCTGGCGACGACGAATAAGATTTGCCAGGAAGTGGCGGTCATTCCATTGCTGTGGGTGCTGCCCTTGTCGCTTTACCTGCTGACTTTTGTGATATGTTTCGACAACCCGCGTTGGTACCGGCGGCTTCCTTTTGGACTGGCGCTGTGTGTCGCGCTGGGCGGCATCTGCTGGGTGCTGATCCAAGGGACGCGCGCCTCCATCCCGCTGCAAATTGGCATTTATTGCGCCGGACTTTTTATCTGTTGCATGGTGTGTCATGGCGAATTGTACCGGCTGAAACCAAATCCGCGCCATCTTACGGGGTTTTATCTGGCCATCGCCGCCGGAGGGGCGCTGGGGTCGCTCTTTGTCGCGGTGGTGGCGCCGCTGATCTTCACGGCGTATTTCGAGTTGCATTGGGGGCTGATGCTGTGCGGCCTGTTGTTCCTTCTTCTCTGCGCCTCCCCCCGCGAAAATCGCCGCCCAATCTGGATGACGGGGCTTTTAGCGGCGGCTCTGCTGGCGCTCGGCTTTGCCCTTTGGGGGCAGGCGCACAAACTCGAGAACGTAATGGTGCAACGAACGCGAAATTTCTATGGCGTGCTGACGGTGGTGAAGGATGGCAGCAGCCAGTCCAATTCGCTCCGCCTCGAGCTGGTGCATGGGCGCACCATGCACGGGCTGCAGTTCCTTGATCCGCGCCGGGCGCTGCTGCCACCCTTTACTACAGCGAGGGCAGCGGGGTGGGCCTGGCCCTGCGCGCGTTGCCGGAAGGGCCGCGCCGAATCGGAGTCGTGGGCTTGGGCGTCGGCACGCTGGCGGCCTATGCGCGACCGGGAGACTATATCCATATTTATGAAATCGACCCGGCGGTGCAAAAGTTGGCGGAGTCTCCCTTCACCTACCTTCAGCATTGCCTGGGGAAAGTGGAGGTGACTCTCGGCGATGCCCGGTTGTCCCTGGAGCGGGAAGCGCCCCAGGATTTCGATCTGCTGGCCCTGGATGCGTTCAGTGACGACACCATTCCGGTGCATTTGCTGACGCGGGAAGCCTTTGAAATTTATCTGCGGCATCTTAAGGCCAGCGGCATCATCGCGGTGCATGCCTCCAGCGCCAGCGTCAACCTGGAACCGGTGCTGGCCAACATAGCCCGGCATTTTGATTGCCGGATGGCGGTAATCGAATATGACGGACGGCAAACCGGGCTTGCGCCTTCGACTTGGGTTCTCTTGTCGCGCAACGGCGAAATTCTGGATTCCCCAGCCTTTCAAGCGGCCGCCCGGCCGCCGCGCACCAACTTTGTGAGCATCCCGCTTTGGACGGATGATTTTGCCAGTTTGTTTCAAATCCTCTTCAAGGAACCGGTGGCCGATCCCGGTGTTAAATTCGCGGAAAACGAGACGGCCAGCGCGCAGCGATTGTTTGACCAGCGGGATTACCCCGGCGCGGTGGCTTGGTATCGCCGGGCCTTGCAAAGCCACCCCGATTCACCCCTTCTGCTCAACAACCTGGGGTTTCTGCTCGCGACTTGTCCCGACGTGTCGCTGCGCAACGGCCAGGAGGCCGTCCAACTTTCACAAAGAGCGTGCGAACTGACCCACTATCGCAAATTGATCTACGTTTCCACGCTGGCGGCGATTTACTCCGAGACGGGCCGCTTCGCCGACGCTGTCGCGACCCATGAGAAGGTTTGCGCGCTCGAAACGCAGGCCGGCCAGGAGCCGACGCCGTTGGATCGCGCCCTGTTGCAACTTTACCGCGCGGGCCGGCCCTTGCACGAGTTCAGACCGGCTCCGCGCCAGTAAGAACCGCGCCCTTATTACGGCAGCGTTTGGATCTTGTAATACTGCTGCGCATTCGTCGGAGTGACGACGTAAGGCGAAGTGGCGTTGGTGTTCGCGATCCATGGGCCAGCCACGTTGGTGGTCTGGAATAACGTGCCTTGCGACCATGTTAACGTCAGGCTGCCGGACGCGTACTGGAAGACCAAAGGCACTGGGACGCCTCCGCCGACTAACACCGTAATGCTCCCTGAACCCGTGCCGAAGGTGGAGCCCGGGACGGGGCCCCACGAGGCTGGGAAGGTCGTTGGAAACGCGGCGGCCAACTGCGCGAAGGTCCACTTGCCCGACGACAGAGCATAACCGTTCACGTTGACGGTTTGGAAGGTGTCATTCTGGTGGAGGTACATGACCGCGCCATTGGAAAGCGTCAGGCTTGCCGCCGGGCTCGAAATATCATAGAGCGTTTCCAGCGCTCCCTTCGCGTTGAGAGATATGCTATTGGTCCCGAGGGAATTCGACCCCGCGCCGACCAGCGGCCCCTGGTCAACGGACCATGTGCCGGTGAAGGTGTTGGTGGGGCAGGTCAGGACCAAGCCGCCGCTCATGGTGGCGTCAAAATCGTGATACATAAGGCCGCCGCTGCCTGATAAACAGGCGTCGATCTGAAAGGTGCGTCCGCTGCCGCCGGTGCTGTCCACATAAATAAATGAGTTGGTCGTGACCGCTAAATTCCCGGCGATGTCCGCCAAACCCGGGCTGCCATTGTCAAGCTGGCCGCCCGCCAAAATCAGCAGCGGAAAATAGAAAGTCTCGCCGCCTGCGCCTTGTTTAAAGCGGATTTCCCCGTCGCCGCCACTCGCGCCGGGACCGGGATTGACCAAAACACTATTGCCGTCCACCTGCAACTGAATGCCGGGGAAGTTGGTGTAAGCGATGACAGCGGCGGGCGTGCGCATCAAGCCCAATGGATCCCTTGCGCAATGGCGGCAAAGCGACCGCGCTGGCGCAACGAGCCAATGAACTGGACCGCGGGAATCCCATCATCCTGCGCACGCTGGCGGCGGCTTATGCGGAAACGGGAAAGTTCAAGGAGGCCATTGAGACCGCGCAATCCGCCCTGTCTTTGGCCGTCGCGCAAGGGAACACCCGGCTCTCAAATACTTTGGAAGCGCAGATCAAGCTGCACCAAGCTGGCTTGCCGATGCGCGACGAGAGCCAAATAAAGCCATGACATCCTCCGTCGCCCGCGCAAAGCCAGCGCCAGCCGCGCCGCCTTCCCGTCCGCTTCGGGGCCTGCTACTGGTGTGCCTGGTGGCGGTGGCATATTTTCGCGCGCTGGGTTGCGGCTTCATTTGGGACGACGACCAATATGTGACAGAGAACCCGGCGCTGCGCACACTGGCCGGCCTGCGGCATATCTGGTTCACGCCGTCCGCAACGCCGCAATACTATCCCCTGGTGCATACCAGTTTTTGGCTGGAGTACCACCTGTGGGGCTTGGCGCCCTTGGGCTATCATCTGGTCAACGTGCTCCTTCACGGGCTGGCGGCGTGGCTCTTTTACAAGACGCTCCTGCGCCTTAGAGTGCCGGGCGCATGGCTGGCGGCGGCGATTTTCGCGCTGCATCCCGTCATGGTGGAATCAGTCGCCTGGGTGACGGAGCGAAAGAATGTTCTGTCCGCGGTTTTCTATTTTGCCTCGGCTCTCGCCTATTTTCGCTTCAATCCGCCGGAGGAGGCTAAAATTCCCGGCAAGCCTCAATGGAAATGGCATGGCTTGGCGCTGCTTTTCTTCGCCGCGGCATTGTTGAGCAAAACGGTGACTTGCTCGCTTCCGGCGACATTGTTGGTGGTGTATTGGTGGAAGCGAGGAAAGGTGCGCTGGCCGGACGCGCGGCCCTTGCTTCCTTTCTTTGCCATCGGAGCGTGCCTGGGGTTGGTGACAGCTTGGATGGAAAGGCACCATGTTGGCGCGGAAGGCGCGGACTGGACGTTGAGTGTGGCACAGCGATTTTTAATCGCGGGCCGCGCGCTTTGGTTTTACGCGGGAAAGCTGGTTTGGCCGGCGCGCCTGACTTTTATTTATCCGCGATGGGACGTTGACGCCGGCCAGTGGTGGCAATGGTTGTTTCCGGCGGCGGCGTTGGCGGCGTTGGCGGCGCTGTGGTTCATGCGCCATCGCGTGGGCCGGGGGCCTCTGGCGGCGGCGCTGGTGTTTGCGGGAACCCTGGGGCCGGCGTTGGGTTTTATCAACCTCTATCCCATGCGCTATAGTTTCGTGGCGGACCATTTTCAATATCTGGCCGCCATTGGTTTGATAACCCTCTTTGCGGGTTGGGCCGTCCGCTGGCCGCGTTGGGGGGTTGCTTTGTTGCTGGCGACGCTGGGTGCGCTGACGTGGTTGCAAACGGGCATGTACCGCGACGCCGAAACGCTCTGGCGGACAACCCTGGTCCGGAACCCCAATGCCCTGATTGCCCGTTCTAAATTGG
This sequence comes from Saccharimonadales bacterium (SeqCode), assembly GCA_035648615.1. Lineage (GTDB taxonomy): Bacteria > Verrucomicrobiota > Verrucomicrobiia > Limisphaerales > Palsa-1400 > DASRLE01. The sequence goes on along the minus strand of DASRLE010000290.1, from coordinate 8,011 downwards.
GAGTGATTCTCCTCCAGCAAGGCCGGGTGGAAGAGGCAGCCGCCCAGTTCCGCGCGGTTCTGCAGGCGCAACCCGGCTCGGTGGACCCCCTCTGTAACCTTGGAATGATCCTGTTCCAAAACGGGAAGACAGGCGAAGCCGAAGCTTGCTTCCAAAAGGCGTTGGAAATTGCGCCCAATTACGATATGGCCCATAATGGCATCGGCAGTGTGCTTCTTCGGCAAGGCCATGTGGACGAGGCCATGGACCATTTTCAAAGGGCGGTGGACCTCAACCCGCTTAACATCTCAGCGCGACTCAATCTGGGCTTGGCGTTAGTCCAGAAGAACAAGTGGGACGACGCGGCTTTCCAATTTGAAAAGTGCCTGGACCTCGACCCGGAATCCGCCCCGGCCCATGCCAATCTGGGCGACCTGTTTCTCAAGGAGGGGCGCGTGGCAGACTCGCTTGTCCAGTATCAAGCCGCCTTGGCCCTCCAGCCAGCCAATCCGGCCATTCTCAACGACTTGGCCTGGATTCGGGCTGCGAACTCGCAAGCGCGCTTTCGAGACGGCCCGGAGGCCGTCCGCCTCGCCGAACGGGCCTGCCAAATTACCGATTACCGGGTTCCCGTCATCCTGAACACTTTGGCGGCCGCCTACGCCGAGGCGGGGCGCTTTGAAGATGCGGTGGCGACTGCGGAGAAGGCACGCCAAGCGGTCCTTGCCATGGGCCACCCCGAGGCAGCCGCCCAGGTTCTCCATTCGATCCAGCTTTACCAATCCCGCCAACCCTACCACGAATCCCCTCCCGCCCCGCTTTGATGCCTCTGTTTTGGAAAGGTGCCCGCCAATTTAATCAGTACGCTGGTTAAAACTGAATCCGGCTGAATAACCTGCGTGGTGTCGGATGGCTTTACAGTCGGTTTTTGGTGACAATTAATGGCGAAACCATGCTGCCTTATTGGTTTGAACAGAATGGGTTAGGCAAAGAATTACTTGCCGTTGTCGCACTTGTCAAAAAAAACGCTTCAAATTGCGTCGAGTTATCTTACACTTTAAGTGACATCGCAGGGGCATTACATTTTATAATTTTGAACGTTAGGGCGGCAGTTCCAACGACTTGTGCATGGCAGGAGAATGCGTGGCCAATAATGGCATGGAACCTTCTTTAAAAGACATGTCCTTAAACCAAAATGCAACGCCCGCCCGCGCGGGCGTTTGTATTTTAATCGTGAACGATTTCCTTGCCTTTGGAGTCGGCCTCGGCGAGCTTGGGAGGCGTCCGATGTGATTCAAATTAATACTATGAAAACATCCGCCACTTACGTCCCGTCGAAATTGCAGACCGGAGAAATCGAAGTCCTGAGGCAACACAGCTTGACCCGCTGGATGTCGCGCGACTTGATGCAGGCGGCGGGGGATTTTTGCCGCAATCTTGGGCTGCTTCCTCTCTATGTCGAATGCTCGCCCGATCACTTGACGCGCTATCTTTTCTGGCGGGTTCCGCAGGGCGCAGCGATGGAGATCCGTTCGGGGCGCGCGCGCGAGCAATTCGAGGAGTTTGACCGCGCCAATCAGGGAAGAAGTTTGGCGTTGCTCTCGCTCCATATCAATGAAAGCGATGTCTATTCGGCGGTCTGGATTGCTGCGGCCCACTTCGAGACGGCTAAGGCGGTGTTGCTGGCCCATGGGATTACTTGCGCGGAGAGAAAGCTTCCCGAGGCGGACGGGCAGGGGTGAGGCGCTTTGTGGGACGAATGGGAGTGATGGGCCTTATATGCCTCGTGGCTGGGGGAATGGTTTCTCGGGCGGCAGAAAATTTTTTGGCGCTGCCAGTGCCGGGCGAAACGACTTTGCGCATTCTCTCGCCGACGTTGCTGGAGTTGACTTTGATCGAGCGCAAGGAGCCGGACCCCGCGCCCGTCCGGCAATGGAATTTCGTCGATGACGCATTTCATTTTAAAGCGCCGGCGGTGGCGGAGTTTTTGGTCAAGGCCGGGGCGCGCGTCATCGCGGTGCAGAAGGTTGGGTTCCGGCGGCGGGCGCTTTATGCGCCTTTGAAGAAGCGCGATTTGAGGTTGGGAAGTTACCTTTATTTGCAATTGGGCGCACCCATCGCCGAGGGTGAAGACGTCGAAGTGCTGAACCCGGGGAATCACCTCTGGCGAGCGAGTCAGAAATTTACCGCACAAGCCCAACCCGGACGATGGAGCCCGGTGGTGCATGTCAACCAGGAGGGCTACGTCCCGGCTTTTCCCAAAAAGGCCATGGTCGGTTATTACCTCGGAAGCATGGGAGAAATGGACGTGCCGGCCTCGGTGGGATTTCATTTGATCGACGCTGGGACGGGCAAGTCTGTTTACCAGGGCGCGCTCACGCCGCGGCCTGATGTGGGTTACAATTACGCGCGGCTTCCTTACCAGCGGGTGTTGCAGGCGGATTTCAGCGATTTCAAAACGCCGGGAGTTTATCGTTTGCAAGTGCCAGAGCTGGGCGCTTCGTTTCCTTTTTACATTAACGAAGGGATTGCGGCGGATTTTGCGCGCACCTATGCCCTGGGGCTGTACCATCAGCGGTGCGGCGGGGCCAATGACCTGCCTTTTACGCGCTTCGCCCATGCGGCTTGTCACTTGGTCGAGGCGGAAGTGCCGACGATGAGTTTCGAGGCGGTCAATGCCGAATTGGCCAATATGACGGCGGACTTTGCCAGCAATCCGCGCCACACCGCGCCGCAACTCAAGGACGTCAACGCCTCGCTTTATCCATTTGTCAGGACGGGTAAAATTGAAGTCAGCGGCGGGCATCACGATGCGGGGGATTACAGCAAATACACCATCAATTCGGCGCAGTTGATTCACACGCTGGTTTTCGCCGCCGACGCTTTTCCGGGTGCCGGGGAGTTGGACAATTTGGGTTTGCCGGAAAGCGGCGATGGCAAAAGCGATTTGCTGGAGGAAGCCAAATGGGAGGCCGATTTTCTGGCGAAAATGCAGGATGATGACGGCGGTTTTTATTTCCTGGTCTATCCGCGCGACCGCGAATACGAAAACGACGTCACCCTGCTCTGGCCGGACTGCGGGGATCGCCAGGTGGTCTTCCCCAAAACGACCGCAGTGACCGCAGCGGCGGTGGCCGCGCTGGCCGAGATGAGTTCGTCGCCGCTTTTCAAAAAGCAATTTCCCGAGGCGGCGGCCGCTTATTTGGCCAAGGCGAAAAAGGGCTGGGACTTCCTCCAGCGCGCCATCGCCAAATATGGGCGCGACGGTTCGTACCAGAAAATCACCCATTACGGCGATGAATTCATGCACGAGGATGAATTGGCTTGGGCGACGGCGGAAATGTTTCTGGCCACGGGCGACCCGGCATATCAAAAAGAGTTGATCGCCCATCTCAATCCGACAGACCAAAACCAGCGGCGCTGGACCTGGTGGCGGATGTTTGAAAGTTACGGGTGCGCCATCCGGAGTTTCGCTTTTGCGGCGCGCACGGGACGTTTGCCCGCCAATCAGCTTGACCAAATGTTGCTCGGGCAATGCGAAGACGAAATCATTGCGGCAGCCGAGGACTCGGCTCGATTCGCCAGCCAAAATGCCTACGGCACCAGTTTTCCCGAGCCGTCCAAACAGTTTCACAATGCGGGCTGGTATTTCTCGCTCGATCGCGCGTTTGACCTCGCCGTGGCTTATGAGTTGAACTATCCCGTTTTCAATGACCCGCGGCCGCGCTATCTGGACGCGATGGTGGGCAACATGAATTACGAAGAGGGCTGCAACCCAGTCAATATGACATTTGTGACGGGAGTGGGCTGGAAGCGCGAGCGCGACGTCGTCAGCCAGTATGCGGAGAATTCGCGGCGCGCCCTCCCGCCCACTGGATTGGCGGTGGGGAATATCCAAGAGGGCTTTATGTTTCTCGATCCTTACAAAAAGGAACTCGGCGCATTGACCTTCCCGACAGATTGGGATGAAAGAAATCCCTACCCATTCTATGATCGGTGGGGGGACAGCTTTAATACCGGGACCGAATCGGTCACGGCCAACATGGCGAGAAGCCTGGCCACGACCGCTTTCTTGATGGCGCAGACTTCTTTAAAAAAACAGGCTTGGCGTTGCGCGCCAGCCATCGTGCGGGCGGTGAAACACGGCTCGGCGGAATTGCAGGTCTATCTGGATGTGCCGGGAATGAATTTGAGCGCGGCGCGGTGTGTCTGGGAAGCGAAGGACAACGAACCCATCATCCTTCCGGCGCGTCAGCCGTTCTTATTGCCCACCGCGAACGCCGCCTGGGTCGAGGCGGAAGCCTGGTGGCCCGATGGGCGGCGGGCCTTTATTTCGACCAATTTGAATCGAATTCAATAAGAAGGCCACGCGAAGGACTAAAATCCGCCGCGTGGCCAATCCTTTAGCAGGCGTTATTCAATCGCCGTAACGTCCCAGTTACCCTGGTAGTTATAGTTATAGATGCCGGTGCGCCATTCAGGATGCGTATCGGGACCCGTGTCTTGCAGGTTAATGGTGTTATCCACCACAGGGCGGCCATTCATGTCGGCCGGGGCGGTGGAAGCGCAACCGGCCCACAGAAGGGACCCCACGACGGCTGCCAGTGCTACTTTTGCTACTTGGAATTTTGTTTTCATACAGTTATTACTCCTTGTTTTAATTGTTACTCCTTGTTAACTCTTAACTCTCTCCTCCCTTGAACAATAATCGCTCTTGGGATTTCGCCAATGGGGGGAACGTCCGTTTGTAGCCTGCTCTAATCTGCTGGTGAACGGCGGGGGATTGTGCCGACTGGGTGTACAGTTTTGCTCCATCTGTGCCTCCTGATGTGTTCCGATTTGAGACAGTAAAGCCCCACCCGGCGAAGCCCCAAAAAAAACCTAGGGGAAAGGCTGAAAAAGTTTGCCCTTGGCATTGACGATGCTAAAACAGTCTCGGATGATCTTGAGACTCGCATGGACGCTTCAGCTACTGGCTTGCCTGATCTTTATCCCAGCCGCCCGCGCCATCACCATGGAAGAATTGCGGGCCCTGCCGCATTTGACGCCGGTGGAATTCGCCCGCTACTTTGCCGACTTCGAGTTCAAGTTTCATCCCGAAGTCCAGCCCCACAACCAATTTCTCTCCCATCGCTCGGGAGATTGCGACGACTATGCGACCGTGGCCGCCGACGCCTTGGCCCGGCACGGCTATACCCCTCGCATGATTGCCATTCGGATGAAAGGCGAAACCCATGTTGTATGCTACATCCCGGAAACGCACAGCTATTTGGATTACAACATGCGCAAGGAGGCAAACCCATTGGTGCCTTGCAGTCCCGAAATCACCGACATCGCCCGCAATGTGGCCAAGGGATTTGGCCGCGACTGGGTGGCGACCTATGAATTTACCTACGAAGAACAGGAAAGCATCAAGCGGCTGGTCAATCAGATCGTCCCCAATCTCGCCATTTCCACCGAAGCCAAAGTATTGACCACCGAGCAAGCCCGCACCGGCTCCTCGAAAAACGGGAAGTAAAATACCTGTGCGCGGACGCTTTCTCTCATTCATCAATCTCCTGGATGCGGCGCAAGTGGCGGCCGTCGGCAAAGGGCGTGTCCAGCCACATCCGCACGATTCCCAAAGCCAGATCCAGCGGTATCATGCGCTGGCCCATGGAAAGGACATTGGCGTCATTGTGTTCGCGGCCTAACTCCGCAGTCTCCAGGCTCCAACAGAGCGCGCAACGGACGCCTTTGACCCTATTGGCCACCATCGCTTCGCCATTGCCGGAACCGCCCAGGACGATGCCCCGCTCCACTGTCCCGGCGGCGACGGCTTCGGCCACGGGACGAATAAAAAATGGGTAATCGACTGGCTCGGTGCTCGTCGTGCCAAAATCGCGCACCTCATGGCCCAGTTCGGTGAGGAGTTGTTTGATTTTTTCTTTGTATTCGAAGCCAGCGTGGTCGGAGCCGATGCCAATTTTCATGCGAAATGCTCGTCCACCTTCTCGCTGATGAGCAAGGATAAAATGGAGGCGTAATGTGGCAAAATACGATAGCCTGCTGGCGATGAAATTTGTGCCGCTGCCTCAATCTTTCTACGAACCCTCCGCCGAGATTGTCGCGCCCAAGTTGCTGGGCCAATGGCTGGTTCGCCATACTCCGCAAGGGGTCTGCGGAGGCCCTATTGTCGAAACAGAGGCTTACCTGGTGGATGATGCGGCTTCGCATGGGTTTGTCGGCGAAACCGCCCGTAATCGCGCCATGTATGGGCCGCCGGGGCGCGCTTACGTCTATTTGATTTACGGCTATCATTTTTGTGTCAATGCGGTTTGTCATCCGGCCGGACGCGCGGAGGCGGTGTTGATTCGAGCCATCGAGGCGGAGTTGGGCGAAGCGATCCTGCGCGTGAATCGGCCCGTCGCCGAAACGGTGGCGCTGACCAACGGCCCGGGAAAGCTTTGCTCCGCCATGGCCATTGATCGCCAATTGGATGGGGCAAACTTGTGCGAAGCGGATTCGGCGCTGTTCATCGCGGCCAATCCCGACCTCGCCCGTTTTCGCAAGAAGCGCGGGCCTGTCATTACGACGACGCGGATCGGCATCCGGCGCGCGGCCCATTTGCCATTGCGTTTTTATTTGGGCGGCAGCGCGTTTATCTCGCGGCGCGTTCGCCCAGCTTTGCCGATAGCCATTGCGCCACCCGATTAAGCAAGCCAGGCGCGCCTAAGACGCTGATATGCCCATGGCGCAGCCGCCAGATTTCCGGCTGATCCCAGGCGCGCCACAGCTCCTCCACCGTTTCGCGAGCGATGAACAAATCGTATTCTGCTTCGATTAGCAGAACCTTATCCTTGGCGATGGCTGGCGTCTGGGCAGTTAGGTTCAAGCGTCCCAAATCCACTTTCCGCCCCCGCAAAGCGCTACGAATGGTGGCGCAGAAAGCCACTTCGTCGATCAACCGGTCAAGATGCGCCACTGGAACGGTCAAGACCGCGGCCTGAAGTCGCGCATCGTGGCAAATAGTCAACCCAGCCAGCCATGCTCCCAGCGAAATACCCCAGAGACCGACCGCTGGACACGCTTCCGCCAACAACCATTCGATGACGGCGCGGATGTCCGCCAGAGCCTGGGCGGTCGCCTCCACTGTGCGGAGAACATCCGCCGACAAAAAGTTTCCCCACGCGCCGAGTTCGCGGGGACGCCGGGCGAAATGATAGGGCAATTGCAGCGTCACCGCATTCAACCCCGCATGGTTCAGTTGCCGCGCCCAACCGGGAAAACGAAACCGGTGATTCAAAACATCATTCCAGCCATGCAAGAGCAGCACAGAGGGTTTGTCCCGCCATTTCTCATCGCACCGATAGAACCGCCCGTAAACAATATTGTTGACGGCATGGGCGCTTGGACGCGGGCTGGTGAAACGAAAGTCATGCGGTCCGAAATACTCCACGACAGGCGTTTTGACCTCAGGCGCAAAAAAATCCGGTTGCGCCAGAAGCCGCTGCGCTGCCTCCAGGCGCAACTCCCGCCCATCCGGCTGCGGCATTCGGCTGGCCGCCAAATGAATGGCCGCGCGATCCAGCAGTTGCGCCAAAATCGCCCTCATGCGGCCTGACGCCGGTTTTTAGATGTTGTCTTCATCGCGTTCTCACCTTAACACATAGCTGTTGTGAGTTGATCCGAACCATGCCATGAGAAATCCCATTTTTCGATGCGCCTTGTTGCTGACCTGGGCCTGCGCCGGCCAAAGCCACGCTGCGCCGCCCACCAATCACTGGAGCGCGGCATGGACCCCGCTCTTCGATGGCCAGACCTTGACCCAATGGGGCGTGACTGATTTTATTGCCCATGGGAAGGTTGCGGTCGAGGCGGGGCAAATCAAAATTCACGCGGGCGAGGAATTGTCGGGCATCACCTGGACGAACGGGCCGCTGCCGAAAACAGATTACGAAATCTCGCTTCAGGCCATCAAATTGGAGGGGGGCGATTTTTTTTGCGGCCTGACTTTTCCGGTGGCTGATTCCTTTTGCAGTTTGATCGTCGG
>DASRLE010000289.1:0-5052 GCA_035648615.1 Saccharimonadales bacterium (SeqCode) | reverse complement strand
GTCTGGCCGTCATTGGAAACGTCCACGGCGAAACGTTGATCGCGCAGACCCCGAGCCACGAAGTCCGCCACTTTTCGCTCGTCTTCAATTACCAAAATTCGCATACCGTTGCTTAATCTGACGCGGTGGACATTAAATTTAGATTAACAATACATTAAAATTCTTTCAGAATTGATGAGTATTTGTTAACTCATGGAAAACGGAGTGAGCGCAGAACTGAACACAAATCCGTCCAGCTTCCCTGCCCGCTGGCTCAATCGCACCGTGCTCGGCATCGGGTTGGCGTCGCTCTTTAGCGATTGGTCGCATGAAATGGCCACGGCCCTATTGCCGGCCTTCCTGGCCAGCATGGGGGTCGCGGCGGCGTGGCTGGGCCTGATCGAAGGCTTGTCCGACGGGCTGTCGAGCTTCGCCAAGATGGCTTCAGGGTATTACACCGATAGACTGCAACGCCGCAAACCCATCGCGGTCATTGGCTATGTGGTGACGGCGGCGGGCACGGCGGCGTTCGGATTGGCAACCGCCGCCTGGCATGTCCTGGTGGCCCGCTCCTGCGCCTGGCTCGGCCGCGGGGTTCGCACACCGGTGCGCAAGGCGTTGCTGGCTGGAGCGGTGACGAAGGACACCTACGGGCGCGCCTTTGGTTTCGAACGGATGATGGACACCGTCGGAGCCATCGCCGGGCCTGCCACGGCGGCGCTCTTATTGCCCGTGTTCCACCATCGTTATCCCAAATTATTCGCATTCACCCTCATCCCGAGTTTGATGGCCGCAGCGCTGATGGCCTTTGCGGTCAAAGAAAAGAAGCGAATGGCCGTGGCGCATATTTCGCTGAGTCAACAATTGCTCTTGCTGCCGGGCGCCTATCGGAGACTTCTCGTCGCCGTCGGATTATTTGGCGTGGGCGCCTTCGCCCATAGCATGCTCATTTTATTGGCAACCCAGAAATTGACCCCCGCCCTGGGCGCAGGCAGAGCGGCCACGGTCGCCGTTGCTCTCTATGTATTGCACAACGTGTTTTCCGCCGCCTTCGCTTTCGTGGGCGGCTGGCTGGGGGACCGGTTTCCAAAAAATTATCTGCTGGCCGGAGGCTACCTGCTCTCCGCAGCCATGTCGTTGTGCGTTATATTCCTGCCGGCCACCATAGGCGCGCTGGCGCTCATTTTTATTTTGGGCGGAATCAACGTTGCGCTGGAGGAGACGTTGGAAGATTCGCTTTGCGCGGAACTGGTAAGCCCTGAGCAGCACGGCGTCGCCTTTGGCGCGCTGGCCACCGTCAATGGCATCGGCGATTTGCTCTCCAGCGTTATCGTCGGGCTATTATGGACTGAACGCGGAACCTCGGCCGCATTCGGCTACAGCGCGGCCTTTTCCATTGCGGGGGCGCTCTTGCTTTTGAAGCTTGTCAGGCCGGCCTCTTGACGGGCCGGACAGCGCTGAGAGGGCTGAGAGTCGTGCTCCGGCTCTGCGAACGTTCAATCAAAGTGCGCGGAATTCTGCGATCCGCCGGACGAGTCACGTAAGAAACCACCAGAAAGGCCAGCGCCACAAGCGGCGCGGCCGCCATCAGACCGTCTCCCATCACGGAATGAGAAATGAAGGCGCTGATAAAGGTAATCGCAAAGCCCGCATACGCCCATTCCTTGATGACGCAAAGTCCCGGAGAGAAGAGCGCGATCACGCCCAGCAATTTTGCCACCCCCAACAGTGTCGGAAAATAAGAAGGATACCCCAGGTGAGCGAACGCTTTCATCATGGCGGGCGCGTGACCCAAATACAAGACGGCTGAAAACACCATAAAGCCGCACAGCAAGATCGTCGTTATCCAATAAGAAACTCGATGGGTTTTCATAATTTATCTCCAGGTTGAAAATGCAATTTTATCCGGTCACAAAAACGCTAACCCTTTTTCGCTTGTCAGCAATGCTGGCTTTTGCATCCGCATTTCCACTAGTTCAAGGAATGGCGGGAACCTTCGCCGGGGTGTCTTTATCTTTGACCTGCGGCGGCGGGCCGACGGGTTGCTTCCCCTGAGGCACAGGACGCCGTTCCTCCAAGGCCGCCAGCACGGCCTTTTGCACTGCGCGGTGCGACAGGTTCCCTAAATGGCCGCCTCGCACAAACAAAGTCATCCGCGGCCCGAAGGTGGATTGCAGCCACGCAGTATCGTCAGTGGACAACAAAAAGTCATCCTCATTTTCGACGAGGCGAATATCTGGATTGGCGCGCAGCGAGTCGGTAAAACTGCGCAAGTTACTGGCCTTTTCCAGCGCGTCCGGCGCTTTCAAATCGACCCCCCGGGTTTCGTAGTAGGGCACGACAAACTTTGCAAAGTAATCTCCGTAGGAATAGCCTAAGATCTCATCATAAAGGCTTGCTCGCCGCAAGTCCTTGATCGGCTGCCTTAACACTCCCTGGTTATGCCGCTCCTGGCTGCTGTAAATAATATCCCGCAAAATGAAGCGGAAGGTTATGCCAATCAAGAAGCGGGATTCAACCGCATCAAAGGGCAGGCCCAACTTCGGACGGAGCGGACTTCTGCTCAAGGCCGCGACTTTTAAAAAGGTGTTATGTATTTTCTCGGTGCGCTCCGCCGCGGGCCATTGCAGCGGGGCATCGTAGAATTCATCGAGCTTGTCTATGCCATGGAGCAATCGGACCGGTGAATTAATCGCCACGTAGCGATCAAATTTAAGCAAGTTCGCCTGGTTGGTTTCTCCAGCCGCGATGTAAAGCGACTCGTAGGCGCCCATTGAATAACCCATTAAAGCGCGGGAAGCGATCCGTCCCGGATACATTTTCCCCAACTGGTGATCGACCTCAGTCAACGCCACATGCAAGTCATGACAATCCACTGGCGAATAAGCCGGCAACGCGGCCGTCGAGGCTTCCTCCATAAATTCCGCGTTGAACGGGCTGCTGACACAAACGGCGGAAAAGCCATTCTTATAAGCCAGCTCCGCCAAGGCGATGGAGGTTTCGGACATCCGGTGCGAACCCAACCCCGGAACAATATAAACGACCGGCGCGCGTCCATGTTGCAGCCAATAGGTAAACTTGAGTTTTTTGCCGGTGCCAGGGATCAAGACCGACCGCGTCTTGCACTGATCGGGAAACTCCGGATTGTCGAAGGTAAAAAACACCGACTGCAGCGTTTCCAACGAGGGCCTGTCCTGCTTGCCCTCCACTTTAAAGTTGACAACATGATTCTCCCGCACAAAGGTCCAGGCATATTGAATGAGCGAGTAAGGGTCCATTTCGGCCTGGCTGAAGCGCACATAGTCATCCACCTGGTCGGTCACGTTGTTATAATAAACGCCGTAGGTGATGTACGAATAAGGGTCGAAGTAAATCAATGGATTGGCCGCCGCATCCGCCGCCAGTCCCAGCCCATCGCGGTCATTACTCGGCCCTAATAGGGGAAGCATCAGGAAAAATTGCGGATTCCATCCCCACTGTCCAAAGGTATCACCGAAGGTGGCGTCCGACTTCGGCAGGCCGCGCCAGGTGGCCACGTCAATAAACCCCAAACCGCCGGCCAGCGTGTTGCAAAGGAAGCGGGACGTTTCATCGCGGGCCCCCGCCCAGCGCCCTTGGAGCAGATTGTTGAGAAGCCGGTCCGGGTAGAGCAGGTTCCGCCCAAAATGGGTGATGGCGGTGCGAACGGGCTTAATCACCACGGCGCGATACGCTTTGCTGCTCGGTTTGATGACGTGCGTCAGCAATTCTTTGTTGAAATCCCACATGATCCGGTTGACCGGTTCAAGCGGGTCGGGCACCGAGGCCGGCAATGTTATACTGTTAGTGCCTGGTTGCGCCTGGGCCCATAAACCGCCACAGCATGCCACCGCCAAGATCACCCCTCCCCATACGCGACGATTTAACATGGTCCGACAATAGAATTAAACATTTGTTGGGGATAAGTATGCCCTGCGCCCACCCAGTGTCGAGCGGGAAAAACCCTAATTGCCGGGGCATCCCTTTCCTGATGAGACACAAGTTAAGCGGATGGGGGTGCGTCAGGGAAGATAATGATTTACGCCGAGGCCCTCCCCTCATAGCCAGAAAATCGAGCGAGGAGTACCGTTTGAGGCAGTAACAGTAATAAATAAACAGCGAACAACAGGAAAATCAAATGAAACTTAAACATACTCTCATATTGGGGACGATGGCTGCGACGATGATCGCCGCCCTTCCGGCTCAAGCCAGCCGCGCCGACGAGCGCGTCGAAATGGCGGCCAAAAACACCTACGTCTTTAAAACTTACCTCAGGGACGATACCATTCATGTCAAAGCCAAGGACGGCGTCGTCACGCTGACCGGCACCGTGGCCGATGACTCGCAAAAAGCAATGGCGGCCGATACCGTCAGCAGCCTGCCTGGCGTGGTCACTGTCAATAACGAGCTTCAGGTCACGGAGGAAATGCCGACCACTCATACGGATAAGTGGATTGAACTAAAGGTCAAGAGCGCGTTGCTCTTTCATCGCAATGTCAGCGCCAGCACCAAAGTCACCGCCCGTGACGGCATCGTGACTCTTCAAGGCGTCGTGGTCAATCCCGAGCAAAAAGATTTGACCACCGAGTACGCCAAGGATGTTGATGGAGTGACCGTAGTCCACAACGAGATGGTTGTCGGCGGCGCTCCTGCCGTGACCGGGACGCCGGCCAATGGGGATTACGCGCCTGATCGAACCGCCGGCGACAAAATCGACGACGCTTCCATCACCGCCGAAGTTAAACTGGCGTTGCTCTCGCATCATTCCACCAGCGCGCTGGATACCAAGGTAAAGACGCGGAACGGCGTGGTTTATTTGACTGGCGTGGCCCAGAATGCCGCCCAAAAAGACCTTACCACTAAAATTGTCAGTGATGTTCAAGGCGTGGCCCATGTCACGAATCACATGCGGGTTGAAGCCCCGGTTTCCCAATAAACCAACTCTAAAAGAAAGATAAAAATATGTTATACACACTTGCCGTTGTCTTGCTTGTCCTTTGGTTGCTGGGAATGGTCACCAGCTATACCCTGGGAGGATTCATCCACATATTACTC
>DASRLE010000288.1:0-10615 GCA_035648615.1 Saccharimonadales bacterium (SeqCode) | reverse complement strand
CATGATGGCGTGCTGGGTCACTTCGGGCAGCGCGATGTCCTTGCCCATGTCATCCAGATCCGCGCGGTCGTTCTGGCGCATGATGAAAAACTGGCGCGAGTTGCCGAACACGGCGGAGCGGATGCGCGACTGTTTGAAGCGGGCATACTGCTGCACGATGGAGATGTTCCAGCAATTGAACTTGCGAAGCTGGGCATAAGATTCCTGGACGATTTCCTGTCCGCCAGGAATGTCGAGGAAGCGGGAGACCTCCTCGTAGATGTTTCGTTTCCGAATGGCGCGGGGCAGCGTCATGATATGCTTGCGCGCGTGGTTGGTGATGAGGAAACCGGCGGCAGCTTTCAGTTCTTTCGCAGACTCCGGGATATAGCCCAACTCGAAGTGCGCGATTTTGCCGGTGAGCGAGAGATTGCTCGTGCCGTCGAACAGGCAGCCGTAGTTGCCGTCGCGACACCAGGGCAGAATCAGTGTGGCGATTTCCATGATCTGGTCGCGTTCGCCGCCCATCGGCTCGAGCATCATCAACTCCTGAAGCATCCGGTGCGTCGGGAATTCATCCGGCGTGAAGTGGGCAAAGGCGAGGTTGCGGACTTCCTTGCTGGTCCGGGGGTCTTTCATGAATTTCAACACCGCCGCTTCATCGAATTGGTGTTGATATTCCTCCGCTTCGGTCGGATGGGCTGCTTTCCAGTCGCGGAAGTCCGCAAAAGTTTCGAGAGTCGTCGCACCGGGCGGCATTCTTTCGGCGCGAAAATTCTGCAACGCCATCGCGTGCCGGGTAATGTCGAGCAACTGGTCATGGCGCTTCTTCTGCCAGTCCTGAAACGAATCTTCGTAAAGCAAATTCAAGTATTTTGCGATTTGCGCCTGACGGAGCATTTGTTTGTCCTCCTGGCTCGAAGTGCCGATCATCCGTGCCACGAGCGCGGTCGCCGCCGACAAATGGTCGGGCGTGAGGGGCAGTCCTTTCGTATCGAGGTAATTGATGGTCAGGTCGCCATCGGGATGAATGATGATGGGTCGGGCGCCTTCCTCCACGGTTGCCGTGTAGATGCCGTAGGAGAGCCCTTCTTCGATGATGACGGTGTAACCAAAATAACCTTCGGTCTGCGAGAGCAGGTCGCAAACGGTTACGGACTTGCCTGCGCCCGACATGCCAAGCAGTACCGCGTGCTGCGGAGATTTGTTGTCCACCGAACCGGAGAAGGTCTCGATGCCGACGAGATTATCGTGCGGCCCGTCGTAAATCGCCTCTGCTGTGGCTAAGTGCCCGGTGAAGGTGCTGGACACCGGCAGCATGTCCGCCAGGAAACGATGCTCGGAATAAAGTTTGCGATGGTCGTAACGTCCCCACGTCCAGCCCGGCCAGGTCTGGAAGAAAAGACTCCTCGAAGTGCTGGGCAGATTGCTCTCGAAATACTGCGCGGAGTTCATCGAGTTGATGGCATTCTTGATCGCCCCGGCCTTGGCGTTGAGACCGTCCTTACTCTTGTCCCAAACACGGATGGCGAAGAAAGCCTTGAACGGGATGGTCTGCCCTTGCATCAGCGCGTGGATTTTCTTTTGCTTTTTCTCCATGACGGTGAGCAGCGAGATTTTCTTTTCGCTGGCGTAATCACCGGCGACCCGGTCGTGCTCCTTTTCCTCCTTGTTGATTTCCTCGGAAATCGGGAGCGGATCAACATTCACCGTGACGGTGTAATCGAGCAGCCGCAGATTGGTGAGCCGCTGGATGATGCCGGGATACGTCGTGCGCGGCCAGCGGGTCAGGACAATGATCGAGTGATAATTGCCGTCGAGGAAGAAGCCGAAGTCGGACTGGCCGCTGCCTTCGCTGTGCCAACAGTTTTCCTGGATCGAAAGCTCGGGTTCAAAACCTTCCGCCGGGTCGTAATCAAAACGGTCGTTGAACGACGGATTGAGAAACCGTTTGTAATGACGGAAATGGTCGAGGTCATTCATCGGCAGGATGCGTGCGCCGCTGGAGCCAAAGATTTCCAACAAGAGCCGGTGGACATGGTCGAACTCGGTTTCAAGCTGGTCGAGCAGTGTGTGGTAGTAGTCACGGCGGGTGGCGGCGGACTGGAATGAATTCGGCACATTTTCCAGCGAGCGCGAGATGTAGAAGATGACGCGCTGACGGCGGAGTTTGCGTTCGGACATGGCCTGCCAGTAGCGCGTGAACCGTTCGTTGCGGGCGCGTTTGGTCCAGACGTTGGAAAACTTCTCCGTCTCCTGTTGGTAGCGTAGCAATTCCCCCTTGTAATCGGAATCACAGAAGTATTGCACTTGCAGCCGCTGATTCTCGTGAAGCGAGGCGAGCAGGAGACAGAGTTGATCTTGAAAATCATTAAGGTCGGCGACCTGACTGTTGGAGAGGTCGGGTGCTTCAAAGACAAACCCCTTCGCCACGTAACCACCGCGCCGGAGCAGATTGAAAACAATCAGGTTGCGGACAAAGAAGCCGTTGGGAGCGCGTTCAAACATAGGTCAGACATGGATTGATGACGCCGGAATTCATGGCCTGTCCTTCACCAGTGGATGTTTAGGGGCGCGGATGGTTTGAACCTCGGGGGCGAATCCACCGCTGGAAAACAAATGTTCAAAACAATCGCGGTCGTAGCCTGGCGGCCTGCCCTGCCGGAAACCGAAGATGTAGCTCAGGCAGATACCGAGCGGCACGAGTGCGGAGAGGAAGGATGTCAGCAAGGAGGTGTTCATCATCACCAGCAGGACAAAAAACACGGTGATGGCCACGCCGACACCGCCCACGAGCCACCAGAACAAGCCGCCTTCGAGACCCCAGGTCCGGCCTTTGGAATCGGAGGCGGCGTTGGTGTCGGTGAATCGCAGTTCGGTTTTCATGCTCGTGGGCGGTCGGGGGTTGGTGCGGTGCAAGTTCAGAATGTGCCGACGCCGACAGCGCTATTGGAATCGAGGCCGAAGATTTTGTAGAAGGCATAGACCACCGCCGGCGCCGCCGCGATGATCGCGCCGCCGATGATGGACATCTTGCCCTGGTCAACGTCACCGCGACGGATGGCAAAGCCGCCGTAGATGACGGCGGCGATGCCGAGGACGAAGCCGAACATCATGATGACGGCGAGGCTGTTGCTGATGCCCGTTCTCAAGTCGGTGGAACTGAAGGTTGTGGACTGTGCCAACGCCGGGAGGATGTTGAGGGCGAGGACGGCGGCGGTCATGAGGAGTGACGGCAACCGCGAGCGAACTTTGGGACGGATGTGTTTGATGATTTTCATACGCGTTTTTCTTGTTATTTTTCTTTCGGCTCAGCGGCTTCTCCGCCGAACACGCGACCACAATCTCACAAACGCGGAAAGCGAAGATGTATCTGCTACACAAAATGCAATGAAGTCCCTGCTATGGGTAAGGGATGAACAAAACACCGGACTCGACGAAGCTCGCCAAACTCCACGAGTTGAACACGCTGTTGGCGCGCGAAATCCGTGGTCAGTCCCACGCGCTGCCACGAATCGCCTCCGTCGTGCGGCGCGGCGAACTTGGACTCACCAAACCGGGTCGTCCGCGCGGAAGTTTTCTGCTGCTCGGACCAACGGGTGTCGGAAAAACCGAAACGGTCGTCGTGCTGACGACCCAGATTTTTGGCGCGGGACAATTGTTCCGTTTCGATATGTCGGAGTTTCAAAATCAGGAAGCGCTGGGCCTCCTACTGGGCGCACGGTTGGGTGAGGTTGGATATTTGGGCGGAGTGCGCGAGCGCGCGGCGGAAGGCTCGCTGCTGTTTGATGAAGCAGAAAAGGCGCATCCGCGCGTGCTGGACATTCTGCTCCAATTGCTCGACGCGGCGCGGATCACGGTGGCCACGGGCCAGACGCTGGATTTCAGCGGCTTCTACATCTGGCTCACGTCAAACATCGGCTCGGCGGAATTGATGAGCCTGCAACATTCCAACGACGCCACGCTCGAACGCCACGTCCTGACGCGGGCCCAACAAACCCTGCGCCCGGAGATTTTCGCGCGCGTCAATGAGAAGCTCGTGTTCCATCGCCTGAGCTACGAACATCAGTTGGAGATTGCCGAGAAATTTCTCGCGCGTGAAATCCAGTTTCTCAGGGCTCGCGGTCACGCGCTGGAACTGGACAAAACCGTGCTGCCTTTCCTCGTGCGCAAGGGCTTTCACCCGAAACTCGGCGCGCGGCCCATGCGCGATGCGGTGGAAAAACTGGTGGGGGATGCGGTCAGCGAATGCCTGCTGGATGCGCGGCCAGCTTGTGGCGCCCTCGCGGTGGACGATTCGCGCGATTGCCTGGTTGTGCTCTGAATCAAGCGAGCGAAAGAAACAGATGACTCTCGCCTATATCCCCGTCGGGTTGGAACGCGCCGAGTCGGCGTGTCCGCAATTGCGCGCAGACGTGGCGGACGGCTTGGCGCTTCGCCCCGTTTTTTGGAAGCTGCACCAGCAAGCTATCCGCAAACTGGGCGCGGGCCTTGTTACGGTAGATGTCGGGCGCGATCACTTCGACCGCGCCGGCCTCGTAAAGCGCCTCCACGAATTTGGCGGCGTCCTTCTCGCGTTTGAATCGTCCGAGCGACCGCGCGGTCTGGTCGCCGGTTTTCTTCGCCAGCCATTTCCGCGCTTCACGTTGATTGCGTTTCTCCAAGAGCGAATCCACAAAGACGCGGTGGATGTGAAGTGGCTTCACGCGGTTTTTTCCAGTCAGCCCGGCGGGCTTGCCGCGAAACCTCGGCAGCATTTTGCAGTTTGCCGTCGCCGCGCGATATGTTTCGGCGCTGACGGCCTGCCCATGGAGGTAAAATCGTTCCGTGAGCAGGGTGCCGTCGCGCAGCCAGATTCTATTTCGTCCAAAGAAGTCGCCGCCAACGGTCGAGACTTCGATCTGGAGTTTGCCGTTGTCGTGCCAGCCCCGCTGGATGCCCGTGCCGTGGATCAACCAGTATTCGCCAAGCCGCCGCCCCGCTTCATTCCAATGGCGGCAGACACCGTGGAGCAATCCGTTTTGGTAAGGTTCTTCCGAGGCGCGGACGCCGTTCCTGTGCCAGATGCGGACAATCCCGTGCCTTCGGCCATTTCGCAAAGGCACTCGCTCACGGAGCTGTCCATTTCGATAAAATATTTTCTGAATGATGGTGCTCACGACTCGCACATTCGTTTCTACGACACTCCCAGCCTTTCGTCTTCATTCAACACGCGTCGATCTGATAAACCAGCCAGGAGTTGTTCACCGCTGACCGGACATGGAAAGGGCGCGAACTCAACGCGCCCCCACGAGAGGCACCGCGAAGCGCCTATGAGAGAAGCTCGCCAAGCCGCGCCCGATTGGGCGCGTGCTTCGGCGGCTCTCTCGTCCTTCAAAAATTCGCGGTTTTCTCGTGGGACTTGGCCGTTGCGACGCAAAGACTATGGATTTGCCATTATTTCATACATTGCTGCAAATTCGATTGCAGAGGACATTTGTAACAAGTCTCGCCTTCGGCTGCAACCCTCTCGCGAAAGTTTGCAAAGAAAGATTCAAATGCGAACCAGTACGGGTGAACCACCATCCCGTCGCCCAGCGACAATTCCCCGCGATGAAAACCTAGAGGCAAAATCCCGGCGGCGGCGGAAAGCTCAAGGAGGAACGGAAGCCACGACCCGTAGTATCCTTGAACTTTCCGCCGCCGCCCTACCATTTCCGGTGGTTTTCATCGCTGACACGGCGACAAGCCGAATGGCCCGATCCGCGCATTGCCGTCCAGCAAAATGCAGGGAGCGCCGAAAAGCCCCATGAGCGAACCGAACGAAAACCAGAAAACCGGCACAAGGCTTCAGCCCAAAGCGGCTGATTACAGCGACGTATTGGCCGGTGTGGTCGAGTTGCTAGATACAGCCCGGCGCACATCCGCCCGCGTCGTCAACACGCTGATGACGGCGACGTATTGGGAAATTGGCCGGCGGATTGTGGAACATGAGCAGGCGGGGCAACAACGCGCGGGCTATGGCGAAGAAGTGGTCAGCAAATTTTCCGAGGATTTGACGCAACGATTTGGCCGTGGATTCGGCCCGGCGCAAGTCGCGGCCATGCGGCAATTCCATCTGACTTTTCCCCTGCCCAACAATTTCCAATCAGTGATTGGAAAATCTGAAATTCTCGAATCGGTGATTGGAATATCTTCAGCGGGTGCGGCGGAACGGTTCAGTCCAGTTGCCCGTGCCCTCCCGCTGCCGTGGACGCATTACGTCCGGTTGTTGCGGGTGCGGAACTCGCACGCGCGCGAATTCTACGCCCGCGAAGCGTTGGCGGGCGGCTGGTCAGTTCGCCAGCTTGACCGGCAAATAAATTCGCAGTTTTACGAGCGCACGGCGCTGTCGAAAGACAAAACGGCGATGTTGGTCAAGGGTGAAAACCCCAAACCGGAAGACGCTGTCTCCGCTGATGATGAAATCCGCAATCCGCTGTTGCTCGAATTTCTCAACCTGAAGGATGAATACTCGGAAAGCGATTTGGAAGACGCGCTCATCCGGCACCTCGAAACATTCCTGCTCGAACTCGGCAACGAATTTGCGTTTGTCGGCCGACAAAAGCGGCTGCGGATCGGGCACGAATGGTTTCGGGTGGACCTAGTGTTCTTCCATCGGCGACTGCGTTGCCTGCTGATTATTGACCTCAAAATCGGCGAACTCGTCCACGCCGACATTGGCCAGATGCACCTTTACACCAACTTCGCGCGCGAACACTGGATGCAGCCCGGCGAAAATCCGCCCGTGGGTTTGATTCTCTGCACCGGCAAAAACGATGCACTGGCGCACTACGCGATGGAAGGATTGGGATGCAAAATGCTCGTGCGGGAATACCAAACCGCGTTGCCAAAGGAATCCGCACTGGCAGCGGAAGTTGGCCGCACACGGGAATTGTTGGAACAACAAGCGGAATCGCGTCGGGTGTCACGGCCGCCTCGGCGATAAAACCCTGGCTTCGGTCTGCGGAGGGCGGGCGGGAAAGTGGAGCGGAGAGCGGAGAGGAGCGTATAGCGAAACGGAGCCGAAACGAAACGCCGCCCGCCCTCCACAGATGGAAGCACGCCGCTCATGCGGTCCAGTAAATTTCAGATCGGGACGAGCACGCGGTTTGCGCAGAGGAACGGGCGTGGTCGTGAGGGTGAGAGGGCCGACCGGAAGCCCGTGGAGCGAGCAAACCGCGTGTTGGTCACGGCGTCTATCTCCTCCAATCGTTAGAGGGTAGTTTTTCCGGCAGCCTTGGCCTTCTTCCATCTGGACTTGGCGGCGGCTGAAATCCGCGCCCGACCTTCGGCGCTCATTTTGCGCCTCTTTTTGGTGGGAGTCGCTTGGGTGCCCTTTATCTTAGCCCATCTTGCGCGGGCCGCAGCAGCCATCCTCGCTCGGCCTGCCGCCGACATCCGGCGACGGTTTTTACCGGCAACTTCGGGCGTCGTTGTCTCCCCAAAGATGGACGCAAGCTGCGTCTCAAGCTGTTCGATTTGTTCCTTAATCGCAACGGCCTCGCGGAGTTGCGCAACGCTCAAACTGTTGAGTGGTGTCATAAAGGTATTAGTCGTAAGGCACAGTCGGGATTGGGTCAATGAAAGAGATTGCCTGGTGTCTGGTCGTGATTGAACGGCGTGAGAATTTCGGGCAAAACGAGTCTATGTTGCAGGTTGGACTGACAGCCGCCCAGCGATTGGCGATTCAAAAACTCATTCGCGCGAAGTCAGACCGCGAAATTTCGCGCCTGTTGCGAAAGTCTCATCGCCTGCTGAATCTTCGCTCCCGCCGACGTTCAGGTGGTTCTCAGTCGGAAAGATGGACCGATTACGAACTTCGTCTCGTTGGCCGCATCCGGGATGAGGAACTGGCGAAGCTCCTGCGCCGCAGTCCTGGCGCTGTAGCGGCAAAGCGGGAATCCCTCGACATCCCGATTTTCATGCCGCAACGAATTCGCTGGTCCAGCCGTGAAACTGAATTGCTCGGCAAAAGGCCCGATGCTGTTGTGGCACGAATGTTGGGCCGAACGCGATATGCGGTGCAATTGAAGCGCCATTCTTTGAAAATCCCGCAGTGTTGGGAAAATCGTCGCGCTTGGATGCCAGCCGAAGACGCCCTGTTAGGAACGATGAAGGATGCCGAATTGGCCCAGAGGCTGAAACGGAGCGTATTGAGTGTGCGTTCTCGTCGAAACGACAACACAGGCATTCGTTTCAATAAAACTCCAAAACGGTGGACACCATCTGAATTGCGTTTGCTTGGCCAGTTGCCCGACGTGGAAATTGCCCGCCGTTCTGGACGCTTTCTAGCATCTGTGCGAAATAAGCGGGTGCAGCTTGGCATTGCGCGGTTTGTGGCACAGAGTTGACCCGTTCCATCCTAGAACAACCCCATTCCCTTGTAATGCTGCTCGTCCCGTGGAAACGGCATACCTTCGGTCCAGCCTTCCTGTTTCAAATCAGCGATGATGTGCAGTCGCGCCGCTGCGGCGGCTTGGTCACCCCAAAGTTTGCGCACCTGTTCAATACCTGCAAGGTGATGCCGCAACTTCCGGTGGCGCATTCCATAGGGAGGTTGGCCAGCAAACTCATCCAGCCAACGATGCACCTCTTCAAACTGCCGTCCCAGCACCGCTGTCGTTTCCGCGCAGTGTTCTGTGAACGAAGGCATAGATTTTTGAAAGCGCACTGAACCCCATCATTTGGCAGACCGAGAAGGACTTGTTTCTTGCCGTCACTACTGTGTATGGGCCTCGCTAGAGGGTGCGGGGATAGGAATTTGCCATCGTTTGCAGATAAAAGCGACGATTTTTTCTTTGCGCTTTCCGATCTTATCTTTTGTCCATTCGCCCTGGGGTTGCATCATTTCACCAATCTCGCGATGGGCGTTGTAGGTGGATCGGTCATAAATGGGTTTCTTATCCTCATCCGCCTGATTTCCGAGGCTGGAGTTCATTCCTTTAGGCATGAGGACCAGATTTCCGACGTTGTTGAGGAACTGGCGGTTGAACTCTTCCGTATTCGGAGTGCCTCGCGGGTGTACGGCCGAGATATGTTCTATGGTGGACTCCATATTAGATTTCTCCCAGAAATTCAGGTAGTCTCCCGGCTTCACCTTGCGGTCTTTATCATTAGTTAGTTCGTTTTCATACTTCCACAACAGATAGCGGGTAATGCGGTGGTAGTGGTAATCTCCGTTGAAATAAGTGAGGGCGTCCGAATCGAAAGTCCAACGGTTATGGCCAAATCCCTTGTGGACGGCAGCATCTAAGCTCTTGCGAATTGAATGAAGGTCAGGCTTATCCCGCAGTTCTTTGGCGTGGTGGACCAAGTTGTTTGTCACAGAACCGTGTTGAAAATCCATCTTGAACAGGACGATTTCCACATCACGCAGCAACACCCTGACGTCTGGCTCTTTGAGGATTCCTTCTTGGAAGATTCCATAGAGCTTGATTAGCAATGGCCATGAGTTGCCCGCGTCGAGAATCAGTGGGTCAGCCAAAAGCTCATCGTTGACCATAATCTTCTCGATCTCTCGAACATGCTGGAATGTATAGGCCAGCATTTTACAGAATTTGGCGATCTCCTTCACTTTCGCCTCGCCGTCGTCGAGCGCGGCGAGGTCCGCTTTCAGGTTCTCCAGAGGCATCTTCCAGTGCCGGGAATAAGCATGGTCGTGATGGCGTAGCACTCCATTTTCGTCCAAATAGCGAATGTATTCCATATCACGATACATCTCGGAGAAATGGTGTTCTACTCGTTTGATGGCTTCATTTGCCTTATCACCAGGCATATAAAGGTAAATTTGGTGCATCAGGAATGCTTTTAGTTTTTCGAACTCAGTTAGCTCTTTGCCACGGCTGTTTTGGAAGGTGAAGATCTGTGTTGCTTGAATCTTGTCGTTGACCGGGAAATAAGTGATGTGCGCGCCCGTGAGGGCGTTGGTCCATTTGACCAAAGTTTCGGAGTTTTCCTTCGAAAGGGCTTTTTCAAGATAGCTCGAAGCAATGATTAGGCGTTCTTGGGAGCGGGTTCTCTTGCTTGCTCGTGTGGTTCCCTCGAATACCAAGTCCTCAAAAATCTGCTTGTCTTCGTCAACCGTTTGGAAGTGCATGTTGAGACGGCGTCCCACATAGTGTTGCCGCAGAGTATCGACGAATGGTTCAATTACGCCCGCCTTGGTAAGGAGGCGAACCACGCATCCAAAGACGAGCGTCAGGGTGGTCAGGCGTTGTTGGCCGTCGATGACGTACACAATCCCGTTGTCTCCATGTTCTAGCAGGAAATGCCCGAGGTAATAAGGCTTGTCGGCTGGTTGTTCGCGGAGGTCTTCGATGAATTGTTCGACATGTTTGTGTTCCCAAGCAAAAGCCCGCTGATAGGCCGGCACTTGAAACGGTCTGAAAAGGTCGAAGAGATCTCGAATCGTTTGTTGTTTGGTCGAGGATGAGCCAGCGGTAATTGGAGTGTTCATCGTCGGCGATTAGAGCTTTGGGTCACGTCCTGAAATAGGTTGGTACTTTGGAAAGAGAAATTCCAAGTATTATGAAAGTTATTCGATACAGTCATGGATTCAAAATGCAAGCCGTCAAGGACGTGGAAAGCGGCCAGAGCTGTGCTTGGGCCGTGACGC
>DASRLE010000287.1:0-12576 GCA_035648615.1 Saccharimonadales bacterium (SeqCode) | reverse complement strand
ACTGATGCGCGAATTGCTGGGAGTGGGAACGCCAAAACAATGGGCGGCCGGGGCGAAAGGCCTTTTTTGGATTTTGTGGAGCTTTTTTGTGGCGGGATACTCCCGGATGTTTGGCAGGAAAAACCAGATGGGCGGGAATTTGGAATCCCAGACCCAGAGACTCCGGCGGCTATTGGAGCTATGGGTGGAAGATATCGCGAGATATCTTTGGCGCCCGCGTCGCACTGTTTTCAATAATTCCTTTATTTCAACAGGCTGCTAAGCTGCGGGATGTCCAAACGGACCACAGAAAACTTCATAGCGCACTGGTCTAGCGCAAGTCCGTCCGAAAGAGCTAACTCTCAACCATTCCTCCTCGACCTCTGCGACGTCCTCGACTTGCCGCATCCCGACCCGCACCCAGGGCACGGTTATTTCTTCGAGTTTCCCATCGTTGAACATCACGCCGACGGCACGACGAGCAATGGCCGCATTGATCTTTATAAACGAAACTGCTTCGTCCTCGAATCGAAACAGTTTCAGGACGCTAGGCCGGAACAAACGAACCTTGAGCTTGCCGCCGAAAAAATCGGCGCAGTTTCCAAGGCCAGGAAATCCGCCGCGCCTGTTCGCGACACCGAACGCTGGGACGATGCCATGCTGAAGGCGCTGGTGCAGGGCCAGCGCTACATCCGCGCCTTGCCGGCTGGCGAACCTTATCCGCCGTTCCTGCTCGTAGTGGACGTGGGGCACGCTGCCGAAATCCGCGCTGACTTTTCGTTGACAGGCCGCAGTTATCTTCCGTTTCCCGATCCATTGACTTACCGCATCCGGCTTGAGCAGTTGAAAGACGAACGCGTGCGCGAGCGGTTAAAACTCATTTGGACGGACCCGCTGGCGCTGGACCCAGCCAGTCACAGCGCGGAAGTTACGCGTGAGGTTGCCAAGCATTTGGCCGAATTGGCCAAGTCTTTTGAAAAAAAAGGCCATACGCCAAAGGTCGTTGCGGAATTTCTCGCGCGTTGCCTGTTCTGCATGTTCGCCCAGGATGTCGGTTTATTGCCTGACCGGGAAAAGCGAGGCTTCACCGAATTGCTGGATTCGCTTCCTGCCGACGGCAATGGATTTGAGGATGTCATCCGGCAACTGTTTCGCGAAATGAACACTGGCACGGGCAAAAGCGTTTCCGTCATTCTACGCCGGAAGCTGCTTCAATTTAACGGCGGCCTATTTGCTGATGATTCTGTTTTGCCCGTAAATGGAACTCAGCTCGGCATTCTGAAGGCGGCCGCCCGGCAGGATTGGAAGCACGTTGAACCGGCCATTTTCGGAACATTGTTGGAACGCGCACTTGGCGGCGAAGGCGAGCGCCATAAGCTTGGCGCACACTTCACGCCCCGCGCTTATGTTGAACGCCTTGTTTTGCCGACGGTTGTAGAGCCGCTCCGCGCCGAGTGGGAAAGCGTCCGCGCTGCCGCGGTGGCGCTAGGCAAGCGCGGTGATATTCAAGCCGCCCGCGAGGAAATAAACGTATTCCACGAACGGCTTTGCAAAGTCACCGTCCTTGATCCCGCTTGCGGTTGCGGTAATTTCCTTTACGTTTCGCTCGAACATTTGAAACGCCTCGAAGGCGAAGTCCTCGATTTTGCGAACCAGTTTGGCGAAAGCTTCCGACTTGAATTGACTGCGCACACAGTTGACCCGCACCAGTTTCTTGGCCTCGAAATCAATCCGCGAGCCGTTGCCATCACCGAAATGGTTTTGTGGATTGGCTATTTGCAATGGCATTTCCGCACGCGCGGTCAGACGCCGCCTCGCGAACCCGTCCTGAAACAATTCGACAACATTCAACGTCGCGACGCCGTGCTCGAGTACGACGGCGAACCGCGGCCTGCCCGTAATCAGGCAGGAGGCGCGGTCACCGTCTGGGACCGGCATAGCACGAAAACAGACATGGTCACAGGCCGCCAAGTCCCGGACGAAACCAAGCGCATTCCTTTGCTAACGTACTCTAACCCGCGCCCCGCTCAATGGCCGCAGGCTGATTTTATCGTCGGCAACCCTCCGTTCATCGGCACCGCCCGAATGCGCGAAGACTTGGGCGACGGCTACGCCGAAACGCTTCGTGCCACTTATCCCGACGTGCCGGAATCCGCCGACTTTGTTTTATACTGGTGGCACAAAGCCGCCGAACTGACCCGCGCCGGACGGGCTAAACGCTTTGGCCTCATCACCACAAACAGCTTGCGCCAGACCTTTGCGCGCCGGGTAGTGCAGGCGCAATTATCCGCCAAGCCGCCGCTCTCGCTGCTTTTTGCCATTCCCGATCATCCCTGGGTGGACACGGCGGAAGGCGCGGCGGTGCGAATTGCCATGACGGTGGGTGCGCCGGGTGAACTCCCCGGCGAACTGTTGGAAGTCACCGCTGAAGAACCCCAGCCGGACGGCTCAGAAAAAGTTTCCTTCAAGTCAAAGCACGGACAAATTTCAGCCGACCTTACCACTGGGGCTAATGCTTCAGTAGCAGCTACGCTTAAAGCAAACGAAAAAATGAGCTCCGAAGGTGTAAAACTTCACGGACTGGGTTTTGTCGTTACGGCTGACGAAGCAAAATCACTTGGGCTTGGTCGAATCGCTGGTTTAGAAAAGCACATTCGGCCTTACCTTAACGGACGTGACCTCACCGGCGAACCCCGCAACGCTATGGTGATTGATCTTTTCGGCCTCACAGTTGATAAAGTGCGCCAAAAGTTTCCGGAGGTCTATCAGCACGTTCTCACGACCGTTAAGCCAGAGCGCGATTCAAACAACCGCGCAACGTATCGAGATAACTGGTGGGTTTTCGGTGAACCTCGGCGTGAATTCCGCCCTGCGCTCGTTGAATTGCGTCGCTATATCGCAACAGTAAAGACGGCAAAGCACCGCGTATTTCAATTTCTTGATTCCATAATCATTCCAGACAGCAAATTGATTGCTTTTCCGTTTGATGATGCACATTTTCTTGGAGTCTTGAGCAGTCGCATTCATTGCCTGTGGGCTTTGACCGCTGGAAGTTGGTTGGGGGTTGGAAATGATCCGACTTACGTTAAGTCAACGAGCTTTGAAAAATTTCCGTTTCCGCTTTGCGGCGAGGCGGAAAAGAAGCCGATCCGCAAACTGGCAGAGGAATTGGACGCTCACCGCAAGCGCGTACAAGCCCAGCACAGTCTAACGCTCACCAGCCTTTACAATATTCTCGAAAAAATCCGCGCCAACGAACCGCTGACCGCCAAAGAAAAGTTGATTCACGACAAGGCCCTTGTTTCCGTCCTCAAACAATTGCACGACGACCTAGACGCCGCCGTGTTCGCCGCGTATGGCTGGCCCGCCAAGCTGACAGACGCGGAAATCCTTGAACGGCTCGTTGCCTTGAATGCCGAACGCGCCGCCGATGAAAAGCGCGGAATTGTCCACTGGTTGCGGCCTAAGTTTCAAGCCAGAGACCAAACGGAATTGGTTTTGCCCGCCACCACGGAAAAGCCCGTAAAACACGCCAGAACCAAAACCGTCCGTGCAACAAAGTCAAAATGGCCAAAGTCCTTATCCGACCGCGTGAAGGCAACGGAATCCGCCTTGCACCATTTCGGCGGACCTGTTACGCCTAGCGAACTGGCAAAGCAATTCAAACGAGCCAAGCCCGCCGACGTGGCGGAAATCCTCGAAACATTGGTGACATTAGGCCGCGCCCGCAATCACGCGGGCCAGTTTTCGCGATAAATACCAAGAACGCGAATCGCGCATAAGATGAACTGAGTTCCAACGTCTGCCGAATGCTATTAGACTTATGCACAGCCCGTTCATTTTCCAAAGGACTCGGTGTATGGATTTTCCCTATTGAATATTTGCCGGGGGCGGGTTAGTGGCCGGTGGGCTTTGACGCTGATTTCTCCATTCGTCCACTTCTTTCTTCGACTTGGATTGTCTTGCGTCATTTGTCTGATGCTCCAAGACCTTAATGGCAGCTTCAAGCCGGCGGATCGGACCTTTGCAAATACTAATTGCAACAAATGGAGTCCCGAAGGAAAAGAATAGCAAAACCCACATCCTACGAGAAGACATTTCGGCATCGGGGACAAAGCTCGAATAAATTAAAAACCCCAGAAGAACCAGGGACATTATTACGGTGATTTTTTCCATCAATCGCTTTTTGTACGGATAGGTAGCAGAAATCACAAAGCCAACTGGAAATGCTTCGGTACTACCCGTTGCTTTTACTTTTTGTTGATAAACTTGCTCATACTTTTCCACCAACCCACGGACGCGTTCTTCCGTTCGAGGGACAAGCTCAAACAAAAAAAACAACGCATTCAGCCCGAACGCTATTTCAAGCACGCTACTAAAATTTGAGATTTTTATCATAACCCTGTTCAATTTAAGAATCACCGCATTCCCACTCCATCAAAGCACCTTTGAGCTAAACCCGCGATTACAAAAAGTCGAATTCTTTCTACAAGTTTGCGGACCCGCCTCACGCTTAACTTGACTAAACTACGGGCCTTTTCTTATGAACGAAGGATACGGGGCGGCGGCAAACTTTGCATGCCCGCCCCAAGCCCAGGGCTTGAAAGGTTGTGAAGCGGCGCTGGCAGCCCTTGCATTGGGAACAACCGATGCAATCGGTGTGGCAAGAGTGCGTCACAGCAACCACTTCGAGAGAAAGGATTAAAAAATGTTGTCACGGGTCACTTCAAAACCAGCCGCTCTTGGGTTGGTTTTGGCATATCAGATTTCGGGCTTGTGGCAAGGGACTTCCGATTATTTACGTCCGCCAGTGGTAGTGTCAGGATCAATTTGTCTCAGCGCATTAGTGGCCTCACTTCGCACGTAGTCGGGGTACACGTTTGTCTTTCTTAGCAACTCCCGCAGGATGGGCGCTGCTGCTTTTGCCTCCATTCCAAATTGACTAAGGGTTCCGATGGTCGTCGGCAGAATCGAATTTGAAACGTTCAGTTTAGCAATTAGAGCGGGCACGACGACCCCGGGCTCCATGTGGATTCGACCCAAGTTAATCGTGGCGTCGACCCGGACAATTCGATGCGTGTCGTCCAGAAAACGAACAAGCAGCGGAATTGCTGCCCTTGCGTCCGGCCCAATATTGCCCAGACAGTCGGCGGCCGTGCCTCGGACCTCAGGATCGTTACTTTTGAGCAAATCGACGAGGTCTGGCACGGCGGTGCGCCCGCGTGACTGAAGAACATAGAATTCGAGAGTTCCCATCTCATGATAATCATCCGCCGTTCGGAGCTTGATAGGAATTGCCAGCCCCCGCACGAGACTGGCCATTTTCTTTTCTAACGGTGCGTCCCGGACCCCAGCCATCCAGACCAACTCCGGGATGGCGTTAGTGCCAATTTGAAGGATCGCAAGCCGGTTTTGTTCGCCGATTTGGCGGTGCTCCTGGCTATCGAGCAACCACGCGGACAAAAGTCGTCCCCCATAGGCAGGCTCCGTGGAACGGGTGGCAAACCACATTTTCCCGCCAAAAACGGCTACGAGCAAGATCACTAACCCGAGAAGGCATTTTTTCCCCATACCTTCAGTCTGGAGGGTCTGTGGCGGAAATCGAGCAATGTTCATGACGGGTCGCCACGGGGTTGGGCTGTCTACCTTGAGCAAATGATTGCGCGTTGAAAGCGAAACAACCTCGCCGCCCATGAAGTTCCAAGAGGTGACGCTGCCTAAAATGCCGTTGCGTTACGCAGTGGACGTGGTCAGTCCGCACGGCTGGACTGTCCGGCTGGACTGTCCGGTTGCAAAATTGTTCCGAGAATGAGACCTTTGCCCAAGTCTTGCACGCGCTGCCGTGTTAAGTGTCACCAGCGCAACCAGGGTGCTGGTCGCCACACATCAGTAGATTTGCGGGGCAGTTTCAACCGGCTCTATGGCCTGGTTGTGGAGCAACTCAAAGGCGATTCGCTGTCCGGACACCTGTTTGTATTCACAAAAGACTCGCTAAGGCCACATCCATGTGGCATGCTTATAGCCATGTGTCGTGACCGCTACCTGCGCTTTTGCGGCGCCTTCATCGCGTTGGTGTGGCTGGCGTTGACCGCCGCGCAGGCACAAACCACCACTTATACGCTGGGCACCACCTCGCTTTTGGTAGGTCCTTTTGCGGGGTCTAATAGCGTGGTGCTCGCGGTCACGCCTGCAACCGCCAGTTGGACGGCCGCACCAAATGCCACTTGGTTGCACCTTAGCGCGACCAATTTAAGCGGCACTGGCAGCACAAATGTGGTTTTTGGCTACGATTCCAATCCCAGTGCGACGCGCTCCGGCACCCTCTCCATTGCCGGCCAGACGCTGACTGTCACCCAGGCCGGTTCAACGTATGTCACGGCTGGAACAGTAACCACTTTGGTGTCCACTGGGGGTCAACCGTCGGGCGTAGCGGTGGATGTCACGGGCAATGTTTACATCGCTGATTCCGGCGACAGCGCGATCAAGGAATGGACAGTGACCAACAAAGCCCTGACCTCATTAGTGTCCACGGGACTGAATGCCCCTTCCGGCGTGGCAGTGGACGGTGCGGGTAATGTCTATTTCACCGATACCGGCAACAACGCGATCAAAGAGTGGAGTGCTGTCAACAGCAACGTTACCACACTAGTTTCGGGATTAGACTCCCCTTATGGCATCGCGGTGGACCGTGAAACCAATGTTTATTTCGCGGACATTGATGGCGTCGTTTTCGAATGGCTGGCCGCTGGCGGCGGCGTCACTAACCTGATTGTCGGTCTGAAGCATCCTCACGGCGTTGCAGTCGATTGCGCGAATAATCTTTATGTCGCGTCAACTTATGAGAGCCAAATCCAGGAGTGGACGCCGGGCACTGGCAATCTTGTCAATGTTGCCGGATCGCCCAACCCCTATGGCGTGGCGGTAGACGGTTCTGGAAACGTCTATATTGCCGACACGTATGGACCCGCCATAAACATGCTGTTGGTGGCTACCGGTGCAGAAATCACCTTGGCGACAGGTCCTGGCATCACTTCGGGTGTAGCGGTTGATAGGGCGGGCAATGTCTATACGGCTGACCCAAACAACAGCGCGATCGAAGAATTGCCGCATGTGTTTGTCGACCGGACCGCCAAGTCGGAAGGTCTGGCCGCTGGCAATGACTCGTTGCCAGTGGTGTTGCCTGCCACCGCCAGCCTGCAGGCGCCGTTTGCTCCTACCAGTGACCAGTCGTGGCTTACCATCACCAGCATTACCAACGGAGTCATCAGTTTCGCGTTTACGGCCACCGCCTCCAGCCGCACGGGCTACATTAACGTGCTCGGCCAATTGATCCCTGTCATGCAACGCGCTTCCAGCCAAGCCCTTGGCACAACGGCGGTGGCGGAGGGGCCGGGTGCTGGCGCCGATAGCGTCGCTCTGGCTGTCTACCCCTACTCGAATGCTTGGACGGCGACGGCGAACTCCACCTGGTTGCATCTAATTCCGGCAAACCAAGGCGGTGCCACCAGCACGAATGTGATTTTCAGTTTCGATGCGAATGCGGGGGCGACGCGCTCCGGAACCCTCACCATTGCCGGCCAGACGCTGACTGTCACCCAAGCCGGTTCAACTTATGTCGCAGTTGAATCGGCGACCACATTGGTATCGGGGTTGGCTGGACCATTTGGCGTGGCGGTCGACGGCGCGGGCAATGTTTACGCAGCCAACTACTTCAAAGACACGATCACGAAGTGGACGGCTGCAAACAATACTGTGACCACATTAGTCTCCTCGGGGCTAAACAATCCCGAGGCTGTTGCGGTGGGTAGCGGCGGGAACGTCTATATTGCCGACAACTCCGACAACGCGATCAAGGAATTGGCCAATGGCAATCTGTCCACCTTGGTCTTCCTCGGATCATATACTTATCCCACCAGCGTGGCGGTGGACGGCGCGGCCAATGTTTACTTCGCCGACGGCGCAATCGACGAATGGATAGCCGCAACCGGCAGCGTGGCCACATTGGTGCCAGGAGGCAGTTACGTGGCGGTGGACACCGCGGGCAATAATGTTTACTTCACCAGCGGAACTTCGATCCAGGATTGGACGGCGGCGAACAATGCAGTGACCACTTTGGTGTCCTCAGGATTGTCTGGTCCCTCTGGCGTGGCGGTGGACGGCGCTGGCAATCTTTATGTCGCCGACGTTAACTCCTACGTAGAAGCATACACGATCAAGAAGTGGACCTTGGCTAGCAATTCCGTAACCACTCTGTATACGACGGGATTGGGCCAACCGGCCGGGCCGGCGGTGGACAGACTAGGCAATGTTTATTTCGCCGACTCTTACAGAGGTCTGGTCATTGAGCTGCCTCGTGCCTTCGTGGATCCGACCCCAAAAGTGGAAAGTCTGACTGCCGTCAGCGATTCTTTGCCTGTGGTGTTGCCAACCGCAGAAAATCTGAACGCACCGTTCAACCCCACGAGTGATCAATCGTGGCTGACCATCACCGGAACCTCGGGCGGCGTGGTAAGTTTTTCCTTTTCCACCAATACCGGGGTCATCCGCACCGCCCACATCAGCTTTCTAGGCCAAACCATACCTGTCACGCAAAACGGTCCGACTTTTTCCCTCGGCACATCTGCGCTCCTGGTGGGTCCTGCTGCGGGCAGCAACAGCGTCGTTGTGTCTGTGTTCCCGAATTTCGGCGTCTGGACGGCCGCAACCAACGTCAGTTGGTTGCATCTTACGCCATCGATGCAAAGCGGCACGGGCAGCACGAATTTAATCTTCAGTTGCGATGCCAATCCGGGTCCAACACGATCGGGCACGATAACTATTAGCGGCCAGACGCTTAATGTCACCCAGGCCGGTTCAACCTATGTCGCGGCTGGGCCAGTAACGCCTTTGGTATTTTCGGGTTTAGCCATGCCCCACGGGGTAGCAGTGGACGGGGTGGGCAATGTCTATATCGCCAACACCGGCAGCAACACGATTGAGGAATGGACGCTGACGAACAACACCGTGACCACACTGGTATCGGGTCTGAACGGTCCCTCAGGCGCGGCGGTGGACGGTGCGGGCAATGTCTATTTCGCCGACACCGGCAACAACGCGATCAAAGAATGGAGTGCTGTCAACAGCAACGTGACCACACTGATATTGGGTCTGAACGGTCCCTCTGGCGTGGCGGTGGACGGTGCGGGCAATGTCTATTTCACCGACACCGGCATCAACGCGATCAAAGAGTGGGTTGCGGCCAGCGGCAACGTGATCATTCTGGTGCCAGGTTTGAATGGCCCATCTGGCGTGGCTGTTGACGCGGCGGACAATGTCTATATTGCTGACAGCGGCAACAATGCAATTAAGGAATGGGTAGCGGCGAACAGCAACCTGACTACCCTCGTATCGGGGTTAAACGCCCCATCTGGCGTGGCCGTGGATCGGGCAGGCAATCTTTATCTCGCCAGCACCTTCAGCAATTCGATAACGAAGTGGACAGCGGCCAGCAACACTCTGACCGCGCTGGGATCTGGATTCAGCAGCCCTGCCGGCGTGGCGGTGGACGGCACTGGAAATGTCTATATCGCCGACACCGGCAACAATGCGATCAAAGAAGTGCCGTATGCGTTCGTAAATCAGGCCCCCAAATCGGAAAACGCGAACGCTGGCAACGATTTGCTCGTAGTATTGCCTGCCACCGAAAATCTGCTCGCCCCATTCACCCCCACCCGCGACGAGCCTTGGCTGACGATTACCGGCATCACTAATGGCGTAGTGAACTTTTCGTTTACCGCCAATTTTGGTTCCAGCCGCACCGGCCATCTCACTTTGCTCGGCCAACCCGTTTCCATTACGCAGGGCGGTTTGAGTTATTCAGTCGGCGCAACCACGCTTCTAGTGGGACCAACCGCGGGCAGCAATAGCGTGGTGCTTGCGGTCATGCCTGCAACTGCCACCTGGACGGCCGCGCCAAATGCCACTTGGTTGCACCTTAGCGCGGCCAATTTAAGCGGCACAAGCAGTACAAATGTGGTTTTTGGTTATGATTCCAATCCCGGTGCGACGCGCTCCGGCACCCTCACCATTGCCGGCCAGACACTGGCTGTCACGCAGGCCGGTTCAACGTATGTCACGGCTGGAACAGTAACCACTTTGGTGTCCACTGGGCTGATTACACCCTCTGGCGTAGCGGTGGATGCCACGGGCAATGTTTACATCGCCGACACCGTCCACGGTGCGATTAAGGAATGGATGCCGGCTAACAATACGGTGACGACTCTGGTGTCCACGGGGTTGGAATTACCTGTAGGAGTGAGGTTGGACGGATCCGACAATGTTTATTTTTCCGACTCTGGTCTTAACACGATCAAGGAATGGACGCCCGCAAACAGCAACGTAACCACCTTGGTAGCGTCAGGACTGTTGGAACCAGAGGCCGTGGCCGTCGGTGTCACAGGGAATGTCTATATCGCCGACACCTCCCACGCTGCAATCAAGGAATGGATGGCGGTGAATAACAGCGTGACGACATTGATTTCCTCGGGGTTGAACGAACCAGACGGCGTGGCGGTGGACCTTGCGGGTAATATTTACGTTGCAGACTACGGCCATAACGCGATCAAGGAGCTTGCGGCGGCCAACACCAATGTGATTTCCTTGGTGTCTTCTGGTTTGAACAGACCCTCTGCCGTGGTAGTGGACGGATCGGGCAACGTTTACATTGCAGACGCTGGCGATAATACGATTAAAGAGTGGACGGTGGCTTCCAACATACTGAGCACCTTGGCCGCCTCGGGCCTGAGCCAACCCGAAGACGTGGCCGTGGACGTCACTGGCAATGTTTACATTGCAGACTCTGGCCACAATGCAATCAAAGAACTGCCCCATGCCTTTGTGGACCCGACACCGAGGCTGGAAAGTATGTCTGCCGGCAGTGATGCATTACCAGCGGTGATGCCAGCAACGCAGAATTTGCCGCCCCCGTTTGCTCCTGTGAGTTCACAATCGTGGCTGACTATCGACTCAGTCACCAATGGCATAGTGAGCTTTTCCTTCACCGCCAATACTGGCCCGGCTCGAACTGCGAATATCAATTTGCTTGGCCAAACCATTCCCATTATCCAGGGAGTTATCGGCACGCCGCCGACTTTGACCGGCTTGCAGATGCAGGCCAACGGAGTTTTCCAATTTACCTTCACCAACACTCCGCGCGCGGCCTTCACAGTCGTGTCCACCACCAATCTATCGTTGCCGCTGAGCAACTGGGCGACGGTTGGTAATCCCGTTGAATCCCCTCCAGGCATGTATCAGTTCACTTCCCAACCGACTACGAATAATATGCAAATTTTTTACGGCGTCCTTTCGCCCTAGTCGAATACTGCGGGGGTAGCCCGCTCAACCGCATACGGATCAACAAGGGGTGGAGAAATGTGAACCCAAAGCCACCGCGCCCATCAATTGTTCGACAGCATGTTCAAGGCCCGAAAAGAGCGTAAATCTTTGTCGCGGATGCACCCAATACTAATCGGCTACAGCGCCGCGCGGGCGCACACTTTCTTAGAAATAGCCCTCGCTTCCTGTTCTAACGGCCCATTGGGATAGCCTGGCGGAAAAACGCACTCCGATAGATATGGGCGCAGAAACCCTGGCAATCCGCCTAGTCGCTCATATTGCGTCGTATGAACAAGCTCATGCACGACGAGAGAACGGTCCTCCATTTTGTCGGAGCGAATAAGAATTCCATAACCGAGGGTCCGCCCTATTGTGTCGCGTGAAGAGAAACCCATCTTTTTAGCGACTAATGTCAGCGCCGGATCGGTCGGGAATGGTATCTGACCAACCTTGAGCAAACGCACACGTTCCGCCTGGGCAACACCAACTTTTCTCGCGTCTGCAAGCTGCGCCTTATTGAGCGCGTGGCCTGCCCGCAGAATGTCCCGCTCTTGATCCGCAGCCCAAGCACAGACAAGAAGAAAGAAAATCTCGAACTGCTCTGGCGTCATGGTGCTCATCATATGCAAACGTCGGCCTGACGTCTCAAGATAGGCCCGCCAAAAATTCAATCAAGCACCATCCGATTACCGACTTTTCAAACAGGTCGCAAAACGCACGCTCGGAGTCCAATTGCATCTCAGCAAGCCCGGCCGGAGTCTTTGAGGTGTCAGTGAACAAAGCGCGGAGCGCGGTCACAATTTGGACGGTGCATCAGTCGCTCTCAGCCGCCGCGACTGGCGGCGAGCGCCATGGCTCATCAATTTTATTGGCGGTGCGGAATTACTGGAATAAGCCATTGTAGAAAACAGTCCAACCTATTACAACTCCGAACTGAGAATAGGACGAAGGAGAAGTTGAAGTCAAAGCTACAGCGCTGCGTCTGCCTGGGATTTAACCAAATTATATATCTGCTCAAATGCGTCAAACCAGTCCGTTGTCATACCATTTGAATCGAATTGATTAATTTTAAACATCGGTGACTCCAGAACTCCTGACATAGGAGTCAAGCAAAATGTCCGCTTTTTGCCTCAAAATGCCTCGCGAATGGAGTAGTGCAGGCGCAATTTGGAACCTGGAAAAACGGTTTTCATTTGGTTGAGTTCTTGACAGAGCGCCGCGATG
>DASRLE010000286.1:0-13640 GCA_035648615.1 Saccharimonadales bacterium (SeqCode) | reverse complement strand
ATGGGCAGCGGGCCATCGGGTTGGTTCGGTATCATGCCGCTGACTGGCATATTGATCCCAAGCGCATTGGCATGTTGGGTTTTTCGGCGGGCGGCCATCTTTCGGCGATGACCAGCACGCATTTTGAGAAGCGCACCTATGACCCGGTGGACGAAGCAGACCAAGTGAGTTGCCGCCCAGATTTTACCATCCTTATCTACCCGGCCTATCTGGTCGGCAAGGATCTCGGGCCGGAGCTTGCGCCGGAACTGACCGTCACCTCCAACACCCCGCCCGCTTTTATTGTCCAGACCGAAGACGACCCCGTCCACGTCGAGAGCGGTCTTTTCTATTATCTGGCGCTCAAAAAGGCGAAGGTCCCGGCGGAAATGCACTTGTTTGCCGTTGGCGGGCACGGGTATGGCTTGCGGCATGAGTCTGGGAAAGCTGTATTCTCCTGGCCCAAACTAGCCGAGGAATGGATGCGCGGGTTGGGAGTTTTGAAAGTTAGAAAACCCTGATTCGGACGTCGCAAATCCTCGCCGAAGGAATGCGAAATGCAATTTCACTCCATAAAATCAAGGGGCTGCTTTCCCACTGTGGTTAAGGCAAAAAAGATAAAGAACCGATTTTTTTGCCTTTCATTCCGATGGTGGGAATTTGTTATGGGTTAGACCAGAATTGGGGAACGTCATGTGCTCTTGCTTAACTTTTTGGCGAGTTTTGTTCCTCGTCGGCGAATCCCTTCCCAAACGGAATTGGTCAGCGGCCGATGCGCGCTCTTGATTCCTTCATCGATCAGGGCCTCAAATTTGGCAAGGTCGCGACCTTCGTACGCACCTGATGGGGCGGCGTTTACTAGTGCGCCGTGGGAACTCTTTCCTGTTATGGAACCGCTGGTTTTCGTTGGGACCAAAAATAAGTTGTGTTCAGACTCTC
Organism: Saccharimonadales bacterium (SeqCode); assembly: GCA_035648615.1. Lineage (GTDB taxonomy): Bacteria > Verrucomicrobiota > Verrucomicrobiia > Limisphaerales > Palsa-1400 > DASRLE01. The sequence goes on along the minus strand of DASRLE010000286.1, from coordinate 12,722 downwards.
GTCAATTATTGATGGAGAGAAGCAATATGAGAATCTGGAAGCGGTTTCGCGCAGTTGCCAAAGAATTTTCCCAGCGTCGCTGGTGGCGGATCATTGCCGCGACCAAGCTTGAGCAGCCCGATAATTTCACGGCGCAAATTGCCGTTTTGGAGGAACGCCTATGCTCGTTTTCAGCCAAGAAAATCCAGAAGTTCGGCGCCTTCTATCGCGAGCAACGATTCAAAGCACTTCGTCCCGAAGTATGGTTTGTCGCGCAAATAATCACGAGCGATTTTGCGGATTGTGATTTCGCCGTATTGGCCGGTTATTTGGTTTTAAATGGCAGGGGAACTTTCCATCGCGTTCTCGAGACGCCCGAATTGATGGCCAGAATGGCGTTGCCCAAAGGGCTGAGTAAAGAGGCTGTTTGCAACATTTCCGGCAGAGGATACCTCAAGGTGGCTGGGGCGGATCTGAACGAAGCAATCGGCCGGTCGGTGGAGTACGAGGGAACCGAAATCGCGCTCAGAGTACTGAAATTTCGGAAAGAACTCAGTGAGGCATTGCCGGATTTACAAATCGTTCCCGAGTTTCAGGACCTCAAAAAGCAATTTTGGACGCCGGACTTGGCTGATGCCGCGAGAACAGAAAGACGGGTGAAGTATCTGGCTGCCATGGAGCGGCTCGCAGACGAAGGAAACGCCAACTGTCAGACTCGGTTGGGCTCCTGGTACTGGGTGGGGAAGTATGGTTCGCGCGATATGGAGAAGGCGATCAAATTTTTTCGCAGCGCCGCTTACCAAAACGTTTTATTTGCCCAATCGTGCCTGGGCGTTATTTATGCCAAGGGTCAAGGGATCCCGCAAGATTATCGCACGGCGGCGGACTGGTTTCTTCAGGCGGCTGAACAAGGAGAACCTCATGCCCGGCGGGAATTGGGGCAGCTTTATTTGAAAGGCCAGGGAGTGCATTGCGATTACGGCAAGGCCATCAAATGGTTTCAAGGCGCGGGCCAAGCTGGGGACCATGACGGTTTCAATGACCTCGGCTTGATGTATTTGAATGGTAACGGAGTCGATCGCGATTACGAAGCGGCCATAGGTTGGTTCGAAAAAGCGGCTGCACTAGGTTCGAGCTGGGCGTTGCACAATCTTGGCGTAGTTTATGAGCGGAATAATTTCGCCGGCCATTCGCTGGAGAAAGCTTTCCGATATTACAGCCAAGCCGCCGCGAAAGGACGCGGCAATTCCCAATACAATCTTGGTCTCTGGCATCATCGAGGGCGTTTCGTCGCGCAGGATTTTAAGAAAGCTTTCGAACTCTATACATTGGCATCCGAAAAGGGGGTCGGCCCGGCATTCACGAACCTGGGGTGTCTCTATCAATACGGTCAAGGGGTGGCTTGCGACTATGAACAAGCGCGAAAGTGTTACGAGAAAGCGGCTGAACTTGGCCAAGTCGTTGCATTGAATAACCTCGGGCTGCTTTTTCAGAACGGTCAAGGAGTGGAAAAGGACGTCACAAAAGCAATCGATTTTTACCGCAAGGCCGCCGCGCTCGACGATGCGACCGGTCAATACAATCTTGGCTTGCTTTATTGGAAGGGGGAGGGACTGCCGCAAAACTATACAGAGGCGGTGGAATTATTTCGGCATTCGGCTGACAAGGGCCTTGACCTCGCACAATGCGCCCTCGGCCTTTGTTATCAGCGCGGGAACGGGGTGCCAGAAAATTATGAAGAGGCTGTCAATCTATTTCGCAAAGCCGTTGCCCAAGGACATGCCATTAGTTTGAATAATTTGGGCGACTGCTATGAAACAGGCAAGGGCGTGCTCACGGATTTTGCCCAAGCCGCGCATTATTACCGCCTTGCTGCTGAAAAAGGAGTGGCGGCTTCGATGTTAAGCCTGGGTCTCTTATTCCAAGAGGGAAAAGGGGTGTCCCTGAATTTGGCCGAAGCTCGGCAATGGATTGAAAGAGCGGCAAAGCAAGGTCACGAACCGGCCAGAGCGAAACTGAATGAATCGGCGGCGACGCCCACTCCCGCTTCATTGCCGAGTTGAATGCAGCGCCTCGAAATCTTCCATTAATTTCGATTTGTGTCTTTTCGGGAATTTCGTGTTAACTTCTTTTCACCATGATCTTGACCAAGGCAGAAGCGGATAGTTTGACAGAGGTCCGGCATCGTTCGCCGCATCAGTTGCTCGGCATGCATCCGCTCGGGGATGGCTCGGGGGTGGTGGCGCGGGTTTTTGCGCCGGGCGCGGCTGAGGTGGAAATCATCCCCACGCACGAAAAGGATAAGCCGCGCTTTCGTTTGCAACAAATCCAGCCGGGCCTGTTCGAGGGAACCAGCGCGAAGTCCAAGACGGTTTTTGCTTATGACGCGGTGATTACGGAGCAGAGCGGCGAAAAGATTCAAAGGCGCGATCCGTATTCTTTTTTGCCCACGGTCGGTGAAACGGATTTGTATCTGTTCGGGCAGGGCAACGAACGGCGCATTTACGAAAAACTGGGGGCGCAGCTTCGCACGATCGATGGGGCGACGGGGGCGAGTTTTGCAGTGTGGGCGCCGGATGCGCAACGGATTAGCGTCGTGGGCGATTTCAATCGCTGGGACGGACGGCGTCATGCCATGCGCTCGCTGGGCAGTTCGGGCGTGTGGGAGCTTTTTATTCCTGGGGTAGGAGAAGGCGCTCATTACAAATTTGAGATCAAGGGCCGCAACGGGGCGCTGATGCTCAAGACGGACCCCTATGGATTTTTTTTTGAGATCGCGCCCAAGAATGCGGCGATTGTCTGGAACAATCAGAAGTTTGCCTGGGACGATGAGGAATGGATGCAGAAGCGCAGTCAACAAGATCCCTTCCGCCGTCCGATGAGCGCCTACGAACTGCACCTGGGTTCGTGGATGAAGAAGAACAATTTTGAGTCGTTGAGTTATCGCGAAATTGCGGAGCCGCTCACGGCCTATTTGCAGAACATGGGTTTTACGCACGTCGAGTTCATGCCGCTGGCGGAGCATGCTTTTTATCCGTCATGGGGATACCAGGTCACTGGATTTTACGCGCCCACCAGCCGCTTCGGCACGCCCGACGATTTTCAATTTTTAGTCAATCAGTTGCACCGCGCGGGCATTGCGGTTTTGCTCGATTGGGTGCCCGCCCATTTTCCGCGGGACGATTGGGCGCTGGCACAATTTGACGGGACGGCGCTTTATGAGCACGAAGACCCGCGCAAAGGATCGCACCAGGATTGGGGCACGCTGATTTTTAATTATGGCCGCCACGAGGTGCGCAATTTCCTCATCGCCAACGCGCTTTTTTGGTGCGACCGATTTCATCTTGACGGCCTGCGGGTCGATGCGGTGGCTTCGATGCTTTATCTGGATTATTCGCGCAAGGCGGGGGAATGGGTTCCCAATCAATTTGGCGGACGGGAAAATCTGGAGGCGGTGGACTTTATCAAGCATTTCAACCACGTCGTGCAAACCGAGTACCCGGGCGTCGTGACCGTGGCCGAAGAATCGACCGCGTGGCCTTTGGTGACGCGGCCGCCGTATCTGGGCGGACTGGGTTTTACTTTCAAATGGAACATGGGCTGGATGCATGACACGCTGGTCTATTTCAAACGCGACGCCGTTTACCGCAAGTATCATCAGACGGACCTGACGTTCGCCATGCTCTATCATTACAATGAGAATTTCATCCTGCCGCTCTCGCACGACGAAGTGGTGCATGGCAAGGGTTCGCTGCTGGCGCGAATGCCGGGTGACGACTGGCAGAGGTTTGCGAACTTGCGCGCGTTGCTGGCCTATCAGTGGTTTTTCCCCGGCAAACAATTGCTCATGATGGGGTGCGAACTCGGCCAAAGCGGTGAATGGAACGCGAATGCCAGCCTGGACTGGGGACTGCTCGACCAAGGCCCATACCATCGCGGCACCCAACGTTTCGTGCGGGACCTAAACCGATTTTATCAGGATGAAGCGGCGCTCTGGGAAGCCGACTATGATTTGTCCGGCTTTTTCTGGATCGATTGTGGAGACGCGGACGACAGCGTTTTTTCTTTCGTGCGCCAGAACCGCGACGGCAGCCGCCGCGTGGCTGTCATCATGAATTTAACGCCGGTGTTGCGGAACAATTATCGCATTGGCCTGCCCCAAGGCGGTTTCTGGCGCGAGGCCGTTAATTCCGATTCGAGTTTTTATGGCGGGAGCAACCAGGGCAATTTTGGCGGGATTAGAGCGGAAGAATATCAGGTCCATCACCAACCCTTCTCGGGTTCCTTCACCTTGCCGCCCCTCAGTGTGATAGCCTTTCGCGCTGAAGGCGGCTAAAAACCGTCCAATTTTACCTTGCACACTTAGTCGGACGTGAGAGGATGACTCTTCGTTTTATGAAATTGTCTGTTTCTTTTTGGCGGTCAGTGATCGCTTTTTTAGGTCTCAGCGTCGTGGCGGCAATGAATACTGCCATGGCTCAAAGCCGGCCAATGGGAACGGACGTTTCCAGCTATCAGGGCGGAAGCATCAGTTGGACGACGGTCCGAAGCGATGGAATTTCCTTTGCGTGGACCAAGGCGACTGAGGGGACCTATTACACGGACGCCGATTTAGCGATCAACGAAAGCCATGCCAGTTCCGCCGGGGTTTTTATCGGCGCGTATCATTTTGCCCGGCCGAGCAATGATCCTAATATAACAGGCGCAAAGAGCGCTGATACCGAAGCGCAATTTTTTTGGAGCAAGGCCAGCAACTATGTGACAGCGGGCGGGGGCTATCTCGTGCCGATGCTGGACTGGGAAGACACAGGGGTGAGCAATCAACTTACTGCCGCCACCATGTCACTGTGGGTTAATGAGTGGTGCAACGACATTTCAAACTACGCCCGGGCCAATGGCGTCACAGTGCGTCCGGTGATTTATACGGGCACATGGTATTCCGAGCCATCGAGTTCCTACCCTGGCCTGACGACGGCGGCGACCAATTGGCCGTCATGGATCTCTGCTTACCCTAATGGCACGCCAGGTAATTACGGAAGTCCAACGCCCCAGACGAGCGCGCCCGGCAATACCTTTCCCTGGGCCACTTGGAACATCTGGCAATACGGCGACACGAACTGGTCGGGCGGCGATTCCGATGTGTTCAACGGCACGACCAATCAGTTCCTGTCACTCTTTCTGGTTGGCAGCACGAACGCGCCGCACGTCACGACGAGTCCGCTTACCATCACCGCGGCGCAAGGAGCAAATGTTATTTTGACAGTGGCGGCAACGGGGGGAACGCCGTTGTATTATAATTGGGAATTGGACGGGACCATTGTGAGTTCTGTCACTAATTACAATACGAACAGCATCCAATACATTATCAGTGGCGCGCAGTTGGCCAATGCCGGCAATTATACGGTGCAGATCAGTAACTCGTCCGGGTCAGTCGTCACGGCGCCGGCTTTTCTTTCGGTGAAGGCGCCGCTTTCGAATGCGAGCGGCTCGGTCCTCGCTCCGCCCGGATTGGTGGATTGGTGGCCGGCCAATGGAAATGCTATTGACATCGTCAGCGGTTACAACGGCCTCCCGGCGAACGGATTTTCCTACGCCGCAGGCGAGACCGGCCAAGCCTTTCATTTTGACGGCTCGACGAGTTACTTGACCGTGACGAATTCGCCGGCGGATATTGCGGCGCCATGGACGGCTTGTATGTGGGTTTACCGGCAGCAAACGCCGCAAGTCTCGGCCGCGCTATTGTCCGACGGCACTTACACGCTTAAGCTGGAGCAGTACATGAACAAGACGAACAGCCACTATGTGGGTATCACGCAATTGGGGGTGGCGGATTACGTTTTCAACCAGAATTATATTGTGCCGTTGAATACTTGGACTCACTTGGCCTTTGTGGCCAGCGGCAGCACCACGACGCTCTACGCCAACGGTGTGGCCAAGGGGACGGTCAGCGCCGCGATCCCTCTGGGCCGAATAACCATGGGCGTGACCGATGTCAGCGGCACCGGCTATGTGGATTATATGGAAGGGAGCATGGATGACGTCATGACCTTGAACACGGCGTTGACGGCGACCCAGATTCAAGCGATTTACAATTCCGGCGCGTCGGGGTTGGTGCAGGCGCCACAATTTACGGGGATGTCCACCGACATTAACGGCAATTTTATTTTTAGCTTGGAAGGGTTGACCGGCTCCAGGGCATTCACCGTTTATTATTCGACGAACCTGCCGGACTGGTCGGTTCTGACTACCTTGAGTGCCGCGACGGGTGTGAACCAATTCGCCGTGAACCCCACGAATGCCGCCGCCTTTTATCGCGCTATCCAGCCGTAGCCGGGGAAGGACATCCAACTAGTTCGAGAGCCTCTTTTCCGACTCTTACTCCTAATCTTAATCTTAATCTTAATCCTAATCGTCTGATAATGAACGGATTAAGATTAAGATTAAGATTAAGATTAGGAAGGGAAATCCGTTGTGGACGGCTGATTAGAAACCCTTGATATAAACTTGACCCTGGGGGGTATGCTCCTTAACCTTGGCTGGATTACTAGGCACTTTCATGTTTGCGCAATTTAAAAGCCTGTTTTCCAACGATATCGGTATTGACTTGGGGACGGCTAATTCTCTCGTTTATGTGAGGGACCAGGGCATTGTGCTCCGCGAACCCTCCGTCGTCGCCATCGAAGCCGGCACCACTAATGTGCTGGCCGTCGGCGAAGAGGCCAAACGCATGCTGGGCCGCACCCCGGGAAATATCGTGGCTATTCGGCCGATGAAGGACGGCGTCATTGCCGACTTCGAGATCACCGAAGCCATGTTGCGCCATTTCATTCAACGCGTGCATCATCGCAAGTTCGTCTTGCCCCGTGTGGTGGTGGCTGTCCCTTCGGGAATTACCGAAGTGGAAAAACGGGCGGTGAAGGATTCCGCCACCCATGCGGGCGCGCGCGAAGTCTATTTAATCGAACAACCCATGGCTTCGGCCATCGGGGTTGGTTTGCCGGTGCATGAACCGGCGGGAAATATGATCGTCGATATTGGCGGAGGCACTTGCGAGATCGCGATTATTTCCCTGGCTGGAATTGTTTTCAGCCGCAGTTTGCGCGTCGGAGGCGATGAGTTCGATGAAACCATCGTCGCGCACATGAAACGTGCCTATAACTTGATGATTGGCGAACGCACCGCGGAGGAGATCAAGATTCGTGTCGGATCGGCCTTTCCGCTGGAGCAGGAATTAACAATGGAAGTCAAAGGGCGCGATTTAAGCGCCGGTCTGCCAAAGACGCTCGCGATTCGTTCTGAAGAAATTCGCGAAGCCTTGAAGGAACCTCTTTCAAGCATTTTGGAAAGCATTCGGATTACCCTGGAACGCTGCCCGCCTGAATTGTCGGCCGACCTGGTCGAGCGCGGCATTGTCATGGCCGGAGGCGGCGCGTTACTGCGCGGCATCGATCAATTGGTGGCCAAGGAAACGGGGCTGCCCGTGCATATCGCGGATGATCCTTTGAGCGCGGTGGCCGAAGGGACGGGCCGCGTCTTGCAGGAACTTGCTTTTCTAAAACGAGTCGCTTCTTCCCGAAGTTAATTTCGAGTTCGCCCGAATACTTAAATGCGCCCGCGGGCCGGTGTCGCGGGTGGGCGAGATGCTTAATAAGCGGCATTATATAATTTTGGTTCTGGTCGTTGTGCTGGTCATCGTGCTTTTGAAGCTGCCCAGCGCAACGATGGGCAAGGTCAAGCTGGCCATCAGCGGACTTTTTCTGCCTTTGTTCGGTTTGTCAGGTTCGGCCCACGCCTTGACTGAAGAAGCCAGCGCCACTCTCATGACCAAACGCCAATTATGGCGCGAGAACGAGGCCCTCCGCCTGCAAAACCAGGAACAGCAAATCCGTCTGCAGCAGGACGAGGCGATTGGGAATGAAAACGCCCGTTTGCGGTCCTTGGTGATGTGGCCGCGACAGATGCCTTGGAAAGTCAGGCTGGCGCGGGTCATCGCGCGCGACCCAGCCAATTGGTGGCGCAGTGTGCAAATAGACCTCGGTTCTCGCGACGGCATTAAACCGAATTACGCGGTTTTGACTTCGGACGGGTTGGTCGGCCGCATTCAAAATGCCGGCGCGACCCGGTCGCAAGTTCTGCTTTTGGGAGACCCCGATTTGCGCGTGGCGGCGATCGTCCAGGCAAACTCCCTCCACACCAACGCGGAAACCGGCATCATCCTTTCCAGCTCGTCCAGCCCGCAGGAAAACAACATGGTCGATCTGGACTACCTTTCGGGCAACAGCGGGGTAGGCCCGGGCCAGACGGTGGTCACCTGGGGCGCGGGCGGGGTGTTTCCGCCGGGCATTCTCATTGGCAAGGTCGTCGATTTGCGGCCCAAGGAATATGGATTGGCCACCGAAGCGCGGGTCAAGCTGGCGGCGGACCTCGGCTCGTTGCAGGAAGTGTGGGTGATGCTGCCATGAGCGGGTTGCATTCCATTTTGATTTTGGCGGCGGCGTTTGTCCTCGTGTTTTTCGAGGCGTCCTCGGATTTGTTTCGGCATTTGCTGGGAGCGCAAATTGATTTTCTGCCGGCCTTGATGGTCTATACGGGCATGACCAACGGCATTGCCACCATTGCGTTGCTGGCCGTGGGCGGCGGCCTTTGGTTTGACTCGCTCTCGGCCAATCCTCTCGGCGTGAGCGTGTTGCCTCTGTTTTTGATCGGCCTGGCGATTTATCGAGGGCGCGAATTGCTTTGGCGCGAGAATCCTTCCGCGCAACTTTTCTTCGGGCTGGCGGCCAGCGCGCTGCAACCGCTGGCCGTGCTTTTCATTTTGCTCAACATTGGCCATGCGCCTTTAATCGGCTGGAAATCGCTTTGGCAGTGGATCGTCATGGCGGTGGGCGGCGCGGTCTTCACGCCGGTCTGCGTCGTTCTGTTCAGCAGGGTCCATCGCATCCTCGACTATCAGCCGATTATCCATCCCGGCTTCCGTCCGGACCGCGAGATCAAACGGGGGCGGCTCTAAATGTTTATATTTGACATACTGCGAACGAAGGACAAGCGCCTGCGCGCCGTGGCTTTCGTCGTGGGCGGGGGCCTGGTCGTGTTGCTGGGAGGGCTGTGGTTTGTGCAGGTTGTTTGGGCCAGCCGTTTCGAGACTAACCTGAAAAGGCAGTCCTTTCGCAATGTCCGCATCCCGGCCATTCGCGGAAAAATTCTCGACCGCAACGGCGAGGTGCTGGCGGACAATCGGCCGCGCTACAACGCCGTCCTTTATCTGGAGGATTTGCAAAGCCGTTTCGCGGAGGAATACACCGGGTTGAGCAAGGCCTACAGCCACCAGCACCCCGAGGTCATCAAAAAAAAGGGCCGCCTTAGTTTGACCCCGGCGGTGGGCCGCGCGCTGCAACTGGCAGCGTATTGCGAAGTGGTGAGCAACATTACTTATTACGTCAGCACCTCGTTGCGCGAGCCGAGGATTCTCAATACCAATGCCTTCATCCGGCATTACAATAATTATCCCTACGTCCCTTTCGAGATGGTGCCCAATCTTGCCCCCCAGCAAGTGGCGATTTTTGCCGAACAATTATCCGGCCAGCCGGACATCGAATTGGAGACGCAGCCGGTGCGCCATTATCCGAATGGCGCTCTGGCGGCGCACGTCCTGGGCTACGTCCAGCGCGAGAATCTGGATTCCCAGGAAATTTCTTTTACCCTGCCGGATTATCAGGGCAAGACGGGGGTGGAAGGAGTCTTTAACGACGAATTGAGCGGGTTGGCCGGGCTGAAATCCGTCCTGGTCAACAGTCAAAACTATCGCCAGCACGAAGAGATCGTCAGCAGCAATGAGCCGGGCGAGGACATTTATTTGACCATCGATAAAAAAGTCCAGCAGGCGGCGGAACGGGAGCTGGCCCGGGCCCAGGCCAGCGTGCGGGGAGCGGTGGTGGTGATGGATGTTCGCAACGGCGATATCCTGGCCATGGCGTCCGCCCCAGCTTACGATCCGAATAGCTTTGCCACCCGCCTCAGCCCTCAAGAGGCGCTGGCGCTGATTGACCCAAAAACTCGACCGCAGCTTGATCGCGCCATTGACGGCGCCTACCCTCCCGGTTCGACGTTTAAAATCGTGACGGGCCTGGCCTGCCTGGAAGGCGGCCTGGATCCAAGCGAAGTATTTGACAGTCCGGGCTATTATGAGCCCAACGCGCATTCGCGTCGGATCGGTGATACGGCCGGGCCGGGCTTGTTTAATTTCGAGAGGGCTTTTTTCCGTTCCAGCAACACGTATTTTATACACTATGGTATATTGGCTGGACTGCCCAGAATCCTGGCCGTCGCCCGGCGCTTTCACCTCGGCGAAAAAACCAACTTTCCCATCGGACCGGAAGTGGCCGGCAACATCGCCAGCACCGCGCCTTTCCTGCCCCAATCCAGCGTGCCGGATGTTTGCATCGGCCAGGAAGTGACCACCACTCCTATGCAAATGGCCGGCCTGATCTCCGTGCTGGCCAATGGCGGGAAGCTTTTTTGGCCGCGACTGGTCAGCTATTCGCGCTCGCCTGAAACAGGGAATAAAGTAGAGCTTTATGGCGCGGGCCGTTTGCGCGATACTATCCCCATCAATCCGCGTTATCTGGAAATAATTCGCCATGCCATGCTCGCAGACACGGAGCATCCGGCGGACAGCACGACTCGCGAGGGCGGCGCTTATCCCGCCTTCCATTACTCGGGAGGCGCGCCCAAGCTCGGCGATTTCCGCGTCGCCGGCAAAACCGGGACCGCGCAAGTCAAGTCGGCGGCGGGCAAGATGCCGAACGTCACTTGGTTCGATTCCTATGGGCCTTACGAAAACCCGCGCTATGCGGTCATCGTCATGGTCGATGGCGGAGGATCCGGGGGAGGAACCTGCGCGCCGGTGGCGGAAAAGATTTACGAAGCTCTCATCAAAATGGAACAAACCTCCATCACCCCCAGCCATACGCTGGCTCGAAATTAAATGTACGAGTCGTCCCTCAATGAACGATCAAGCGATTTCGACTGGCCGCTGCTGGCTGCGGCCGCCGGGTTGATGTTCGTCGGCGCGGCGTTCATTTTTAGCGCGACGGGCGGGAACTCCTCGATGATCTCGTGGTACCGTCAGATGTGGGTGCATCAGATCATTTGGTACGCCATCGGATTGACGGCAGCGGTGGGATTGCTGGCCGCCGATTATAGCCGGTTGACCCGGTGGTCGGCGCTCTTCTATTGGGCGGCCATCGTATTGTTGGTGGCTGTGTTTGTGGTCGGCTCGGAGCATCACGGAGGAAAACGTTGGATCACCCTGGGCATATTTGGATTGCAGCCGTCGGAATTTGCCAAAATTGCGTTTATATTGTTGATGGCTAACTTTTTAAGCCGGCCAAAGGAGGAGTTGCGCCTGCCAAAGGTATTTTGGACCGCGCTGTGTTATACGATGCTGCCTTTTGTTTTAATTTTAAAGGAGCCGGACCTGGGTTCGGCCGTGGTTTTCCTGGCGATCAGCATGGCGATGATGTTTGTCGCGGGGGTGCCGGCTCGAATGCTGGCCATGCTTGGGGGTGGAACCGCCATGGTGGGTGCCTTGGTCGTGGTGTTGATCCTTTTTGCCCCGGCGCGCCTCACCATGGGTGTGCTTCAGTATCAGAAAACCCGCCTGCAAACTTATTTCGGGCGCAATAAAAGGTCCGCCGCCACTTACAATGTGGACCAGGCGTTGATTTCAGTCGGGTCCGGCGGTTTGACCGGAAAGGGCTGGCGGCAAGGCACCCAGTATTCGCTGGGGTTTTTGCCGCGGGCCGGAGCACACAATGATTTCATTTTCTCGGTCATTGCCGAGGAAGAAGGCTTTGTCGGCAGCGTTGTGGTCCTGACGCTCTATACGGTGCTCCTTTTTAGCGGGATCAAAATTGCCAGCCAGGCGCGCGATCGCCTGGGTCAATTACTGGCCGTCGGCGTGGTGACGCTGTTGTTTTGCCACGTCTTCATCAATGTCGGAATGAATATTCGTTTAATGCCCGTGACGGGCATCCCACTGCCGCTGCTCAGTTATGGCGGGTCTTCGGTGGTTTGCTCCCTGATCGCCATTGGCATTTTGCACAACATACACATTTATCGGAGGTCTTATTAATTTATGAGTGAGAGAAATTTTTCCAGGCGGCGGCGCGGCGGCATGCGCTTTCGCCCCAGCGGCGGATTGAACCAAAAGACCGATCGCTCGGCTTTGGAGGCGCGCGCTGACGCCACCGGCGAGAAAAAGCCGGACGGAGTTTTTGAACGCGCCCGCCACGAACAAGAGATCGAGCGGTCGGAAAATATTGCGGCCGGCCTGCCCGCGCAACCCGTTCCGCCGCCCGGCCAGGATTCGCCGCGCGAAGCGAGCGGGCGTGATTCTGGAGGCCGTGAAGGCGGTGGACGTGACTCAGGTGGCCGCGATTCTGGCGGACGTGAAGGCGGTGGCCGCGAGAGCGGTGGACGCGAAGGGGGTCGCGAGGGAGATCCACGCCAGCGGCGCGGCGCCTTCCGCAAACCCCACCTGGACACCCCTTCCGAAGTGAAGGAAGAAAAATACGAGCCGGTTAATGTCCAAACTCAGTCCACCGGAATAGTGGACAGCATCAAGTCCGCTGCGACGAAAGTGATTCGCAAAGTCCAGCGCATGATCAAGCCCGAGGTCAAGATCCATAAGGAATTGATCATCAATGCCGAGTCCCTCGAACTGCGCGTCGCTTTGCATGAAA
>DASRLE010000285.1:0-9825 GCA_035648615.1 Saccharimonadales bacterium (SeqCode) | reverse complement strand
ATTTGGTGGAGAGAGGGCTGAACACGGGCGCGGCGGTCATTGTGGCGGCGGGCGGCGGGCATAAAACGCTCAATGTCGGCGGGGAAGGGGCGGACTTCGTGCCGTTTTTTTTCAATTACGGCGTCAATACGATTATTCTGCGCAATCGTTTGCGGCGCGATGGCTACAACTCGCGCACGGACGAAGTTTATGACGCGCAGCAAGCCATCCGCCTGGTGCGCGCCCATGCGAAGGATTGGAGGATTGATCCCAACAAAATCGGCATCATGGGATTTTCGGCGGGCGCGGAACTGGCCGCGCCGTCCGCCTTGTTTTTCCCAAGTTTTGACGAAACGAACAACGCGCCCAGCGATCCATTGGCGGGCGTTTCCAGCCGGCCTGATTTTGTGGGCATCATTTATCCCGGTCCGACTCCTTTTACGCGCGAGCCGCAGACGCCGATTCCAACTAACTGTCCGCCGGCCTTCATTGTTTGCGGCGGCTCGGGCGACCCCCAACATGCGCTCTGGGCCGACGATTATTTTGCCGCCATGTTGCGCGCCCGGATTCCTGACGTCGAAATGCACATCTACGGGCGCGGACGCCATCCGGGCGATGACATGGGCAACGGCACGCGGATGAGCGGCGGGCTGACCGACCGCAACCATACGCCCTACGGGACGTGGCAATACCGTTTTATTGACTGGTTCCGCGACCTCGGTTTCCTGCAAAAGCCCGGCCTCGAAACCCAGTCGGCCAAAGACATCGCCACCTACCATCCGCCCCGTCGCTGATTTAAGGACTTAACCGCAAAGAACGCAAAGATCGCAAAGAAAAAACAAAAGAGGTATAAATAGCTAAATGAGAATTGGACGTCTCACCATGACTCCGATTAAGCCTTTTCAGCATAACATTCCATTAAAGGTTTCTGATTTTTTTATCTTTGCGTTCTTTGCGTTCTTTGTGGTAACAAACAGGCTCGCTTCTTTTCTTAAACTTCAGCCTTTAGCCTTCAGCCTTCAGCCTTTAACTTCCCCCCGTGACCTTTTTAGCAAAAAATATTTTTTGTGGACTTTGCGTTCTTTTATTTGTCGTCCTGCCGCTGGCCGCTTCCGAACCTGAAAACTTCTTCCCGGTCATGCCGTGGAATTCGGTGCCGAATGATCGCGCGGTCATTGATAAGATTAAAGAATGCGGATTTACGGTCGCGGGTTTTGTTGCTCCCAAGACGCTCAAAACCTGCCGCAAAGCGGGCATCAAAGCCATCGTATCCGATCCGCGGATTAGCAGCTATGATTGGACGCACTTCGACGAAAATGCCGCTCGACCCAACGCCATCCGCGCCATTAAAGCCGTCCGCAAAAATCCGGCGTTGTATGGCTATTTTGTGCGCGATGAACCGGGGGCGGGGATGTTTCCAGGACTTGCTGCCATGGCTTCACTCCTCCAGCAAGAAGCTCCGGGCAAGTGGGCTTACATCAATCTTTTCCCTAATTACGCCAATGCGGACCAACTGGGGGCTTCGAGCTATGAGGACTATCTCGAAAAATTCATCGCGGCTTGCCACCCCACCCAATTAAGCTACGACTTTTACGCCCTCATGGACGACGGCTCGCTGAGGGATGGTTACTGGAACAATTTGGAACAGATGCGAAGCGCCGCCAAAAAACATCACCTGCCGTTTTGGAACATCGTCCTTGCCGTCGCGCACTTTTCCTATCGCGAACCCACCGCCGCCGATTTGCGTTTTGAAGTCTTCAGCAGTTTGGCCTATGGCGCGCGGGGCATTGCCTATTTCGATTATTTTGCGCCGCAGGCGGGCAACTATCGCGCGGCCGCCATTGACCAATTCGGCCATGCCACCCCGACTTGGAACAACCTGCAAAACGTGAACCTGCAAATCCAGAAACTCGCGCCGACCCTGCTCGAACTGACCTCTGACGACACCTATCATTTCGGTTCAATCCCGACCGGATGCCACGGGCCGGGGCCGGACAGCCTGGTCACCAATATGGCGGGAGAGTTTGCGGTGGGCGATTTTACCCACGCCGATGGCACTCGCTATGTCATGGTCGTCAATAAGAATGTTTTAAAATCCACTCTTTGCCAGCCGCAATTTCGCCATCCGCCCAAGGCCCTAAAATTCGTTTCTCCCTATAGTGGCCAGGTTGGCGCTTACGTCGGGGAGCAAGTCTGGCTCGCTCCCGGCCATGGCGTCCTGCTAAAATTGGAATAGCTCGAATATGATTGACGAAGCATCCTCTGGGACGAATTTCCCCGGGCGGACTTGGCTGAGATTTTTCAAGCCGCCGCCTCCGGCCCGCATCCTTGTGACTGATCCGGCGGAAATCAGAGTCCAATTCAAACAGTATCAACGCGGCATTCTGCTTTCGACCATCATTGGATATGCTTGCTTTTATCTTGTCCGAAAAAATATCGGCTTCGCCTTGCCTGGTCTGCACAAGGAGTTTGGGATCACAAAATCGGCTTTCGGAATGTTTCTGACCTTGCATGGGCTGACATACGGCGTGTCAAAATTTGCCAATGGTTTTTTGGCCGACCGTTGCAACGCCCGGGTCTTCATGGTTTTTGCGCTGGTGTGTTGTTGTGCGGCCAATGTGCTTTTTGGAGTTAATTCCGTGGTTGTTGTTCTGGGCCTCCTTTGGATCGCGAACGGCTGGTTTCAGGGAATGGGTTTCCCGCCGTGCGCCAGGCTGCTGACCCATTGGTTTTCGCCCAAAGAATTAGCCACCAAAATGTCGGTGTGGAACACGTCGCATTCCATCGGCGCGGCGGTCGCGGCCGTTATGTGCGGCTATCTGGCGGTGTGGAGCTGGCGCTTGTGCTTTTTTGTGCCGGCCGTGCTGGCCATGGGCGGGGCAATTTATATGTGGTTCATGCTGCGGGACACGCCGGAATCAGTCGGTCTGCCGGAACCGCCGGGAAGCGAGCAGGGGGATTTGGGGGCCAGCCAATCCACGGCTGAATTCAAGGCTTTTGTTAAGAAGCAGGTTTTCCAAAATCCCTACATCTGGCTGTTTGGGTTTGCCAATTTTTTTGTTTACATCATCCGTTACGCCATCCTCGATTGGGGTCCTGTTCTCTTGGGCGAAGCCAAAGGCATTAAACTGACCCATGCCGGCTGGATGATCGCCTTCTTTGAGGTGTCGGGGGTGCTGGGGATGTTGCTGGGCGGCTGGATAACGGATAAAGTATTTGCCGGGCGTTGCGCCAGGACGTGCCTGTTCTGTATGTTGCTGGCGGGCTTGTCGATTTTTGCCTTTTGGAAAATTCCCGGCAGACACTCCTTGCTGAGCACGGCGGCGCTGGGTTGCGGGGGATTTTTTATTTACGCGCCGCAAGCCCTCGTCGGCATCGCCTCCGCCAACCTCGCGACCAAACGGGCGGCGGCTACCGCCGTCGGAGTGACGGGCCTTTTTGGTTATTTGAGCACGATCTTTTCCGGGTGGGGATTGGGCAAATTAGTGGAAGTGGCAGGTTGGAGGGCGGGATTTGTGTCTCTTCTCGTGGCGGCATTTCTAGGCGCGGTTTTATTTGCCGCTGCCTGGAATGCCAAGGCCAGCGGTTACTCTGAGCAAGAGCCGTCCGAAGATGCTGGGAAAGAGGCGCTGGCGCGCGCCCGCTCAAAAACCTAACGGATTTTCGGCGGCAGCAGTGCGCGCGAAGCGCCATAGGAGTGCGGAACGTCAGTTCCGCTTTGGCAACTGAGTGCCTTCGGTTAGCGAGATTTGGCTGGATGAAGTGCTTGACATCTCATCCGCTCTTTGCAAGGTTTTCTGCCACCTTTACAAGACAAAACCATAAGCCGGAATGAAAACACGATTTATTTTTCCCCGGCGGGCAGACGGCCAACGGGCTGGCTGGCTCGCATTGGTCACTTTACTTCTCAGTCTCTATCGCGCCGTGGCTCAACCGACCATCGTCTCGACGGTTCCCGCCAACGGGGCTACGGGCGTTTCGACTACCGCCGCAGTCGTCTTCACTTTCAGCGAGGCGATGAATCCCACCGCCACGACTGCCACCTTCGTTAATAACACCACGTTTGCCCTTTTGACGACGTCCCCCGTTTGGAGCGCCGGTAACACCGTATTGACTTGCACCCCCAGCCCAGCTTTCCCCGCCAACACGACCATTCTTTGGGTCGTCAGCGGTCAAGACACACAAGGAAAGTCGTTGAGTGGAACACCGGAAGGCACCTTCACCACGGGCACTTCAGGAGGAGGGGGCGGCGGCTCCGGCACCAACCAATACACCTCCTTCGCCGTGGGCCAGGCCATTTACTACGATCAGACTTCCTCCGGCGCGCCGACGCTGGACACGAACATTCCCTATTTCTTTGTGGGAGATCTCACCCTCGCCTCCAATCGCGCAGCCGTCTCCGCGACCCTCGCGCTGCCCAGCGGAAGTGTGTCGAACCTGACCCAGAATCCCGTGGCGGCGTATCAATTCTTTCTCGACGCCTCAAACACCAATCAGACCGCTTTCAACACCACCTTCGGCAGCGGCAACTACATTTTCACGGTGACCGCCGCCACTTCCAATCAGCAGGTGACTGTCAACCTGCCCGCCGCCTTGGCGCAACCTGGCGCGCCAACCGTGACCAATTACAGCGCGGCCCAAGCCGTAAATCCGGCGCAAGCATTCACATTGGGATGGAACCCTTTTTCGGGCGGGACGGCGACGGACTTTGTCGCTGTATCCATTGGCAGCGTCTTCAGCACCGCCTCGCCGGGAACTTCTAACGCACTGGCCGGAACGACCACTTCGATGGTGATACCCGCGCAAACCCTTCAACCGAACACGACTTACAATTCCTCCATCGCTTTTCTCCACCTTGTTTCTACTACCAATAGCTCCGGCTACGCCACGGCGGCATTTAGGGAAACGATCACGCAATTCAACCTCATCACCACGGCGAGCAACACGACCCCCATAGTCATGGCCAATGCCTCAGCGAGCGGCCACACCGTTAGCTTCAATGTGAACTCGGCCATTGGTCAGAGCCTGATCATTCAGTACACCACTAATCTACTCTCAAGTTCGTGGCAGACCTTGTTCGCCACCAATAGCGCCACGGGTGCGGTCCATGTGATCGATTCTGTCAATACGACCAACTCGCAGGTCTTCTATCGGGCCAAGGCGGGGCCGTAACGCCTGCGGCTGGCGGAGGGGGCCGTTCCTCAAAAAAAATTCAGTTTAATTGTGCTTGCTCCGCGCCGCGTCAAGGAGCATTGTCAGGGTTCACGCATGTTCACCAACCCAGAGAATCTTGCTGTCGTCGAGTTCAACACTCGACTTGGGGAGGCAGGCTTTTGGCTGGGCGCGCCCATCTGCGCCAGCGCGAAGACTCAAACTTAATAACTCAACTTAACCCATGAAAACCCTTTATCTATGAAGAGAAAGCATATCATTGCCGCTGTCTCCAGCTCTGCCCTGGCGTCCGGAA
Organism: Saccharimonadales bacterium (SeqCode); assembly: GCA_035648615.1. Taxonomy (GTDB): domain Bacteria; phylum Verrucomicrobiota; class Verrucomicrobiia; order Limisphaerales; family Palsa-1400; genus DASRLE01. The sequence goes on along the minus strand of DASRLE010000285.1, from coordinate 4,379 downwards.
TGGCCCACGGCGCCATTCTTTATTCCGGCCCCATCACGTCCAATAACTCATTTCCATATCCCTCCAACGGGGGTTTTATTGACATGAACCAGGATGGAACCAACGATTTTGTTCTCAATTGGAATGGCTCCGCCAGCAAGCCATTTATTGTCGGAGTCTCTAACAGCGTTCCTGGCTCCGCCGTGCTTACCACGGCCACCGATGGGTTGCCGCTTACTTTATTTGGGACCCTGATTAATTCAAATTATGCGCCCACCGTTGACTACGGCGATGCCTATTTCTATCAAAACGGCGGCGGAACCACCGTGGGCAGTTGGGGAACCAGCGTGTCCAACGAGGCCTATGTCGGGGTGGAGATGTGGGACGGAGCCGGCAACACGAATTACGGCTGGGTGCGTGTCATTGACAATGGAACGCTGGCGACGAAGACCCTCACTTTGGTGGATTATGCGTATGAAACCACCCCTTTCCTCGGCATCATCGCCGGTGCGACCAACGACGCAAGTTACCCGATCATTTACTCTGAGCCTGCCTCCCAATCGGTTTCGGCTGGGACAGAAGTCCAGATGGGCGTGGTCGCCCTGGGCGCGCCGACTCTCGTCTATCAATGGCAGGCGGGAACGGTCGGCAGCGGACACTATACCAATTTGACCGATGGCGGCTTCATCGTGGGTTCCAGCACGCCAAGTTTGACCATCACTTACTCCACCTCGACAAATACGGCTGACTACGTCGTGGTCATAACCAATTCCGCAGGCATTGCGACCAGCAGCCCCCCGGCGACACTGACGGTGAATGGCACCGCGCCTCCGCCGAGCGCGCCAGTGGCCATTTCCCCACCGCAGTCGCTGGTGGAAAGTGTGGGCGACCATGTGGCTTTCACCGTCATTGCGTCTGGCACGCCGCCTATTCATTACCAGTGGCAATCCAATGGCGTGGCGATTGCGGGGGCAACCTCCGCCTCTTACCGCTTGACGAATATAGTGGTGGCCGAAAGCGCCACTTATGCGGTGATATGCTCAAGCCTTTTCGGCACCAATACCTATAGCGCGACCTTGCAAGTCACGCCATCGCTGCAAGCCCTCTACTCCAACAATCTGGTGGTGGCGAGAGTGGGGGACAGTGCACAGGCCTTGAGCAGTTCCACTGCCAATACATTGTATCTGGATCAAATCACCACGTCTGGAGTTTACTCCAATACAATCATGGTCCCGGACAATGTCGCCGCGACAGCCCTGATCGTTCCCGGCGGCTCGCCCGAAGGAGGGGAAGGAAGCGTCTTGACCATGACCGCCAATTCCAACTTCCTGAATTTCTGCGGGTTTAATTCGACTTATCCGGCCAAAGTCACCTTATTGGGAGGCGGAGTGTATCGGGACATTGGAGGGGTGGATTCCTGGGGTTATTATTCCGTGCCCCAATTGAATGACACGCTTTACACCGCCGAGGATATTTTTAATTCGGCGGTTTCGGTGGATGGATTCAGCGAGTTTTGGACGACTGGCTCTGCCAGTTCCGGGGGGGCAATCAAGTACACCGATCCAGCCACTTCCGGGACGGCCGGGGGCAATGTCGCCCTGGGCGGCAGCGCCGCCGGAACGCGGGTGATCAACCTGGTGAAGGGGTACGTGGTCTATAGCGATGTTGCCGCTTCGCCTGCGGGCATATATTCGTTTACCGGCGAGCCGACGACGGCGCAGGGGCCGACGGCTATTATTACCGATGCCGCCGGCAATCCAAATGACTTCGCCGCCAGCCCGGACACAGACTTTAACAACTTCACCACCAGCACCTTTTACGTGGCCGACACCAGCGGCATCGCCAGTGGCGGAGGCATTCAGCGCTATGATTGGAACGGCAGCAGTTATGTTCTGGCCTATACTTTGGGGACGGGGACAAATTCGACGCTCGGCGCGGGCTGTCTGACGGTCGATTTTAGCGCCCATGCGGTGTGGGGGACGGGCGTGACCGGGGCAAAAATTTACGCCACCACGGCCGCGCCCTCGGGAAACAGTTTGATCATGGTTGTTGACACGGGCGCGACCTCAAACGCCACGGTGCTGGCGCAGGCCAATGCCAACGAAATTTTGCGCGGAGTGCGTTTTGGTCCCGTGCCCGGGCCGGTCGTTCTCGTTTCCAATCCGCAACCGACCAGTGTCGTCGTGGGCGCGACGGGGTTCTTCACGGTTTCGGCCATGGAAGGGCCTTTTACCTATCAATGGCAATTGAATGGAGTCAATCTGACCAACGGCCCCAGCTTATCGGGATCCGGCGCCACCATCTCGGGCGCACAGGCCGGGACCTTGACGATTGCCCACGTCGGGCCGGCTGACGACCAAGGCCAATATTCTGTTATTGTCAGCAACCTTTATCCAAACAGCAGCCTTACCACCGCGGCCGGTCTGTTGACAGTGCCGGTTAATATAACATCCCGCCCGGCGGCGGCGGTTGATGTCACCAACAAGGCGGCTGTTCATTTGACAGTGGCTGCGACTGGCGGGCCGACGCTGATGTATCAATGGTACGGCCCTTGCGGAAGCATGGTCGATGGCCCCAATACCTGCGGCGGCGCCAGCTCAGTCATCACAGGATCGGCCACTTCCTCGCTGACCCTATCCGGGGTGGGAGCGGCGGACGACGGCTCTTATTACGTGGCAGTGAGTAATCCGGAAAGCGCGCAGGACACTTCGCTGACGCCAACGCTTTTGACTGTCGTTGCCCCCGCTCAATTCAGTAATGCCGGCCCGCTCACGGGGACGGGGACGGGGGCGCAGTTGAACTTTAGCGGGACGGCGAACACCAGCTATCGCATTTGGGGCAGCAGCAACCTTCTCTTGTCGCCGGTCATCGGCAAGTGGACGTTGCTAGGGAGCAACACCTTCACCGGCGGCGTCGATAGTTTTGCGATCAGCGCGACGAATCAGACCCAGTTTTACGTTATCACGCAGCCGTAGCCCTGCGTTAGGCGCTCAATGGGAGCTGGCCGAGCCGTTTGGCGTAAGTTGCCGCGGCTCGGTTGTTGGGTTGAAGCTGCAAAAGAACTTGCATGGCTTCCCGGGCCTGCGCCCACTTGCCTTGGGCAATGAGCGCCCGCGCCAGTATGAAATGAGCTTGGGGCATGTAATAGTTTAGCCCGATGGCCCGCAACGCCGCCCCTTCGGACTCGGCTGCTAGCCGCAGTCGCAACTGCGCCTCCGCCAATCCCAGCCAGGCCAGGGCCTCGTTCTCGTCCAGCTTGAGGACCTGGCTGGTCAGTTCGGCCAGCGCCTTCCATTCCCGAAGCCGCAGCAAAAGCATCCCAAGCCTGCGCAACGCATCTGGATGAGCGGGGCGTAGGTCCCACGCTTGGCTCACCAGCGAACGCGCCTCCCGCAATTCCCCTGTGGCCACGCCCAGTTCCGCGCGAAGCAAGAGCGGCCAAATCCCAGCCGGCAATCCCTCGAGGAGCACTTCGAGCGTTTCCCCCGCGTCGGCAACCTTTTGCAGCGTCAGTTGGCACTGGAAAAGGGCGTGGCCCAATTCGGGCCGCTCTGGAAAAGCGCGGAATAACCCTTCCAAAAGCGGAAGCGCTTTTTCAGGGCGCGCGGCGTCCAGATAGGACTGCGCAAGATTCCAATTGGATTCCCGCCGCAGAAGGGCTGCCTTGGGATTGTCGGGAGAGCCTGGGTCTTCCGCGCTTTGTTCTGGCTCAACGGACGGAGTTGGTTCCCAACTTGCAATATGCGTGACCGCCGGGACCTCAACAAAGGCTTCCACCAACACACGCCCCTCCATGTCGTCGCCGATAGGCAGCCCAAACCAGGTGAGAAGGGTGGGAGCCACGTCGAGAACCGTCGCGCCAGAGACCAGCGCATCGCTGGCAAATCCAGGGCCGCAAGCGGCCAAGATGCCATAAGGTGACTTCCAGGCCTCGCCGTCACCGCCGCGAACCCCAGATGGCGGCAAAGGGCGCCGGCTTACTCCGTGGGCCGAAACAACCATGACGGCAGTATTGCTTCCAGCGGCTTGGACCAGCAGGTGCAGAATATGATCCAAGGCGCGGCAGGCGCAATGAATTACGTGCTGATACAAGTTAAACTCCGCCTCCGGAATCCAGTCCGGCCTCGGCGAGCGGTAGGAATGAAAGATTTGACTGAGCGCGCCCAAGGCTGGAAAACGCACGCTGGCAAAGTCCCAATGACCGCTGGAAAGCAAACTCATCATCGCGCCCTGATACGAAAAGTCCGCCGCCAGGAAGAGGCGCAACTGGCCAAGGCGGCGATCCCGTTTCTGGTCGATCTTCTTCCACTCCGGGATGTAGCGCGAAATGACGTCCGCCTGGACCCCCTCGGGACTCATGCGCAAGCCATCCAGCCGGCGACCGATTTCGGCCGGCCAAT
>DASRLE010000284.1:0-13790 GCA_035648615.1 Saccharimonadales bacterium (SeqCode) | reverse complement strand
GCGCCAGATTGGTCGTAAACCAAACGCTGAACTCTCCACTGGCGCCAGGCGAATTGGTGAAGCTGAAGCTGAGGCCATTGGCGGCGGAAACAGTAACGCCTCCCAAAGTCGGTCGTGTCACGGGAATGATGGTAATATTAGTCGTGCTGGCGGCGGAAAAACTCAAGTTGTCAATGCCGTAGCCCTGTCCACTGCCAGTGGGATCATTAATGGACCAGATCAGCCAAAGCGCAGCGCCGGGCGGCCAAGCAGTGGCCAGCGGCATATTGGTTGCAGCGAGGTTCGTTTGATTGATGGCCAGCGTGCCATTGGTTGGCCCCACTATCGACCCGGTCGGGAAGCTGAAGTTAAGGTTGCTCAGGGCGTTGACTTGAGCATTGGCAATCTCCTGCTGCGACAAGGTCGAGCTATTTCCCGCGGGATCAATCGAATAGCTTAAGGCCAGCGTTTTGGGTTTGGTACCTGTCTTCCAATATTCTCCCGTAAAACGCAGGCTAATGTAGGTCAAGTTATTGGTGGTTTGGTTGATGAGCTTCACGCCGAAGTGCGTGTCACCCGAACTGCCCGTGGCAATCAGGCCCAGAGCGCGGTTATTGCTTCCGGTATCGAGTGTTCCAAAGCTGATAACGCCACCCGTGGTTTGGCTGCCGTCGCTGGCTCCCAATTGCCCTCCCTGGCCGTCCGCGTCGCATTCGCCATACCACCCCGGCATGGTGTTGCTTAAGCCGAGGCCGCCAGAAACGCCGCCGCTGATATTGGTGTATAAAGGAAAGGCGAAATCAAACGGGTTGGCCGGCGAGTAGGTGATGTTGCCGATCGTCACGGGTCCGCCACCGCTAACGGTATTGACCGGTGTACTCCCGGGGTTGGGCAGGGAGTCAAAATTTTGAGTGTAAACTTGATTGCTGTAGCCTACAGACGACAAGGCGGGAGGAGTCACTAGGGTAACGGTGGCGACCTGGCTGGTAACGCTGCCTCCCAGATTGGTGATGACAACAAAGTAATTGGTGGCGTCGCGGGCAGTAATCCCGCTAATGGTCAAACTATTGGTGGCCGAACCGCTAAATTCATTCATGTCACTGAGCGCGACGGCGGTCGAACCGCTTCCTTGATACCATTGATACCTCAGTGGAGCAGTCCCGATCACGGCAGACACGGAGAGTGAATTGGTTTGGCCTTGTAACACAAGAATCGACACCGGCTGGCCGATCGGAGGGATGGAAGGCGCAATATACTGAACAGTCAAAACCACTGCCAAATTGGAGATGCTACCCCCTTGATTATTGATGGCGACGTAATAACTGCCGGAATCGGAAAGTTGCAGGTTGGTAATGTCCAGAACCGCCTCGGCTGAACCGCTATATTTGGTCCCGTCGTCCACCAACTTGGTTGTGCCGAAGTACCACTGAAAGCTAAATGGCGGAGTGCCCTGTGGGTTTAAGGAAAAACTCACGTTGTTGCCCACGTAATTGGTTAGGCGCTGAACCGGTCCAGTGAGTGAAGGGGCGACCGCCACCGCCGACACGGTCAGAACCGCCACCGCGCTGGTCACGGAGCCGTATTGATTGGTGATGATCACAGTGTAATTGCCTTGATTTGTTAAACTTGAGTGCAGAAAAGTCAGACTGTTGGAACTGGAACCGGAGATGTTGGAGCTATTGGTGACGTTGGTTCCATTGACCTGCCATTGATAGCTCAATGGAAAAGGCGAGCCAGCGGTGACGCTAAAAATGGCGGTGACGTTGGTGGTCGTGGAAATACTGACGGGCTGAGCAGTAATGAACGGAGTTAAATCGGGGGTGAAATCCAGGCCGCGAAATACTTCGTTGGTGCCATTGGCCACGGCGAGAGTTTGGGCGACAAGGTTCGTGCTTGGATCACCGCTGTCCACGACGCGAATTAAACGGTTGGAGCAGGTGTTTTTGCCGTCGCCTTCTTCCATGGTGGTGGCGTAAATGACTGCATTGCTCCCGCTGAAATCGACCGCGACGCCAAAGCAACCGGTGGCGCTTTTTGGCTGGGTGGAAGTCCCGAGGTTGGTCGAGCTGAAAAGATAAGGGGAACTCCACGTTCCGGCGGTGTTGACGTATTTTATAATGCCATAAGTTGTGTCGGCGGCATACACCACAGTGCCCGAAGAGTTCATATCAAAGGTAAGAATGCCCGAGTAAGTGGCGCCGAAGTCCAGAAATAGATTGGTCGTGACGATGTGTTGCACGCCATTAGGTATCCAGGGCAGCGGGACCGGCGCGCCCCCATTGCCCGAGAAATCGACAAAATTATAAATTCCGTTGTTCAACGCGCCGCCCGCTTCATTTTTGGCGACCATGTAGAGAACGTTGTTCACTATTTTCATCGAGTAAGCGGAATTCGCCACGCTTTGCACTAACTCAGGACTGGGCGAAACTGCGCTATTCCAAAAAAGGGTGCCGCTTTCGGTAAATCCTCCGCTCTGCGTGCCCGCCACAGTGCCGGAGCCCCAAAAATTATTGCTCCCATCTGTCGCGATGCCCCGGGGATTGTTTTGTGTGATGCCGGGTTGCAAACCATACCAAAAAGGTGAGGCATAAACCAGGTTGTAATTGGTGAAGGCGTCGATCAGGCCGAAGCCGCGCGGATAATTGGTGCCGGACGGAGTGCCGGCCTCGGAATTCAGGTCCCCGTGATAGCCGGTCATGGTAAGATATTGGTGGGAGGCCGAGCGGCTCAGTCCCTGCCCTTCCGAACCGGCGTGGGCATTGAACCATATTGCATTAGGCCCGTTAGTCGGCAACGCCACAGAAATAATGGGGCTGGCCTGGTTGGCCGCCAGCGGGTCGTACTCATCAATGAACGCGGGATGTTGCCGCCCCGTCGTGATAGTGATGATGCCATCCCCGCCCCGGTAAACGGCCAATTTCCCGGGAACAAAAGCCAGGTTGGTATTTTGCGCTTGTCCGCAGAGGGCAAGCGTGAGGGTCAAACCGAAAGCGACGCTAAATTTTTTCATGTGGGTAATTTGCTATTTTCTTTAGTTGTTGGCCAATCGTTGCCAAATCTGCTGGAATTATACGCAAGGACATGGCAAACTAATGACTGCGGTGTGACGATTTCGTGACATTCAAGAAGGGGCTGATTTGTCACATGAATGTAACGTTCCCATCACGGATTCGTCACACGGCAAAGGCAGGGTTGGCGGATGCGAACTTACAAGATAAACGCAAGGCTCGGGGCTGGGTTTACTTTGATCGAATTGCTCGTTGTCATCGCCATCATCGCCATTCTGGCGTCCATGCTTCTGCCCGCCCTGGCCCGGGCCAAGGAAAATGCCAATCGCATCGCCTGCCTGAGCAATCTAAGGGAATGGGCTTTGGCGCAAAGCATTTATGTGGATGACAACCGCCAGTTTTTTCCTTGGCCGCGCTACGAGGTCAGTTCAACCACCGTCCAGGATAATCCGAGCTGGGGCGACATTGCTAATTTCTGGGGAGAGGGGCAAGGCAACGACACATGGTTTAATGCGCTGCCCACCGAAATCGCCAGCAAGCCTCTTTACTACTACGCGGCCATCGCCAATAACGGCATAGGGCTTTTTACTTCCAGTAAATCGATTTACCAATGTCCTTCCGCCAGGATTGACCCGGGATTGAATCCGAATACACGGCCCATTTTCCAATACGGGATGAATTCCAAGGCGTTGGACGGCTTGCCGGACGGCACCATCCTCAAGAGCTCAATCATTGTCCATCCATCCGCCTTCGTTTTGTTTTCGGAAGGGCGCGTGCTGCTGACTGAGACGCCGTATTATGGCACGGCGGAACACGCCACGGACCTCGGGACCCCGCAGGTTTACACGACTCGTTTTTCTTCACGACATACGGCCGGGGGCAATATCGCCTTCAGCGACGGCCACGCCGCTTACTTTAAATATTCCTACGTTTGTTACAATGATGGTGTCAAACCAGCCGATCCCGGCCGCGCCGACATCAACTGGTCCTTCGACGGACACGGCGTGCCGTAATTGTTTTATCGCGCCACTTCAAAGGCAAAACCCTTGAGATATTCTGTTTCGGGGACGGCAGGCAGAATGGGGTGGTCGGGAGATTGGCTGAAGGTCGCCACGCGCCGCAAGATGCGGCGGGCATCGAAAGCGGCTTCTTCAATGATGGCTTGGAACATTTCCGCGCTGACGTGATGCGAGCAGCAAAATGTCGCCAGCGTTCCCCCGGTTTTCAATAACTTAAGCGCACGCAGATGAATTTCCTTGTAGCCGCGCATGGCATCGCCAATGGCGGCGCGGGTGCGGGTGAAGGAAGGGGGATCAAGAATGATCGCCTCAAATTTCGGCACGACTTTTTCGTGGGGCTTGACGGCAGTCTGGGCTTTGAGCCAGTCGAAAACATTGGCGGTTTCAAACGAGCATTTTTCGGCCAGGCCGTTGACTTGGGCGTGGCGCGTTGCCGCCGCCACGGCGTCTTCGCTTTGGTCCAAGCCGTGGACGTGAGTGGCTCCCGCACGGGCGCAATGCAAGGCAAAGCCGCCCAGAAAACTGAAGCAATCCAAAACGTGTCCGCCGTGGATGAGATCGGCGACCAACTGATAATTTTTTTGCTGGTCAAGATAGAGGCCCGTTTTGTGGCCGCCAGGAATGTTGACCTCAAATTTTAACCCGTTGATTTCGATCGGCTGCAAGCCCTCCATGGAACCGTTGAGCACGCCGTTCGACTCAGCCAGCCCTTCGAATTTGCGGAAAGAGGCCTCACTGCGTTCAACGATGGCGCGAGGCGAAAAAATCGCCTGGAGGGCCGCGACGATCAGCGGCTTGCGTTGATCCATGCCGAGGGAGGAAATTTGCGCGACCAGAACATCGCCATATTTATCGACAATCAACCCGCTCAAAAAATCACTCTCCGCATTGACCACCCGAAAGGAGGAAGCATTCGGCAAATGACGCCGCCGGACGGCCAAGGCGGCGCGGATGCGCTCGACAAAAAATTGCGCATCGACTTCGACCCGTTCCGACGACAGGACGCGCACCTGGATTTTCGATTTCGAGTTGTAAAAACCGACGCCCAGAAAGCGTTGCCGATGGTCTTTGATTTGCACCAATGCGCCCTCGGCGGCCGGCGCCGTCAACCGCAAAAGCGACCCCGCATAAATCCAGGGATGTCCTGCGATGACTCGGTCCGCCGAGCCCGGTTTGAGCAACACGGTGGGTAATGTATCCATAGAGAAGAAGGAGAAGCCGCAAGTTATTGCGGGTTGTTTTGCAGCCAGGTGTCAATGGAAGTGGACCATTGGCCCCAATTGGTGCCGTTGTCTTCCTGGGTCAGAAGCTCAAGCATTTCGCGCGCTTGATCTTTCAGCGGATGATCGTCATTGCGAGCGACCGACAGCAGCATCGGAAGTTTGAGCGTGTTATTGCGATTGAGCAGATCATTGAAGAGCACGGTGGAAACGCCGGGAGGAGTCGTTGAGTTAGTCAACAATTGGGCCGCGCCGTCGTAGTGGTCGTCCTGCACCATGTTAATCAAATGTTGAGAAAGCTCGACTTGCGCCTCGGGCGGCGCGGTGGGAATCAGCGCGAGGATTTTGTCGGCTTTGGTATTTTCGTCGTCCCCGGTCAGGAGGATGTCATCCAGTTTCTGTTCCCAATCCGAGCCGGCCGTGGCGGGGGGCGTTGGATCTGCGGGCGCCGCATACTCTACGACCGGGGCATTTTGCGCCGAGGCGGGAGGCGCCGGAGGGATAAAGGCCTGGGGTTGATTGGTCGAGGGAGCTACTGCAATGGGCGTGACATCTCCTTGCCGGCTGTAAAGCCAGCCAATGAAGATCCCGAGACCGGCCGCGACGGCCAGCACCAAGATACCCCGGACAATCTTTGCCACATTACTCATCCTTTAGTCTTACCGATTAACCCCCGCCGGTCAATTTAGTTGCTATTTTCGGAAAAAATTGATGCGCGGTGGCGCAGGTGGCTTCGCTTAATTCGGCCACGGAACAATTCTTGATTTCCGCCGCCCGCTGGGCGATTTCCCGCACATAAGCAGGTTCGCATCGTTTGCCCCGAAAAGGGACCGGCGCCAGAAAGGGACAATCCGTTTCCAACATAAATTGTCCCATGGGCGCCGCGGCCAGCGTATCACGCGCGTTTTGGCCATTTTTAAAAGTGACGATGCCCGTGAAACTGACCAAGCCGCCCAGGGCGAAAACGCGGCGCATCGACCCGGCATTTTCGGAGAAGCAATGGAACACCCCGCGCGTTTTTCCCACGAAAGGCTGCATTTGCGCGACGGTATCGTCGAAGGAATCGCGCTGGTGGATGATGCAGTTTAGCCCCAACTCGCCAGCAACCTCCATTTGTTGGTGAAATAGTTCCGACTGGCGCTTTTTGTAATGCTCCCACTCGGCGGGCGAGGCCGGCCCTCCCGTATGTGGATGGTAGTCCAAGCCGGTCTCGCCGATGGCCACCACTTTGGGATGCTGGGCCAGCGTCCGCAAAGCCGAGCGCAGATCGGGAGGCGCTTCCAGGACATGGGTGGGATGCCAGCCAATCGCCGCAAACACATTGGGAAATTTTTCGGCGATCGCGATGGCTTGGGCGCTGCTTTCGAGAGCGGTGCCGATGGAAATAATTTTGCCGATGCCCGCGGCTTCGGCCCGCTCGACGACTTGAGCGAGGTCCGGCGCGAAATCAGGAAACCCCAGATGGGCATGGGTATCGTAAAAAACAGGCATGGCGCGAATTTGACCCGCCACAACATAATTAATTTCGCCGCCAAGCACAACCGGCCATTTCGGCATTGATTTTGCCGCGAGAACCGTTCAATTTTTGCGGCATGGCCGATTCATGTTTTCATCCCAGCATCGAAGGCGCGCAACACGGCGCGAAATCTCTCACCGCATTTTTAGATTACGCCAAGGCATCTGGCGCAACGGGCGCGCAGCCGTCCAACTATATGCTCCAGGACGGCGCTAAATTTAAAAAGCCCGACGAGATCAAGCAAGCGTTCGCCTCGCGCGGCCTGAGCTTTGACGGAATTTCCGCCCACTGCCCATTTTGGGTCCACACGACGGCGTGGACCAATAGTCCGACCGTGCGCCCGTTTCTTCCGCCGGAGGTGGCCAAGAAAACGGCGGCGGAAATCGAAAAGTGGAGCGAGAATTACATCCTGCGCCTTTTGGATTTGGCCGCAGCGGTCAACGTCAAGATCGTGCCGATGTTTTGGGGCGTGGCTTTTGGCTGGGAAGTGGCCACCGGTTATCCCTGGGGCTTTTGGAAAGGGCCGGATTACGATCTGGTGCAAAGCGGCCGCGAACGGTTTGTCAAGAAGACGGCCAAAATTCGCGCCCATGCCGGCAAGCTGGGCCTTTTTCTGGCGCACGAGATTCACCCAGGGACGGCGGCAATGTGCGCGGACGATTTCAATCTGCTGGTGGAAATTTGCGACGGCGACAAATGCCTCGGGGTCAATGCCGATCCGTCGCATTGCTGGGAAGGGGAAAGTTGGGAAACACGATTCATGAAAGTGGCGGCGCGCATTTATGCCTGCCACGTCAAGAATTTTGTCATCCGGCCTAATTTTCCTTTGCGCATGATGGAAAGCGGCTGGCAGAAGCGCGCCATGCAGTTTGTCGATATTGCCTCCGGCGATTTGAATATGACACGCTACGCGGAATTGATGATCCATGCCGGTTATCCACAGCGTTATTGCGCCGTCATGGGAACCAAGACCGCCCCGTTGGTGGTCGAGGCCGAAAGCGCGTATCGGGAATTGGATACGACGAGCGCAGCCGGAATCGGATACGTGCGCGACCACCTTTGTTTCCCCATTGCAGCAGGGTCATTCGAAGAAGGCATGGGCGCGTGAGGCGAATTATTTCCGCTTGCCCAACTCCAGATTTAATCGGACGGCTTGTTGCGGGGTGGGATGAAGTTTAAGGGCTTGCTTGTACGCTCGGACGGACAGCTTCGTCTGGCGGGACATTTTGTACAAATCACCCAGTTCTTCGGTCAATACTGCGCTTTGGCTGGTGATTTCCAGTCCCTTTAAATAATCGATCAACTTGCTGGGAGCGGTGCCGAGGAGCAGATTCCGATTCACGATCAGCAAGTGCGACCACTCGAGCAAAGGACTGTGGCGGCTGAGCAGCGCCTCATGCTGAAATTGTGGATTCCGGCCAAAGGGCCGATACAGAGGATCGCCGATCACGGTGGTTTGCCAGGACAACACTCTTTGCGACGCGTACGCCGCCTCGCCAAAACTAAAACCGTCCAGCCAGCGCGTGAAAAATATTCCGACGTTGGGCGTGCCGTCGAGGTAAGGCTCATCAATGCATCCCATGGTGGCAGTCGCGCCATCGGCCAGCAACGGGCCAGACCAGTAGTTGGTCGTGGTGCGGAGACTATGCGCGCTGTAAGAATGCAAATGATACGCGAAAGCCCCCGGCATGAACTCCACCTTGGGCTGCGTGAAGGGGCCGGAAACATTGGCATCGTACCAGCCGGCGTAAAGCGCAATTTGGCTCATCGGAAAGGCGGACGAAAATGTTTCCGGCCTGGTATCGACCACCGTGCTGAAACCGTAACGACGTGACGCATCGGCGGCGGCGCGAATCCAGTCGTCTCCCTTGGCAAACTCGCCCGTAACGCCCCGCAAATCGAAGTAGGCCCTGCCCCACAGCCCATTGGTTTCGGCGTCCATCGCTTTATCCACCAGAGCGCGGGCGATGGCGGCATCAGGCCCATCGAGGCGTCCAACCATCAAAATGCCATTGAGCGGATTGAAGGAAGCGCTATTAGTCGCGTCATAAAACGGATTGAATAACGGGCCGGCCAAAAGACGATGCGTATCCGGGAAAGGGAGCAAACAGAGTTCGGAGTCCACCGCCGCGCCATTGCGGTGAAGAGGCGCCGCCAGCTTTTCTTCGCCGGGTTCGCTCAGGCTGGGATCCTCGGCAATCCGCAACGGAACCCCGTAACAAAGAACCGCATAACGGACGGTTGTCCTCTCCAATTTTTGCGCGCTGTCAAAAACAATAAGCTTTTGACCTCGCAAAAAGTTGAGCAGCGGCGCCTGCAACAAATCTTGATATTCGCCCCGGGTCATCGTCTCGCCCGTGGGCAGATTCAGCCCGATGATTTGATTCGCAGGCACACCGCGCCGCTCCGCGTAATGGTCTGCGACGTCTTTGGATTCGGGCATTTGCGCATTGTAAATTACCACGGCAGCCTCGCCCGGCTCTGCCGCCCAAACCGTCCAACTGCCCGCAGCCCAGAGCAGCAGAATAAAAAAAATTCGCATTGGATTTCGTCCCGATCCTTTAGGCCACTTTAACCTGCAACCCGTCAAAAGCGAATTCCACCCCCCCGGGCAACTCAGCCTGGGCGGCATCGTGGTCGTAATCGTCGGTCAGGTGCGTGAAATAAGTGCGTCCCGCAGCGATCCGGCGGGCGGCCGTCAACGCTTCGTCCAGGCACATGTGCGTAGGATGCGGGGCGCGGCGCAAGGCATCCAGCACGGCCACTTCAACTCCCTGGATTTGTGAGGCGACGGCGGGCGGCACTTCCTTGCAATCGCTCAAATAGGCCAGGCGTTTTTTGCCGTCCTGCGCAAACAAATACCCGTTCGTGCCGGCCGTCCCATGCGGCAGCGAGAGAGGAACGATTTCCAAGTCCCCCAGCGAGAATGGCCCTTCGACCCGATGCGGCTCGGGCATAAAATATCCTTTGGGAATCGGCTCGGTGCAAAAGGCATATTTAAAAACGCGCCGCAAATCCGCCATCGTCTGCTCGCTGGCATAAATCGGCAGCGCGCCGCGGCGCAAATCGCAAAATCTCCGGCAATCGTCCAGTCCCATGATGTGGTCGGCGTGCGAATGGGTGAAAAGAACCGCGTCGAGCCAGGTGATTTTCTCCCGCAAAATTTGCAGGCGAAATTCGGGAGTCGTGTCCACCGCCAGCTTGAGCGCGTCAGTGGCGACGTAAATGGAGGGCCGCGTCCGGTGGTTTTTGGGGTTGGCCAGAAATTCGGGCGGATATTCCTTGCCGATAATAGGCACCCCTTGCGAAGTTCCCGTGCCCAAAAAAGTAAACGCAAACGACATGGAACCCATCGTAACAAAATTCGGCCGGTTTGCAGTTTAAACTTTGCAGCGCGCCGCGCGAACTTTAAACTGCGGGCCGCCGCCATGCTCAGCACATTGCGCATTAAAAATCTGGCCCTGGTTTCCGATCTCACGCTGCAATTGCAGCCGGGCTACACCGCCATCACCGGCGAAACCGGCGCGGGCAAATCCATTATCATCGGCGCGCTCCATTTACTGCTGGGCGAGCGGGCTGATCGCACTTTGATCCGCAGCGGCGAGGAGAATTGTTCGGTCGAGGCGGTCTTCGAAGGGCCACGCGTGCCTGGCTTGCGCGACTTGCTCGATCAAAGCGGCATGGAGCCTTGCGTCGGCGACCAATTGATTCTCAAGCGCGTTCTGACCGCCGCCGGCGCGAACCGCCAGTTCATCAACGGCTCACCCGCCACGCTGCAAGTCCTGGCCGCCGTCGGACGGGAATTGGTCGATATGCACGGGCCGCACGAACATCAGTCGCTTCTTCACCCAGCCAAACAACTCGATATTCTTGACGCTTTTGCCGGGTTGAATCCGCCACGCCAGAAATTCGCCGCCCTCGTCCGCCAAACGCAGGAGTTCGAGAAACAAAAGGCCGCGCTGATTGTCGATGAACGGACGTATGCGCAGCAATTGGATCTTCTCCGTTTCCAAACCCGCGAGATTTCCTCCGCCCATTTGCAGCCGGAGGAAGAGATGCTGCTGGAGCAGGATTTTCAGCGCGCCAGCAATGCCGCGCGGTTGTTGGAGTTAAGCCAAAACGCCTCGAATCTCCTGGGCCATCAGGAGGAGTCGCTGCTCCGGCAGGCGGGAATGCTGGGACGAACTCTCCAGGCGCTGCAACGTCTCGACCCCGCCGCCGCTGCCTTGCTTGGGGCGCATGATCAAGCCATGTCGTCCTGGAACGAATTGCAAATAGCGTTGAGCCGTTACACCGATAGCCTCGAGGTTGATCCGGCCCGCGCGCAGCAATTGGAAGAACGGCTCAACCTTTTTCAGTCACTCAAACGCAAATACGGCGCCACGATTCCCGAGGTGATCGCCTTCGGCGAAGCCGCCGCGAAAAAATTGCAAAGCTTGGAACAGCGCGACGTCGAATTGGCCAGGCTCAATCACGAATTGCAAAAGCTCCGCCACGAAATTGCCTGTGTGGGAAAAGATTTGACTGCTCAACGTAGCAAAGCCATCCCCAAGCTGGTCAAAGCGGCGGTCAAACAATTGCAGGGACTTGGCTTCTCGCACAGTCATTTCGAGATCAGCCTTGCGCCCGCCGGGCATGAGACGGCTGCCGGTTTGGACGAGATAGAATTTCAATTCGCGCCCAATGCCGGGGAACCGGCGCGTCCCTTGCGGGCCATCGCTTCCTCCGGCGAAATGTCCCGGGTCATGCTGGCTCTCAAAACGGTTCTGGCGACGGAGGACGAAATTCCCGTGCTGGTTTTCGATGAGATCGATGCCAACGTCGGTGGCGAAACCGCCGTCGTCGTCGGCGAAAAGATGTTGGAAATCGCCCGGCGGCATCAAGTGATCTGCATCACCCATTTGCCCGCCGTGGCCGCCACCGCCTCCTCGCATTTCCTGGTCAACAAACGCATCGAGAACGGCCGCACCCTTTCCGAGATAACTCTCCTCGATGGCCCGCAACGAACCCGCGAAATTGCCCGGATGCTCGGCGGCCAAACGGAAACCGCCCGCCGCCACGCCGAGGAATTACTGGCCCATGGCGCGGCCAAGTAAGCGCCTACTGTCAAGAAGATTAGCGACAACCAGCCAGAAATGATTGGTGAGGGCTGCTTTCGTCACATTTTACCATGCCGCAACATCGCAATCAGCAGCCAGAAGCCCATCACTCCCGCCAGGATATATCCGAGGACGCCGATGACCGACATGCCATGCCAGATCGGCGGCACCCTGGCGTGGACAATGACCGACGAAGCAATGATCAGCGAGGAAAGCACGAGTGAAAAGGAAAGCCGGTTCACGATTCGCTCCATCGTATTCATCAACGGCTCCAAGCCATGGTGATGCACTGTCAAGAGTGTCCGGCCCTCTTTGATCATCCCCATCAGCCGCCGAACTTCCATCGGCAACTGGCGCACAAACGTTATCGCCTCGCCGCTGAAATCCCGCCATTCCCGCAACAGCCGCCGCGGCCCGAGTTGCTTCAAGCGCACCTGTTCCATGAAGGGGCGCGCCTGCCCGATAATATCGTGGCCAGGATCCAGCCGCACCACCAGGTTCTCCATCAGGCTCAAGGCTTTCAGCATGGTGGATAAGTCCGCCGGCATGGTCAGGCCGTGCTTCGTTGTCAAGTGGAATAAATGGCTGACCAGCTTGCCAAAGACCATTTCGCCAACCGGACGGTAAAAATGGCGGTGCATAAACTCCGCCACATCGGCCTCGAAACCGAAACGCGGCGGATCCAGTTCGGCGTGGGCCAATTCGAGGAGCGCGGCAGCGGTGGCGGTTTCGTTGCGCTGGGCGATGCCGATGATAAACTTGGCAAACGTTTCCCGCGTCCGCAAATCCAGGAAACCCATCATTCCGAAATCCAAAAAGCAAATCATGTTGCCCGGCAGAATCTGGATGTTGCCGGGATGCGGGTCCGCATGAAAAAAGCCGTGGACAAAAATTTGCTTCATCACCAGATCGGTGATGCGTGTGGCGATCTCGCGGCGGTCTAGAGCCGCCGCGTCCAACAAATCAAACCGGGAGGCCTTGATCGCGTCGATTTCCTCCATGGTCAAAACCCGCTGGGTCGAAGTTTCATGGAAAACTTTGGGAACGTAAATCGTCGGCTCGCTGGCGAACTGATGGGCGAAGCGTTCGATGTGCGCCGCCTCCGCCCCGAAATCCAGTTCTTGTTCCATCCGCTTGGTGAACTCGGCCACCAGGGCGCGCGGCTGATGCACCGCCCAGCCTTCGACATGTTTTTCGAGCAGCGCGGCCAGTTGCGCCATGATTTCGAGATCGGTGCGGACGGTCTTCTCGATGTCCGGCCGCTGCACTTTGATGACGCATCTTTCGCCGTTGAGCCGCAAAGCCCGATGCACCTGCGCAATCGAAGCGGAGCCGACCGGGGTTTCTTCGATCGAGGCGAAAAACTCGTCCGGCGGATGGTGCAATTCCGACTGCAACACCTTGAGCACCTCTGAAAAAGGAATGGGCGGCACTTCATCGTGCAGCTTGGTCAACTCAACGATAAAGGGCGGCGGCAACAGGAGTGTGCGGGTCGAAAGGAGCTGGCCGAGTTTGATAAACGTCGGCCCTAACTCCTCGAAAGCGCGCCGCAACCGTTGCGGGGCGGAAAGCAGCGAAATCTCCTCCTGCGCCTCGCGCATTTTGCGAAAAGGCAGCCGCATCGGGCTGGGCAGAGGCAACCGCTCGGCCAGATCTTCGTAGCCGTATTTGAGAAAAACGCCAACGATCACCCGAAAGCGTTGCGCGTGCTCGACCGCCCGCCCCCATTTTGTAAAGCGACGAAGAAACACTCCCGTTATTTGCGTTTAGTTTTCGAGCGGCGCACCGGCTGGGCGGGGCGGGCGCGATGAAGCGGGACGACGGGTTTGCGGGCTTTGGCGCGCGCAGGCTTTTTCGGGCGCGGCGCAGACTTGGGCACCGGAGCCGGAGCATGGGACTTCAAGTGGACCGCGGCCTTTTGCGTGGAAGTTTTCAAATCGTCCAAAGCC
>DASRLE010000283.1:0-4310 GCA_035648615.1 Saccharimonadales bacterium (SeqCode) | reverse complement strand
CCGGTCTTCGAACTATTGCGCCACGCCGTTTGAGTGACGCCGGGTGGGGGAAGGGGTCGTGGGGAATTACATTCCCATGATCTGGTATCCGCAATCGACGTAAAGGACTTGGCCGGTCATGGCGGCCGCGCCGTCACTGGCCAAAAACGCGCCCGTCGCGCCGAGTTCATCGGGGACCACATTGCGCTTTAAGGGCGCGTGCGCTTCATAATGCTTCAGCATATCCGAAAAACCGGCGATGCCCCGAGCCGCCAGCGTATTGACCGGACCGGCTGAAATACAATTGACGCGAATTTTTTTAGGCCCCAAATCGTAGGCCAGATAACGCGTGCTGGCTTCCAACGCCGCTTTGGCCACGCCCATCACGTTGTAATGCGGCACGACCTTGCGTGAACCATAGTAACTCATGGCCACGATGCTGCCCCCCTCAGTCATCAGAGGCGCCGCGCCGCGAGCCAGCGCCACCAGCGAGTATGCGCTGATATCATGCGCCACTCGAAAAGCCTCCCGTGTTGTATTGACAAACTCGCCCTCCAACGCCTCGCGCGGCGCAAAGGCGACCGAATGAAGGAGCAGATGAAGTTTGCCCAATTTCCGGCCCGCTTCCTCGAAGAGGCGGGCGATCTCCTCATCCTTACCCACATCGCAAGGCAGGATCAGGGTGTCCGCGCCGAACGTGCCCGCCAGTTCCTCGACATTTTCCTTGAGCCGTTCGCCCTGATAGGTGAAGGCGAGGGTTGCGCCGGCATTATGCCAGGCTTGGGCGATGGCCCACGCGATTGAACGCTTATTGGCCACGCCAACGACCAAACCAATTTTCCCTTCCAGTAATCCCATGCCTATTGCTGTAACCGGAAAAATAAATTTCCCGCCGGCGAAGCAATGGTGATGCTTTCAATCCCAGCGTTGGTGGTGACGGTAAAACCGCTGGTGATCCAGTTCGTCGCGGCCAGGTTGGAAGTTTGCTGCAGCAGAAAGCCCGCCGACGCCGGCCACGAAACAATCACGCTGCCGCCGGAAAGGATAACACTTAAAGTGGGCGCCCCGAGAGTTTGCACGACGGAAATCAAACTCCAAAAGCCGCCGGTCAAAGAATAATTGCCCCCGGTCATCGCAGTGCTGGCGTCGGGCTGGCCGATGGTGCCGCTAATTTGATAAGGCCCGCCAGAACTAGTGCCGCCGCCACCCGCGATCTTATACCAGTCAATCGAATAACTTTGCGCGTGGCACAACACCGGAAGGAGAAAACCAAAAAGGAAGATCAGCTTTTTCATAACAGCATATTTTCGTAACTCGACGCGTGCCCCATTTTGCACTTTGAGGTTTTTATTTCAATGTCTTTTTCGCCTGGATCGTGTTTTTTTACGGACGACCGGAACAGGCGGACTGTCCAGCCGATTGTAACAATCATTTCGGAACCGGTAAGTAATGGGCATGAAGAAAATATTTTCAAAGAACCTGATCCCAACGCAAAATCAAACCATGAAAAATAAGAGCCTGTTCGCCATTCTGACGTGTCTAGGATTGATGGCCTATGCCCGCATCGCAGCGGGGGCATCGCCCAGCACGGGGGATATGACGCAGGCGATTGAGGCCATTCGCAAAAAGCACGATCTCCCAGCCCTGGCGGTGGTGGTGGTGAAGGATGGCCAGATTTGCGACCGCGTGGCGGTGGGCGTCCGCAAGCTGGGCGATCCGACGCTGGTCACGACTAACGATGTATTTCATCTCGGTTCCTGCACCAAGCCCATGACGGCCACTCTTGCCGCCATGCTGATTGAGGAAGGCAAGTTGCGCTGGGATACCACGATTGCGGAGGTGTTTCCCGAGTGGAAGGGCAAGATGGATAAGCGCTACGAAACGGTCACGGTCGAACAATTGTTGACTCATCGCGGCGGAGTTCCCGGCGCGCCGCCTCCCGCCGCCTGGAAACGCGCCTGGGAACAGCAAGGCACTCCCGTCGAGCAGCGCCGCCAGTTCATCCAAGCCGTCCTGAGCAAGCCACCGGAAGCCGCGCCGGGGACGAAAATAATTTATTCGAATCAAGGCTACGCGATTGTCGGCGCGATGCTGGAAAAGCTGACCGGCATTGCGTGGGAGACGTTGATTACCGAACGGCTGTTCAAACCGTTGCACATGGATTCCGCCGGGTTCGGGCCTCCCGGAACAACCGGCGCGGTCGATCAGCCTTGGGGTCATGTCAACAATGTGCCGGTGCAGGAGGACAACCCTCTCTCCATCGCCCCTGCGGGCCGCGTCCACTGTTCGCTCGATGATTTGGCCCGGTTCACCATTTTCCACATGCAACGCGACGGGGCGTCCGGTCTTTTGAAACCCGCCACCCTGGCTAAACTCCACACGCCCCCGAAAGGCGGGAACTACGCTTGCGGCTGGGTGGTGGTGAAACGTGGATGGGCCGGTGGAAAAGCTCTGATGCATAACGGCTCGAACACAATGTGGTATGTGGTCATGTGGCTCGCGCCGGAAAAGGATTTCTCCGTCGTGGTCGGGACAAACATTGCCGGCCAGGATGCGGAGCAGGGCTGCGACGACGCGGCGGGCGCCATGATCCAACATTGGCTGGAACAGTAACCCAGCAACGGTGTTCATTTGGCAAGGGACGTGCGCTCATAGGTAGGGCGGTGCGCTGCGCCGTCCGGCCGCCCCGGAAAACCAACCCAACCTTTCTCGGAATTAAGTTTCGGTACGTGGAAAATGTTGGTTAGACTGAAACAGCCGTGCAAATCGCACGGATGCTTTATCCTCGGATGTTTTATCCTCGGATGCTTTATCCTGGGCTTGCGGTCGCGGTTTGTTTTGAGTTACGATGCTCTTTATCGCCACGGCAATTGGAAAGAGGGCGAGTTGAAGCAAACGGGCCAAAAGCCATCCGGGAAAGATTAGGCTTGACAGGGTTCGCCAGAAATGACGAATGACTATTGGGTAGTTTGCCCACAAATTTACAGTTGGGAACCCTGAACACTTTGAGTACGAAAACTTCAAGAGAGCAAAGGCGTGGGGTGAACAACAGCGCAAATGTGAGCTGACCTCTTATGAGAAGTAATCTTTTAGAAGTTTTAAGCAGAATGAACCCCTATACAGCAAACCTGTACGCCGACAATCGCGATGTTGCGGTAGTTTTGTTGCTATCGTGTGGAACTATTATTTGCGGGGCTTATATTGCAAAATATTTTTCCGCAGTGAAGCCTTCAGAATCGTATCTTCGCGGCGCAACACTGGGACTTCTATCACTTAATATCGCGGCTCTGGTTGTCGAAGTTGTCGGCCTGCTTGGTTTTGCTTTGCGAGTGAAGTCTGGCTTGTGGTTTTTCTGGAGTTTGTTTTTTTTGATGGGAGTTATCGGTGAATTTAAAGTGTTTCCACTCATTGGGATTGGTCTTTTCGCATGGTGGGAAGTTGGGCGTCGTCGTTGCTCCTACTCTACGCAAATTGCGTCGATTATTGTCAAATATCTAGCCTTAAACGTTGTTTGCGTGGGTATGTACTTTCTGGATGAGTGGATGGCAATGGCGCGATAATTATTTTTAATTCGCGGAAGGACGTGAAATTATATGAAAGCACCTTCTCTATTTTTTGAAGGCAGCTTCCAACTGTGGGCGTATGATGTTTCTCATGCCCGGTTGCTGATTCGAAGACCAAAATAAAGGTCTGGACAAAAGCGTATTGACATTGTTTTTCACGGAGTAAGAGCTATGCAGATCGCCAATTTATTCGACTCCATTAAAATCGATGAGATGGATGCCAAAGACGCGGCAGTTTCAATGGCTTCGTATGCCAAACTTGCTGAGCCAGGGCTTCGCTGGTTTAGAATCATCAGTAAGAGTTGGGATGGATACGTTTATGCCAGCACAGTTCATTCACATGAGGATGACGGTGAACGAAATGGCCCGAGCGCGATCTATGAACCTGGCCTTATATTAGTCAGTCTTGCGGTTCACAGCAGTTGGTTTGGTGAGCGGTATGAGGCGCCGGTGCGAAAGGCGATCAAGTTTCCTTCGAGAAAAATAGAACCGGGATAAGATGAAAGCGCTGGTCAAAAGCAAGTCGGAGCGCGGGTTGTGGCTGGAGGATGTTCCCAAGCCGCAAATCGGCGTGAATGATGTTTTGATTAAGATAAATCGGACGGGGATTTGCGGCACCGATCTTCATATTTACAAATGGGACGCTTGGGCGCAAAAGACCGTTCCTGTCCCGATGGTGGTGGGACATGAGTTCGTGGGCGAAGTGGTTGAAACTGGCTCGAACGTGAAGGATTTCCTGGGAGGCGACTTGGTCAGTGGAGAAGGACA
>DASRLE010000282.1:0-12507 GCA_035648615.1 Saccharimonadales bacterium (SeqCode) | reverse complement strand
CAGTATATCCCGCCATTCCTTTGACGCCTTCGGCTCTTCTCGAAGCTAAGGGACTGAGGCAGAAAGGCAAAAAAATGGGGGCAAAAAAATCTTCTGTTTTTATATTATTGCCCCCATCTTTTTGCCTTCTCTTTTCGTTTGACGAAGTATCCGCGCTGAAGTCCCTGAGCCAATTGAAGACTTTTTTGTCTCACACCCTTCCGGGCGCGTTTTACAAATGCCCGGGCAATGTATCACGGGCCATTTTGCGCCACCGCATCAATCTTGGCCTTGGCCGAAACGAGCAGCCGCCCGAAATCGTCGAGCACAAAGGCCGCCATCTGATTGCGCTGCCCATTCACGTCCCCAGATTTCATCGCGATGACCATCTTGGTGCCCACGTTGATTTTGGCCAGCGACAGACCGCTGCGGGTCCGGTAAACGACTTCGAAATTATCCATCGGCGTGATGGATGCATCCGCTTGCGACATCTGGTGAATGCCGCGAATCAACCCGTCCAACTCATCGTAATCAATGTAGTCGATTTGCGGGTGTTTAGAGACGCGCGTGCGCACGGAAACCGCGTAAACCGTATTCGACGTTTGCAAGCTGGTCAGTTGTTCCGCCCGCACTTCCACCGGGTAGCTAATCTGCGCGCTCAAGGTGCCAATGATTGACATCCCTTTGACCAAAACAACGTCCGGTGTCGCGTAAAAGGCGTCGAAATAGGTGCGCGGAGCGTTCGTCGTCTGCGCCTGCGAGATGGTTAATAAACCGAACGACAACAATAATATGAGTTTTTTCATAGGATGTTAAATGATATAGTCCAGGACAGAAGCAGGGTCAGCCTCCAAGTGGCGGGCGCGCTGGCACAAATCAGCCAGCGTCACCCGCTCCATAATTTTAACCACGGCCTCGCGGACTTCCTTCATCACTTCGCGAATCGGGCAGTGGTCTTCATCTGGACAGGTGCATTTTTCATAAAAGCGGTCGCTCACACAACTGACCGGGGCCAGCGCGCCTTCCACATGACGGACGACCAAGGCCAAGGTAATCGTTTCGGGTGGCCGGGCCAGGCGGTAGCCCCCGCCCGCGCCGCGTTTGCTTTCCACCGCCCCGACCGTTTTCAAGTCATTGAGGATTTGTTCGAGAAATTTCTTGGGGATATTTTGCTGGTCAGAAATAGTCTGAATGCGCACCACCGCTTCGCCATAACGCAAACCCAATACCAAAAGCGCCCGCAAAGAATATTCCCCTCGAACGGAAAGCTTCATTGGCCATTAATCTACAAAGTCCACTGAATTGGTCAAGTTTCGTGGACGCGCGCGACAACGATAGTCGTTAGATTCAGAAAAACGAGCCGAAGACCGATGGAATCTCTTTAACGACAACGCGCAAGCTCAGGTTGCGCTGGCGCAGTTCGGCCTCCAATTCGTTGTCCGAACCCTTGGGGCTTTCCAAGATGTGGCGCACCTCGGCCTCGTGCTCGGCAAAGCGATCGGCGTGCGGATGGCGGGGGTCCCGCCAGTGGCGGAGCAGGCGTTCGCGGTATTCAGGCACGCGCCAGAGCATTCGCCCATATTCGAGCTTGGCATATTCCGCCATGTGAATTCCGTTCACGAACATGGCTCAGTATAACACCCAGTTTCAGCCAAGCAACCCAATGCGTTTGGCCCAATCGGCATGGGCGCGGTCGCGCGGTTCGTTGCGTTTGAGTTTGGGTGCGAGCAAATCGGCAGGCGCGGGAACCAGCAAATTTAATTTTCCGATTTGTTTTTGGGTTGCGCGCAGTTGCCATCCTTCGGGCAAATGCTGCAGGACGGACTCGGGCATTAAGTTAATGTGCCAGCCATGAGTGCGCTCGAATTCGCTGCCCATGATTGCTTCGTAACAGTGGAGCGCCACTTCGTCACTGTCGGTCACAGGGTCAACATCCATGCTTGCTTCGGGAAGCTCAGCCGTCACCCCGCGATCCTGAGCATGCCAAAGCAATGCAGCAGAGCCGATAAGAGTCATATTCCCAGGCGCTTTCAACTGCGAACCGAGTGCGAAAAGCCAGTCGGCGACTTGCTTTCCGGTTTTTAGTTCTCTGCGTGGCATAAACCTTCCTATAAGCAACCGAGGTTCAGTTTGCAATCACCGGGAACATGGACAAACGCAAGCGGGCGGCTCCCATGGGGATGAGGGTGATTTTTTCGTTGGGTTGGTCCGATGCGACAGGGCTGGGCGGGAGCTTGCCAATCACATTGTGGGTGTCGGCTTGCCAATCGGGAATGCGGCGGCCGGTAGCTTCTAATCGAAGCGGGGCTGTGTCGGGCGTAAAAGGTTGTGGCGCTACGGCTTCGTTATTTTGAATCAGCTTGAACGACGAGGCTGGTTTTTGTTGATTAAGAACCAATCCGTAGTTCCAGGGTGATTGGGGGAAGACTTCCCACTCCGGCCAGTCGGGATTGCGCGTACCGTAGGAGGCGAAACGTTCTTTAATCGCCAGGGAGAAACTGAGCGGACCGTAATTCACGGACACGGCGTCCTGGTTCTTGGGCCATTGGCGCACGCCTAGCTTCATCGGCAGCCGCAAGATAACGGTGTCGCCATTGCGCCACTTCCGGTCTAGTCGGATAAATGCGAGAGGTTTGGATTTCGCGGTAGCCGGCTTTCCATTGATGCTGACGGCTGCGGAGTCGCACCAGCGCGGCACACGCAAGTAAAGGGGGAACTTCGTTGTGTTGGCGGTTTGGACGGTGAATTTGAGGGTGTCACGAAAAGGGTAGCCGGTCTCTTCGATGATTTTGACGGCGGCGCCGTTTCCGGCTTTGGCGCTGACTTCGCAGGCGGCGTAAAGAGAGGCGCAGAGGCCGTTGTCGGGGGTGGCCAGCCAAAGTTCCTCGGCGTAATAAGGCCAGCCGTGCGACACATTGTGCTGGCAGCAGCGATAGACTTCATACGGGCTGTAGGAAACCATCGTGCCACTGTTCTGAAGGTCCGGCGACTTGTTGCCGCGATCAAGCTGGATTTGGTTGGCACAAGTGACATAGTGCAGCGCTTTTTCGTCGGCGGTCTGGGCGGCGGGAAAAGTGTTGAAGGCAATCTCTTCGCAACGATCGGCCCATACGGGTTGCCCGGTGATTTTGGTCAGCATCTCGAAGCTGTGCATCAATTCGACAATGCCGCAGGTCTCTATTCCGCCGCGCGGATCGGTATAGCCCGGACGCGAATTTTCGTCGCCGACAAATCCGCCGCCAGGAAACTGGCCGAAGGTGGCGAAGACCTTATCGTAGTTGCGTTCGGCCGAGGCGAGCTGCCGACTGTCGTGCGAAAGCATCCAGAAAACCGTTCCCGCGCGAAAACCCTGGGCGATGTTTACATTATGCCAATTGACCACGTCTTCGTCCCAACGCGCCATGCCGGCGTTGATCTTGCGGGCCAAGTCGAGCAACCAGCCATGCCCGGTGCGGTTGTAGAGCCAGAAGATGCTTTCAAGATTGTCGCCAAACCTCAGTTTTGGCCAGTAACCTTCGCCAAAGGCGCTGCTGGAAAGTGTATTCTCCCATTTGAAATAACCGGTCATCACTTCGACAATTCGCGGGTCGCCGCTCGCTTCGTAGTAGGACTGGAGGATGTTGAGCATGATCGTATGCGGCCAAAGATCAGGCTTGCCATCCAGGCTGTGCAGCAGCTCGCGCGGGCCGAACCAGCCGTCCTCCCGTTGCGAGGCCTGCACGGCCTCAATCCACTTCTTCGCCTCCGCAATAATAGTATTGTCTTTGAGGACGTAACCCAGATCGCCATAGCCCTTGAGCCAGTAAGGCATTTCTTCCCAGCCGAATTTCCCGCGGCCTTGCGGATCGGTCCACGAGCTTTTGGCGAAATCGAGCCAGGGCGAAATTTTCTCGAGATGCCCTGTCATGCCGTCGCGTTCCAATTCAAGTTGATGGCGCAGCCAGCCGCGCGGCGTGATCGCGCCAATGGGCAGTTTGTAAAACGGCGAAGGCGCCAGCGGGGGGCGATTGCCGATGTAGTAGGAGTTCGTGGTGGCCTGGGATGCCATGGTAGCCAAACAAACCCAAAATGCCCAAAGGCCGGGCCTATAAAGGGACTTAAGGGTCATAAGGGACGGAAGGGGGCGGAGTTTTGTTTGGCTCTTTCGGCGAGGCGGGCGCGGGTCATGCGTTCGCGCAGGCCGCCTTCGCGGACGAATGCTTCTTCGAGGCGCCGGATTTGCTGGTCGAGAAGGTAATTGGTTAGTTTGGTCAGGCCAATCATGGTGTTGGCGGCAATGGCGGGGTCGGGGTTTTCGATGGCTTTTTTGAAGGTGCTGTAGTCGGCGTTGGGCTGGCGGTTTAGTTCGCGCAGGCGCTTGGTGTAGCGGTGTTCTCTGGCCCATTGTTCAAAGCCGCGAACGCGCAGGAAGTCGCGGTAATCTTCGAGCAGTTCTTCCAGGCTGGCGCGGGCCACATTGGTGAGTTTGATTTCGGTTTCCTTGGAAGTGCCCGAGGCTTGGCTGCCTTCCAGAATGTTTTGTTTGCCTGAGCGCGTCGCTTGCACCATTTGGTCGTAGGTGCGGTCGCGCTTATCGAGATAGCGGCCGCAAAACCATACCGTGCCGTCATAGACAATGCGGGCCTTTTGAAACGAGAGAAGGTTCTCGTAGCCGCCGTGCGGAGGGATGAAGCGTTCGGTCATGGGATTTTAAGGTTGGGAAAGGACTTAAAGGACTTAAGGGACCTAAACTTGTTGGTCTCTTGCGTCGTTTTAGTCCCTTTCGGAAAAAGCATGCCCCCAGTATTTTCAAAAATCGTCAAATTCTCAAGCCCGCTTTTTTCCGGCACGGCGGCTGTTGACAATCAACCCGGCGGCGTGAGAGCCTTAAGCTAGACGTTTAGCCAGCCATCTCTTTGCCAGAGAAACAGCAGGCTGGGGAGATTTTTATGGGTGACTCAATCAAAGAGATCGATGTCTTGTGGATTACCGCCGGACTCGGGTGCGACGGCGATACTATCGCCATCACGGCGGCCACGCAGCCAAGTATCGAGGACCTGGTTACGGGAATTATCCCAGGCATCCCGAAGGTTCGATTTCACAATCCGGTGCTCGCTTATGAGAACGGCGAGGCTTTTATGCAGTTCTTCCACGATGCGGCCGAGGGTAAAATCGACCCTTTCATTCTAGTGATGGAAGGCTCGATTCCCGACGAAAAAAACCACGCCGAGGGTTCGTGGGCTGGCTTTGGAATGGATAGGGCGACCGGCGAACCCATTCCCACCTGCCAGTGGCTTGATCGTCTCGCGCCCAAAGCGTGGGCCGTGGTGGCGGCGGGCACTTGCTCGGCTTACGGAGGCATTCATGCCATGGCGGGCAATCCCACCGGCGCGATGGGCCTGGCGGATTATCTAGGCTGGGAGTGGAAGTCCAAGAGCGGGCTCCCGATTGTCAATGTGCCGGGTTGCCCGGTGCAGCCGGATAATTTCATGGAGACGTTGCTTTACCTCTTGCGACAGGCGGGCGGCGCGGCGCCTCCGATTCCGATTGATGACCTCATGCGGCCGAAATGGCTTTTTGGCGAGACGGTTCACGAAGGCTGTGATCGCGGCGGATATTATGAACAGGGGGATTTCACGGAGGAGTATGGCCGCAAGCAGTGTATCGTAAAACTGGGCTGCTGGGCTCCCGTTGTGCAGTGCAACGTTAGCAAACGCGGCTGGATGGGAGGCATCGGCGGCTGCCCGAATGTGGGTGGCATCTGCATCGGCTGCACCATGCCGGGATTTCCCGACAAGCTCATGCCCTTCATGGACCAGCCACCGGGATCAATCCTTTCCTCGCAAGCCATCCAGACTTACGGCGGCGCGATTCGAGCCTTGCGCGCCTTCACCCAGGCTTCGATGAACAAAGAGCCAGCCGGACGGAGACCCGCACCCCTGCCGGAACCAGCACAGACCCCATGAGCAACGCGCCCGAAACTCCGCTGCAAAAAAAATTGGTCGAAATGGCTTGGGACCCCATCACGCGCATTGTCGGCAGCCTGGGAATCCACACCAAAATCGATTTCGAGAACCGGAAGGTCGCCGAGTGTTACAGCACTTCGTCCATATTTCGCGGCTATAGCGTTTTCATGCGTGGAAAAGATCCGCGCGACGCTCATTTTATCACCAGCCGTATTTGTGGCATCTGCGGCGACAACCATGCGACGTGCGCGGTTTACGCCCAGAATATGGCCTTCGGCGTCAAGCCGCCGCATCTGGCCGAATGGATCATTAACCTGGGCGAGGCCGCCGAATACATGTTCGACCACAACCTGTTCCAGGACAATTTGGTCGGCGTCGATTTTTGCGAGCAGATGGTGCGCGAGACGAATCCCAGCGTGCTGGCCAAGGCGGAAAAAACGGAGGCCCCGCACGCCAAGGCGCATGGCTATCGCACGATTGCCGACATCATGCGCGCCCTCAACCCATTCGTCGGGCCGTTTTACCTCGAAGCGCTCCACATGAGCCGGGTCACGCGCGAGATGTTTTGCCTGATGGAAGGCCGGCATGTTCATCCATCCACGCTGTATCCCGGCGGCGTCGGCACGGTGCCGAGCGTGCAGGTCTTCAATGACTATTTGGTCCGGCTGCTCAAGTACATGGATTTTCTCAAACGCTGTGTGCCGCTGCATGATGACCTTTTCGACTTTTTCTACGAGGCGCTTCCTGGCTACGAGGAAGTGGGGCGGCGGCGGGTGATGCTGGCCTGCTACGGATCGTTCCAAAACCCCGAGGTCTGCGATTTCAAATATGAGACCATGAACAAATGGGGCCGCGCGATGTACGTCACGCCCGGCATTGTTCTTGACGGCAAACTTCTGACCACGGACCTGATCGACATCAATCTCGGCATACGAATTCTGTTGGGAAGTTCCTTCTACAACGATTGGGACGGCGAGCCGTCGTTCGTCACGCACGATCCGCTCGGCAACCCAGTCGATCCGCGGCATCCGTGGAATCAAACCACGCTGCCCAAACCGCAAAAGCGGGACTTCTCCAAAAAATATACTTGGGTCATGTCGCCGCGCTGGTTTGACAAATCCAGCGGCGCGCATCTGGCCTTGGATACCGGCGGCGGCCCATTGGCGCGCTTTTGGACGACCGCGCTGGCCGGGACGGTCAACATTGGCGGACATGTCCAGGCGACCGGCCACAGCGTAAAAATCCGCCTGCCCAAGACGGCCAACCACGGCGAGACGGAGTTCGAGTGGAAGATTCCCAAGTGGAGCAATACGCTGGAGCGAGATCGCGCGCGATCCTATTTCCAGGCTTATGCGGCGGCGGCGGCGCTTTATTTTGTCGAGCAGGCCCTGGGGGAAGTTCACGCGGGACGCCTAAAAACGTGGAACGAATTTAAAGTGCCCAAGGAAGCAATTAGCTGCGGCTTCCACGAAGCGGTGCGCGGCACTCTTTCGCACCACATGGTCATTCGCGACGGACGCATTGCCAACTACCACCCGTACCCCCCGACGCCATGGAACGCCAGCCCCCGCGATTCCTTCGGCACCCCCGGGCCGTACGAGGACGCGGTCATGAACACGCCGATTTTCGAGGAGAATGGCCCCGATAAATTCAAAGGAATAGACATCATGCGCACGGTGCGGAGCTTTGATCCGTGTCTGCCGTGCGGCGTTCACATGTATGTCGGCGACGGCAAAGTAATCGAAGCCCGCCATTCCCCGACCTTCGGAGCGCATGTGACATGATTTGGTTTTTTCCGCTTCCTAATCTTAATCTCAATCTTAATCTCTTCATTCGATTAGGATTAAGATTAGGAACTGAATTACTCACCCGTTGCGCCTCTGGCGTTGGCGATGTAGAATGGTTGTCCGGGAAGAAGTTAGAATCGACATGAGACTAGAGAACGTTGAGTTGGAAAATCCGGGCGAACTGCCCAGCTTCGGCACGCTCATGACTTTGGCCAGCGCCTTCCTGCCTAATCTCGGAGCGGGTTTTCCCCGTTTAGTTTCAGCGCCTCCCGACACGGCGGAGGATGAGTCGATGGAAGCCCGCGCGCAAAAGGCCGAGATGCGCTATAAGTCTTTGGTCGAGCAGATTCCAGTCGTCACTTTCATGGTGTCCTTTGGGCTGCGCAAGAGTGAGATTTACGTCAGCCCCTATGTCGAAAAACTTCTGGGCTATACCGCCAAGGAATGGACCGAGGATCCCATTCTTTGGTATCAGCGGCT
This sequence comes from Saccharimonadales bacterium (SeqCode), assembly GCA_035648615.1. GTDB lineage: Bacteria > Verrucomicrobiota > Verrucomicrobiia > Limisphaerales > Palsa-1400 > DASRLE01. The sequence continues at coordinate 4,316 of DASRLE010000282.1, read as the reverse complement.
TTATACCGAAGACCGGCGACGCTGGAACGCCGAGTTCTCCCGCACGATTGCCCTGGCGGAACCCTTTAAGGGCGATTACCGCTTTCTGGCCAAGAACGGGCGCATCGTTTGGATTCATGGCGAGGTCACCGTGGTGCGCGATGCCGCAGGGCGGCCTTCATTTCTGCAGGGAATCGGTTACGAAATTACCGAACTCAAGCTGGCCGAGGAAGTGTTGCGCCGTTCGCAGGAGGATCTCGATCAATTGGTCAAGGCCCGCACGGTGGAGATCATGACGGTCAACAAGTCGCTCGAATCGGAAATCGCCTTGCGGGAGCGCGTCGAGGAGAACATGCGCCAAAGCCTCAAGGACCTGGCCGACGTAAAATCCGCCCTCGATGAGCACGCCATCGTCGCCATCACCGACCCCAAGGGAAAAATTACCTACGCCAACGACAAGTTCTGCGCCATCTCGAAATATTCGCGAGAGGAGTTGATGGGCCAGGACCACCGGCTCATCAATTCGGGCTTTCACCCTCGCGAATTCATGCGCGACCTTTGGGCCGGCATCACCCAGGGCAAAGTGTGGAAAGGGGAAATCTTGAACCGCGCCAAGGACGGCACGCTTTACTGGGTGGACACGACCATTGTTCCCTTCCTTGGAATTGACGGCAAGCCCGCCCAGTATGTGGCCATTCGCGCCGACATCACCGAACGCAAGCGCGCCCAGGAACGGCAGAACGAATTGATGGGCGAATTAAAGGAAATCAATGAGCAACTCAACCAGTTCGCCTACGTTGTTTCACACGATTTGAAAGCTCCCTTGCGCGCCATCAGTTCCCTGGCCGACTGGCTGATCACCGATTATGGCGACAAGGTCGGCGAAGCGGGACGCGAACAGTTTGCCATGCTGCTGGGCCGCACCAAGCGCATGAATTCGCTGGTGGACGGCATTCTCCGTTACTCGCGCATCACCCGCCAGCATGAGGAGCAAGTGACGGTGGATGTCAATGTGTTGCTGCGCGAAGTTTCGGAGATGCTTTCTCCGCCGCCAGGAATGGTCTTGCACATTGCTCCGGGTCTGCCCACCGTGCAATGCGAGCGCACTCGCTTGACCCAGGTCTTCGAGAACCTGATCAGCAATGCCGTTAAATACATGGGCAAACCGGCGGGAGATATTTACGTTGGCTGCGAAGACGCCGGACGGCACTGGAAATTTTCCGTGCGGGACACCGGCCCGGGCATCGAAGAACGGTACTTTGAGAAAATATTCCAAATCTTTCAAACTTTGGCCGCGCGAGACGACCGTGAAAGCACCGGCATCGGCCTGGCTATCGTCAAGAAGAACGTCGAGCTTTCCGGCGGCCGCGTCTGGGTTGAGTCCAAACCCGGCGAGGGCAGCGCGTTCTTTTTCCTCATTCCAAAATCGTCGGCCAACACCGACACCTCCTTTTTGATCCGCTCCAAGCTCGGGCGCGGCGGCGTCCAGGACAACACTTTGAATCCATCAAGCACTTGAACAATACTTTTTCCATTCTGCTGGTCGAGGATGACGTCGTGGACGTCATGTCCGTGCGCCGCGCCTTGCGCGAACTGAACTCGAACACCACGCTCAGTGTGGCGGGCAACGGTGAAGAGGCGCTGGTCTATTTGCGTAATTTAGAGCATCCGCTGCCGGGCATCATCCTGCTGGACTTGAACATGCCGCGCATGAACGGAATCGACGTGCTGAAAATTCTCAAAAATGACGAGCGCCTTCGCCGCATTCCCGTGGTGATTTTGACCACGTCCAAAGAGGAGAAGGACCGGCTGGAGAGTTTCAACCTCAGTGTGGCCGGTTACATGATTAAACCGGTCGATTATGCGGGTTTTGTCGAGATTGTCCGAACCATTCAACGTTACTGGAATCAGAGTGAAATGCCGCCATGAATAGTTCCCGTGGGCTTCGATTAGTCTTATGAGCGCCAAACCCGTTCGCTTGCTGTTGGTCGATGACGATCAGGTGGATCGTCTCGCCTTTCTGCGACATGTCGAAAAGCAGTCCCTGCCCTACGATTGTAAAGTCGCCGGCTCGGTCGCTGAGGCCCGGGCGCGGCCGCGCGACGAAGGGTTCGACGTCATTATTCTGGACCATAATTTGAACGATGGCACCGGCTTCGATCTTCTGCCGGATTACACCGGGACCCCGGTCATTTTTCTCACCGGCTCGGAATCTCCGGAAGTCGCTGTGCGCGCCATGAAGGCCGGCGCGGCCGATTACCTGCTTAAAGACCATGACCGGCATTATCTCCAATTGCTCCCGCTGGCGGTCGAGCGGGCGATGCGCCAGCAAAGAGACCGCCTGCAATTGTTGGAGAGCGAAGAACTCTTTCGCCAATCCTTCAGCGAAGCGCCTATCGGCAAGGTGTTTATCGCCTCGGACGGACGTTTTCTAAGGGTTAACCGGGCGCTCTGCGAGATGTTTGGTTATTCGGAGCAGGAATTCCTCGAGGGCGGATTTCAATTGATCTCCCGGACCTCGCACATGCCGAACAACATGGAATTTCTTTTCCAGAAGCAGGCTGGAGCGGTGCGCAACCATCGCGTGGAAATGGATTGCCATCACAAGAATGGCCGGGAGATTTGGATTCAAATGGACATTGCGCAGGTTCCCGACAGCCGGGGCCAGCGCTGACTTATGTGTCGCAAATCCAGGACATCACCGGACGAAAGCGCGCCGAGGCCGATCTCAAACACGCCAAGGAATACGCCGAGAATATCATCAACACGGCCCCGACCCTTATTTGCGGCCTGCAACCCGACGGCATCACCCGTTTCGTCAATCCAGCCACCACCAAAATCTGCGGCTACGAAGCCGCCGAGATTGTCGGCCAGAATTGGTGGCGTTTATTTTATCCCGGTGATTCGTATGCCCAAGCGGAACGCCTTTTTTCCCAATTCGCCCGCGGCCAGGTGGTCAATCAGGAAACAACCCTCACCGCCAAGGACGGCACGACCCGCATCATTTCCTGGAGTTCTGTCAATCATTTGGCTCCCGATGGCAGCTTCATCGAGGTCATTGGCATTGGCTTGGACATCACCGCCCAATGCCGGGCGGAAGAAGTTCGCACGCGCCTGGAAACCCAGCTCTATCAGTCGCAAAAAATGGAAGCCTTGGGTTCGCTGGCCGGCGGAGTCGCGCACGAGTTTAACAACATGCTCGGCGCGATCATCGGCTACACCGAATTGGCCAAGATGGAACTGGGCGAGCAGCATCCTTCCGCCTTGAAACTGGATCAGGTATTAAAAGCGAGCCAGCGGGCCAAGGAAATCATCCAGCAAATTCTCACCTTCAGCCGGCGGCAGGAGTTGAAGCGCGAATTCATCAGCTTGCCGCGCGTGGTGCAGGAGACGATCAACCTCATTCGGCCCGTCATTCCCGCTTCCGTCGAAATCCTCGTTGAAATCGACCCCAAATGCCCGCCCGTCTTCGGCAACACCACGCAGCTTCATCAGGCGCTGACCAATCTCTGCACCAATGCCTGGCACGCGATGAAGGAAAGTGGCGGGCGCATTCTGATCCGTCAAAAGACCATCACCCTAAAACCGCGACGCCATGAGTGGCCGCCTCGCTTTGCCCGAAGGGGAATACTCTGTCCTCTCCGTGTCGGACAACGGGCAAGGAATGGATGCCGCCACCCTCGATCGGGTTTTCGAGCCGTTCTTTACCACTAAAGGCCCCGGCAAAGGCAGTGGTCTTGGCATGGCGGTGGTTCATGGCATCATGAAGTCCCACGACGGGGCGGTTTCCATTCAGAGCGAACCAGGCAAAGGCACGACCGTTTTTCTCTACTTTCCCGTGCAAGCGGAAGCCCTCACAGAGAAAGCCTCCCTCCAAAAGCCTCCGATGCCGGCCGGTCACGGCGAACGAATTCTGCTCGTGGACGACGAGACGGCGTTGGTCACGATCGGCACCAAAATTCTCCAGCACCTCGGCTATCACATCACCGGGTTCGTCTCGGCCCCCGAGGCGCTGGCCGCCTTTACCGCACAACCCTACAACTTTGACCTCGTCATCACCGACCTGACCATGCCCGGCATGACCGGAATAGACCTGGCCGACGCGTTGCTGGAAGTGCGCAGCGACATCCCCATTCTCCTGGCCACCGGTTACATCGAGGAGTCAATCCGCGAGCAAGCCAACCTACTGGGCTTCCGCGAAATACTTGTCAAACCCGTGCCCGCCCAGCTTCTAGCAGCCTGTCGGACTTAAAACTAATAATTAAAGTAAGCGTATCGAATATAACTTGAACCAGGTGGTCTAAGTCTTCATGTCAACGCGCTTTGTTAACATTGAC
>DASRLE010000281.1:0-2917 GCA_035648615.1 Saccharimonadales bacterium (SeqCode) | reverse complement strand
CCGCCGTTGTCTGTCCGATCACTTTGGCCGGCGCGTGGCGGAGATTTTCTCGGGGAACGGTTTTGGCGTGCTTCTTTCCAATTGCCCGGTGCCGACACCCTCGGTTTCGTTTGCCGTCAAACAAAAAAAAGCGGTGGGCGGCATCATGATCACCGCCAGCCATAATCCGCCCATCTTTAACGGCTACAAACTCAAGGCGCATTATGGAGGGTCCGCCGAGTCGAGCCTTTGCCAGGACGTCGAAAAAATGATTGACCGCAATCCGGTTCGGTTAAGCCCCGTCGGCCGCATCGAGATTAAGGACCTCCGTCCGGCCCATTATCAGGCGATAAAAAACCTGGTCGATTTCAAGTTGATCGCAAAATCGAAACTCCGGTTTGCCCACGAAGCGTTGTTTGGGGTGGGCGCGGGATGTTTCGACGAATTGTTGCGCGGCACGACTTGCCGGGTAACGACCTTGAACGGCAACCATGATCCCAATTTCGGCGGCATCAATCCCGAGCCGATTGGCCTCAATTACGGGCGCAGCCAGGCTTACCTCAAAAAACATCCGCACGACATTTGCCTGGTCACCGACGGGGACGCCGACCGCGTTGGCGGGATGGATGGCCGGGGCAACCCGCTCAGCACGCACCAAATCATTTGCCTATTGCTGCGCCACTTCATCGTCAATCGCCAGGGCAAGGGCCGGGTGATCAAGGCGCTGACCACCACCTCGATGGTCGATAAGATTTGCGCGCATTACGGTTTTGAACTGGTCGAGACCGGAGTGGGTTTCAAATACATTTGCGCCGAGATGTTGAAGGGAAATGTTTTGCTCGGCTTTGAAGAAAGCGGCGGCATCGGCTTTCCGGCCTTGATGCCGGAACGCGACGGCATTGCCTCGGGCATGATGCTGCTGGAATTGCTGGCGACCGAACGCGTCTCGGTAAATAAGTTATTGACTCAACTGATCAGGCAATTTGGTCCGCATCATTACACGCGGCTGGACACTCATTTCCCCCTCGAAAAGCGCGCCGCGCTCATGGAGTTTTGCCGCACTCACCCTCCGGCCAAGCTGGCCGGTTCGCCGGTGGCGGATGTCAAGTCTTACGATGGCGTCAAATTCGTCGCTCGGGACGGAACGTGGCTGATGTTGCGCGGTTCGGGCACCGAACCCATTTTGCGCATTTACGCCGAAGCCAAATCCGAGACCGAGGCGCAGAAACTTATCCAGCAGGGCGTGCGGCTGACGAAGTGCGTTCAATAGCCTTGACCAACCCTGCGATGGTGTGTTCCTTCGCTTCGACGGCCGGCTTCAAGTCCAATGCGGCCAGGGCCTTGCTGGTTTCGGGGCCGATGGAGGCGAGTTTGAGTTGCGGCAAACGCGAGGACATCTCTTTCAAATTGAAGCGGGCGTTGAAATTCTCGACGGTTGAACTGCTGGTAAAGGTGATCCAATCCGCCCCCTCCTCGGCCAGGCGCGCCGCCGCGCCGTTGCGGTCTTCAGTCTCGGGGGCCGTCTGGTAACAGGCGACATCGTCAACAATCGCGCCCATCTCCTCGAGTTTCTGGGGCAGCTCGCGGTTGGCCACTTCGGCCCGGAGCAGGAGAATTTTTAAATTATCCACGCTCTGGTATTTGGCCAGGGCATCGGCAATTTTCGAGGTGACATATTCATCGGGTGTCAAGTCCACTTTCAAATGCAGTTCGCGGAGTTTGGCCGCGGTGGCGGGGCCGACGGCGGCAATGCGCACTCCCCCAATGTCGCGCATATCCTCGAAGACCCGAAAGAAAAACTCGAAGAAAGCCGCCACTCCGTTCGGACTGGTAAAGATCAGCCAGTCATAGGAATTCAACTCCAGCAACACATCGGCGATGGCGTGCCGGTTGGTCGGAGGCAGGAGGCGAATGGACGGAATCTCCAGCACGTCCGCGCCGCGATCGAGCAGTTGCCGGGAAAGCTGGCTGGCCTGGTCGCGCGTGCGAGTGACCACGATGCGCTGCCCGAAGAGCGGGCGTTTTTCAAACCAGTTCAGCGTCTTGCGCAATCGCACCACTTCGCCAATGACGGTGATGGCGGGCGATTGCAGACCGGCCGAAGCCACCACGTCGCCAATGGTTTTCAACGTTCCAAAAACGGATTGTTGACGCGCGGTGGTCGCCCAGCGAATGACCGCCACGGGCGTATTCTCATCCATGCCGCCGGCCACCAATTCCGCCGCGATTGTGGCCAAACGCTGCACGCCCATCAGCACGACTTTGGTGCCGGGAGTTCGCGCCACTTGCGCCCAATCAACGGCGGTTTCTCCCTTGGCCGGGTCTTCGTGGCCGGTGATGACGGTGAAACTCGAACAGTAATCGCGATGCGTCAAAGGAATGCCGGCGTAATTCGGCCCGGCGATGCTGGAAGAAATCCCGGGCACCACTTCGAACGGTATTCGTGCGGCGGCCAGTTCCTCAGCCTCTTCGCCGCCGCGCCCAAACACGTAGGGATCGCCGCCTTTGAGCCGGACAATGGTGTGGCCGGCGCGCGCTTTCTCGATCAGCAACTGATTCAGTTTCTCCTGGGGAATGGCGTGCTCGCCCGCGCGTTTGCCGGCGTAAATAAATTCCGCGGTCGCCGGGGCCAGGCGAAGCAGATCGCCATTGACCAGCGCGTCGTAAACCACCACGTCCGCCCGCGCCAGCAATTCCGCCCCGCGCAAGGTTAGCAACCCGGCGTCTCCGGGTCCTGCGCCGACCAAATAAACCGTCCCTGTGGATTTACCAGCCATGGCGGCCGCGGAAGATGTTGGTCGAAACGTTAATATTGACAGGAGCGGAAGTGGCGCGCGTGCCGTTGTTGTCCGTCGCCACCGCCGTCAAAATATTGCCGCCCGCCGGCGCGTTGGTCCACCGAAAATAATACGGCAGCCATTGCAACCGGAGATGAAAC
>DASRLE010000280.1:0-23801 GCA_035648615.1 Saccharimonadales bacterium (SeqCode) | reverse complement strand
CATTTAGGGCCATGCGACAAACTACGACTCCCCTATCATGCCCCCGACCACGCGCGCCGTCCAAAGAAAAACAATGACGCAATTGGACGGTCTTTGCTGGCCAGCCGTACTTTGATACTACATATTGAATCGAACATGAGCGACAATTCCAAAATCGAATGGACAGATGCGACCTGGAACCCTGTCCGCGGTTGTGCGAAAGTCAGCCCTGGCTGCCTTCATTGTTACGCTGAGACGTTTGCGGAGCGTTTTCGCGGAGTTCCTGGCCACCCCTTTGAGTTTGGATTCGATCTGCGATTGGTTCCGGAAAAACTCGGCGAACCAATCCGCTGGTCCAAGCCGAAGAAGATTTTCGTAAATTCGATGAGTGACCTTTTTCATGAGGACGTCTCGGATGAATATATCGAGAAAGTCTGCCGCGTGATGCTGGCTGCGAATTGGCACACCTACCAAATTCTGACCAAGCGTGCCGACCGGTTGGCAACCCTTTTGCAAGGCAAACTGCGCGATGCGGCACAAGCCGCGCATATTTGGTGGGGTGTAAGTGTGGAAAATCGCAAGCATGGATTGCCCCGCATCGCCAAGCTGCGTGAGGCCAAGGCAACAGTTGCATTTCTCTCGGTTGAGCCTCTCTTGGAGGACTTGGGCGCCTTGAATTTGAATGACATCCATTGGGTGATTGTAGGTGGCGAGAGCGGGCCCGGTGCGCGACCCATTGACGAGTTGTGGGTTCGTAGCATCCGTGACCAATGCCAGCAGACTGGCATTCCGTTTTTTTTCAAACAGTGGGGTGGCGTGCGTAAGAAAGAAACGGGACGACAACTTGATGGGCGCACGTATGACGAGTTTCCTGAGGTGAGGTTTGCAGCGGCACCGTCCTCCTCGCGGTTGGTGGTACTTCGAGAAGCATTTGAAATTGCCTGAGACGATGCCAGCGTCCGATTTTCACAAGAAGCCGTTCGATGAAGGCACCTTAACAAAGCTGCAAATTTTCGAGCTTTACGCCCGCGAATGGTTGCCCGTATTCCTTTCGCCAGAAGAGCCGCCGAGGCAGGAACTTCATTTGTTCGATTTCTTCGCCGGTCCCGGGGTGGATTCTGCGGGCGAGTTGGGCAGCCCATTGCGGATTTTGCGACGGTTGAAAGAATATCAGGCAATGGCGGGCTGGTCCAAGGTGCGTGTCCATGCTCATTTTTCAGACGCGAGTTTATCCAAGATAAACGAGTTGGAGGCCAACATTGACATTCACGATCTGCGTTTACCGAGAGTTCGCTTGGACATTCAAGCCCTAAAATTTGACGAGGCAATCCGCCGCTCCAGCCCCGTGCTGGCCAATCCACAAGCCGCAAAGCTTATCTTCATTGATCAGTTTGGAGTCGATCACGTCACACCAACAGTGTTCCGACAATTGGTGACATCTCCGACGTGCGATTTTTTATTTTTCCTCTCTTCCTCAACGCTTCATCGCTTTCGCGACCATCCGGCAATCAAACAAAAGATTAGTCGTCCGGACGACTACTACCAAGTGCATCAGGCTGCGTTAAACTACTATCGTGAAATTTTGCCACGTCCAGAGGACTATTTCCTTGCACCTTTCTCGATTAAGAAAAGTTCGAATATTTATGGCATCATCTTTGGATCGGCGCACCCGCTGGGGATGGACAAGTTTCTCCAAGTGGCATGGAAGAAAGATGAAATCAATGGCGAGGCAGATTTCGACATCAATCGAGACAACATCGCGCCGGGAGAAATGCTGTTGGCTCTCGACGAATTTCGGCCCAGCAAAATTACTGCCTTTGAACGCAATTTGGAACAAATGCTGAGAGATGGCCGGTTAACGAACGAACTCGACGTGGTGCGCGTTTGTTTCAATCACGGGGTCAAACGCCAGCAGGCAGAGTCGGTTTTAGGCAAATTGAAAAAGGAGCGCGTCATCGCAGCCGATTTCCGCGTCCCTAAAATAGCTTCCGCACAGACTGCACGAGTAATTCAAATGCTTCGCTAGCGTCTTGGCCAGACCTTCTCGCCATTTAGTCGCCTTCACCGGACTTTGGTCCACGCCTTCGCGCGGTTGCTTTCCATGATGGCTTCGCAGACGGCGACTTCGCGGTGGCCGTCTTCGGCGGTGGCGTGGAGGGGCTCGTCTTGGCCGCCGGTGACGATGCGGCTGTAGATGTTGCGGAAACCCATTTTGAAGGTGTCGGGGAAGCCTTCGACGTGGCCGGGCGGGAAATCCATGTAGCCGGCGGCGCCTGTGCCGAAGGCCGGAGTGGCGCGCAGGGCAACTTCGTTGGCGGTGTCGCGGTTGCCGAAGCGCAACATCTCGGGTTCTTCTGAACACCACCAGGCGGATTTCTTCGAGCCGTAGATTTCGATGCGCAGACAATTCTTGCGGCCGGCGGCCACTTGGGAGACGGCCAGGTTCCCGAAGGCGCCGTTGTCGAAGCGCAAGAGCACGCTGGCGAAATCTTCGGTTTGGACTTTGTAACTGGCGTAGCGCATGGCGGCGCTGGCTTTGGAAAAGGTCTGGACTTCGCCCAAGGGCCGCTGGCGGGTTTTGTGAAAGGTGTCCAAGGTTGCGAAAACAGAACCGATCTTCGCCCCGAGAATGAAGGAGGCGGTGTCCATCCAATGCGTGCCGACGTCAGCCACCGCACGCAGTTTGCCGCCTTCCTTGGGCAGCAGGCGCCAGTTGTAGTCGGTGTCCTTGAAGAGCCAGTCTTGCATGTAGGAGCCGTTGAGATGGATGATTTCGCCCAGGCCACCCTGGGCGACGAGCTGGCGCAATTGCAGGACGGCGGGATAGAAGCGGACGTTATAATTGACGGCAAAAATGGTCCCGCTGCTCTTGGCCAGTTTGGCGATCTGGGCGGTTTCGCGGGTGTCCATGGCCAGCGGCTTTTCGCAGACGCAATGTTTTCCGGCCTGAAGCGCGGCGATGGACATTTCTTTGTGAAATCGATTGGGCGCGGTGATATGGACGACGTCGATACCGGGCGAGGCGAGCAATTGGCGGTAGTCGGTAAAGGTTTGGGGAATGGCGTGTTTGGCGGCCATGCTGTGAACCAACTCAGGGATGTCGCAGAGGGCCGCCACGGTTACGCCCAGACGGCGCAAGGCTTCGATATGGACCGGGCCAATGAAACCGGTGCCGATCACGCCGGCGCGGAGTTGATTGATGGATTTGGCGGATGAAGAAGTGTTTGTCATAAAGATTTTTTAGGGCGCAACGGAGAGAATTACAAGTTGAATTCCGGCCCGAGATAAATTTCGCGCGCTTTGGGGTCGTTGACCAAAAGCTCCGCCGCGCCGTGGTAAACCACTTCGCCTTTGAAAACAAGGTAGGCGCGATCCACCAGCTTCAATGTTTCGCGCGCGTTGTGGTCGGTGATCAAAATGCCCAGGCCCAATTCCTTGAGCCGGCGGATAATTTTTTGCACTTCATAGACGGCGATGGGGTCGATCCCGCTGAAAGGCTCGTCCAGCAGGAGGAGCTTGGGGGACGTGACCAGGGCGCGGGTAATTTCCAAACGCCGTTTTTCTCCGCCGCTTAAGGTGTAGGCTTTGCTTTTGGCCAGGCGGGCGAGGTCGAGTTCGTCGAGGAGCGATTCCAGGCGCAAGGCGCGTTCCTTGCCGCCCATCGAACAGGTTTCCAGGATGGCCAGGATGTTTTCTTCGACGGTCAGCTTGCGAAAGACGGACGGCTCCTGTGTCAAGTAACCAATGCCCAGCCGGGCGCGTTTGTGCATGGGCAGTTTCGTGATGTCCCGTCCCAGAAAGCGGACTTCGCCTTCGTCGGGCTTGACGATGCCAACGACCATGTTGAAGGTGGTCGTTTTGCCTGCGCCGTTCGGGCCGAGCAAACCAACGATCTCGCCCGCATTGACCTGGATGGAAACGCCATCAACGACCCGGCGCTCCCCATATTTCTTGGCCAGCTTGTCGGTGGACAGCAAGGCCGCAGGAGAAGGAGGCGTTTCGGGCGTGGTCATGACTACAAATGCTGGCTGACTTTCCGTTTAAGGGGCACAATTATATATTGGCCGAAAGCCTGGAACTTGTTCGCCTTGGGCTTCCAAATCATAAAGTCCGCCTCGGAAATGGCGTAGGCATCCGTATGGGCCAGGGGCGTGCCGGTGAGTCTGACTTGATCTTTCGGGCCGGCATCATAGACCGCGTGGCTCGAGGTGGCGTGGATGGTGTGGCCCGCTTTGATTTGTTCAAGCACGACGTTCTGGTCGGCGATCGCTTGCTCGAGTTGATTCGTCACCGCAGAAAAGCGCGCGGTCACGGCGTCGGCAGAGAGCTTGTTGTTCTGAGCAATGGGGGCGGAGGCAATCTCCTGGAGGACGACGTGGCCTTCCGCTTCGATATTTTTCAGCAAGCCGGTGGCGACCGAGCGATGCACGGTGATTTGATCGCACGAGATGGTTTTTTTCAGGCCGGCCAGATTGGTCGCAGTTTCGCCGGCCACTTGGCCGCGCGCGAAGACGGTTTCGATTTGATTCGTGACTAATCGGACTTTGAGAAGCTGGCAAGTTAATGTGTCGCTCAGGTTGCCGCTTTCAAACACACGGGCATCGACGTGCTCAGTAAAAGTGGCGAGATTGGTTTGGTATTCGAGGCTCTCCGAAGTGATGAGAACCGTTTGAGTGGGGCTGTTCTTGAGTTTGAACTGGGAACCCGTCTGCGCCCGGTAGGTGTTGTTCGACAAATCAGCGGAGAGCACCTGGCCTTTGACTTCCATTTGATCGTTCCTCCAGACCGGGTTGCCCGTCAGTTCAAAATGATCCGTCGGCCGATCATAGACCGCCTGCCCGGCCAACGCGCGGCTTTTATCGGCCTGATTCACAATGATGACATTGCCGCGCGCGATCATGTTTTCAATCGGGCCGTTGGTGGGCGGCAACTGCAACGTAACAAAATCTCCGAACAATTCGCGGTAGCCGCTGGCGCCCACCAGCATCGCGGTCGAGTTGCTATTGAACTTTCCGGAAGGGTTGGGCCAGCGCACCCGGACGTTTCCCACGCCAGTCAAAAGATGACGCGCCCCCTCGTAAATAAATTGGCTGGCCCGCGCCTCTTCATCGCCGTTGCGCCAGACGGCGTTGCCGGTCAATACGACTGTCCCATCTCCGTTGGTGACGGAATAAAAGCTTGTGTCCGCCGTGGCGCGGCCATGGTTGGTCGTGGTCATGACCACATGGTCGCTGGCCAGGATGTTTTGCACCGCGTTATTGCTGGTCAATTGGATGTCGAGGCGCGCGGAGGTCATATCCAATTGCGGGTCGATCACATGGACTTGGCCGGCGTAGTTGACCAAGTGCGACAGCAGAGCGTAATGGCAGGTCTCGGCGAAAATTTTCAAGGTCTGCTCAGGCCCGGCGGGAGCATTCGTATGTCCGCCCTTGATCAACGGGGATTGTAAAAGCGAGCGGATGACGCGGGTTTCCACCTGGTTGGAAATCCGCAGGAATTGATTGGATTGGGTGAAGTAAAACCCAATGCCTTGCACGTATAAATTGGTGGTGGGCGTGAAAAGGTGCATCGGCCCCGCATCGCTGGCGATGGTGCTGACTACATCCACCTGACAGTGGGGTGCCTGGGCGATAATCTGCACCTGGTGGGCATCCCCATCGCGAAAGGTTTTCATTTCGAATTGATCGATCCGGATGTTGCGCTGGTCGAGTTGCGCAACGTTGGTGCCGGTGATGATCATATCCAATATTTTTCCTTGCGGCGTGTAACGAAAGGAAGGCATCGAAATGCTGCCCTGCAAATGGAATTCGCGCGGCACCTGGGCCTGCGCGGTCGCAAAGACAAGGGTGAAGGACCCCAGGAAAAGGAATTGGCGAATTTTCATGCCATTTTGGGCAGGCTGCGGGCTACCGCGTGAAGTTTGACCAAGCCGGACAGCAGCTTCGGCATCTGGGCCAGCGGGATCATATTTGGCCCGTCGCTCAAAGCATGGTCGGGATCGGGATGCGTTTCGATGAACAAGCCGTCGGCGCCCGCCGCCACCGCGCATCGCGCCAGAATGGGCGCCAGATGCCGCTGACCGCCCGAACAATCCCCGCCCGCGCCCGGCAATTGCACGGAGTGGGTTGCATCGAAAATGACCGGAACGCCAAACTGCCCAAGAATGGGAATGGAGCGCATATCGGCCACCAGATTGTTGTAGCCGAAGGTCGTGCCCCGCTCTGTCACCATGACTTTATGGCCCCCGCCGCCGATCGCTTTCTTGATCACCTGGCCCATTTCCTGGGGGGAGAGGAACTGGCCTTTTTTGAGATTGACGATTTTCCCGGTGCGCACAGCGGCGAGGATCAAATCGGTCTGACGGCAAAGAAAAGCTGGGATCTGCAGGATGTCCACGACTTCGGCAGCGGCGGAAACCTGCTCTTCGGTGTGGACATCCGTCAAAATGGGCAGGCCGAACTGGCGGCGAACCTGGGCCAGAATGGCCAAACCGTCATTCAGGCCAGGCCCGCGAAAAGACTGCCCGGAGGAACGGTTCGCCTTGTCGAAGCTCGCCTTGAAAATATAGGTCAGCCCCAAAGCGCGGCAGGTTTTTTGGAGGGAGGCGGCGACTTGGAGGCAGAGGCATTCGTTTTCAATCACGCAAGGGCCGGCGATCAAGACCAGCCCCTTGGCCTGTTTGATCGACTTCCAGATAAGGGAATCGTTGGGCGCGCGCTGCATTCGGCTTAAATCACCGTGTTATGAGGGATGACGGCGTTTTTGGGAATAATAACGATGCCGTCCCGAACATAATATTGGGGATGGTCCATCTGTTCCGGTTTGCCAGCCGGGGAGATGCGGCAATGGTCGCCGATCCGTGCATTTTTGTCGATGATGGCATTCTCAATGACCGTGTGCGGACCCACCCCGATGCGCGGCAGACCTCGGTCTTCATATTGGTGAATCGACGCGTCCGATTCATAGTAATCGCAGCCCAGCAGAATGGTGCGGGTCAATTCGCAGCCTTCGTTGATCGTGCTGCGGACGCCGACGATGGTGTGGTTGATCTTGCAGCGGTTGATAATGCAGCCATCGGAAATGACGGCGTGGTTGATTTCCGCGCCATTGATTTTTGAAGCCGGCAAAAAACGAGGCCGGGTGAAAATCGGCGCGCTCATGTCGAAGAAATTGAAGCGCGGCAGTTCAGCCACCAAATCGAGATTGGCCTCGAAGTAGGAACGAATCGTCCCCACGTCCTCCCAATAGCCTTGAAAAACTGAGGCGTGGACTTTTTGCGATTCGATCGCGCCCGGGATGATATGCTTGCCGAAATCGGTCAAGGTATTATCGAGCAATTTGAGCAGGACTTCGCGGTTGAACAAATAAATGCCCATCGAAGCCAGAAAATATTCGTGCCCGGTTTCCAAGCCCAGTTGCCCGAAAAGCGCCGGGTCCAAATGCAGCGAATCGAGCAAGGCCGATTCCTTGGGTTTTTCGACGAAACGATGGATGCGGAAGTTGGAATCAATCTGCATGATGCCCAGGCCTTGGGCTCCTTCGCGCGTCACCGGGATGGTGGAAATAGTGATGTCCGCGCCGGATTCCGCGTGTTGGGCAATAATGGTGCGAAAATCCATCCGGTAAAGTTGGTCGCCGCTCAGGATAAGAAGATAATCGAAGTCGTGATTCAGGAAGTGCAGCAAATTCTTCCGCACCGCGTCGGCGGTTCCCTGGTACCATGAGGTGTCCGAAAAAGTCTGTTCGGCCGCCAGAATTTCGACGAACCCGCCGGAAAAATGATCAAATTTATAGGACTGCGAAATGTGCCGGTGCAGCGAAGCCGAATTGAACTGCGTCAACAGGTAAATCCGTTTCAAGCCGGAATTGATGCAATTGGAAATGGGAATATCGACCAGGCGATATTTGCCCGCCAGCGGAACAGCCGGCTTGCTGCGATCGCGGGTGAGCGGAAAGAGGCGGGTCCCCTGCCCTCCGCCCATAATGACAGAAAGGACGTTGCTGGAATTGACGGACATGCGTGTTTTTTGGGCCATGCGACGTGTCAGTTGCTGCCCAAAATGTAAGCCCAAGCCCAACGGACGCAAGAATAAGATGAAACCCCCTAAAATTTTTCGCTTTTAACCTGAAACGTTCCTCTGTATGAACATGCTCCGACACACTCAACGTAAGATGACGTGAAGTGGCGACCGATATATGGTTTGGAAGGAAGAGTTTATGGACACGCAGGGCCGGGCGGTTTGTTTTGACACACCGGCAATCCTGTTGCAGCCTATGGGCGATGCTTTGTCGCCAATGGCCAGTTGTTTCCTTTTTGTCACCGTTTGATCCGTTCTGCACAGAACTATGAGCATACAATCTTTGCAATTCAAAGTCGCGACAGAGGACTGGGAATTCGAACAAATCCATCAGCTTAATTATCGGACATTCGTCGAGGAAATTCCCCAGCATCGGCCCTCCAGCACGCCGCGCCTGGTGGACAAATTCCACGCCGAGAACACCTACCTGATCTGCCTCTGCAATGATCAGGTCGTCGGCATGATCGCCGCCCGCGGACGCCGCCCCTTTTCCCTCGATCAGAAGCTGCCCAACCTCGATTCCTATCTGCCTCCCGGACGGCGGGTGTGCGAAATCCGCCTGCTCTCGGTCGAAAAGGAATTTCGCAATGGCCAGGTCTTTCGCGGCTTGACGGCGTTGATGTGGCAGTTCGGCACGGAGCGCGGGTATGATCTCGCCGTCATTTCGGGCACCACCCGCCAGCAACGCCTCTACCGGCATCTGGGGTTCGTGCCGTTTGGCCCGTCGGTCGGCAAGGGCGACGCCATGTTTCAGCCGATGTATCTCACCTTGGAAATTTTTGAAAAGCAGGCCGAAGCTATTTTGCGCGAGCCGGTCAAGCCGCCTGTGCCGGTCAGCTTCCTGCCAGGGCCGGTGGCCATCCCGCAAAGGGTGCGCAAGGCTTTTGAACGAGTGCCCGAATCGCATCGCTCGGAAGTATTTATCGCGGATTTTCAAAGAACCCGCCAGCGGCTCTGCCAATTGGTTCACTCGCAGCATGTGGAAATCCTCCTCGGCTCCGGCACCTTGGGCAATGACGCCGTCGCGGCCCAACTGACCCTCGAGAAAAAGCCCGGTTTGATTCTGAGCAACGGCGAGTTTGGCGACCGCTTGGTTGATCACGCCACCCGCTTCGGCCTTACCTTCGACACCCTCAAGTTTCCGTGGGGTCAGGCATTTGATCTCGACGTGATTCGGCAATTTTTGGCGCAATCGCCCTCGGTGGGCTGGCTCTGGTGCGTTCATTCCGAAACCTCGACGGGCATGTTAAACCCGCTGCCAGTCCTGCAATCCTTGTGCGCCAAAGAAGAGATCAAACTGTGCGCCGATTGCATCAGTTCGATCGGGCTCGTCCCCGTCAACCTGGATGGAATCTATCTCGCCTCGGGCGCCAGCGGCAAAGGATTGGCCGGCTACCCTGGATTGTGCATGGTTTTTTACAATCACCAGATCGCATCGTCCAAAGCGCTGCCGCGCTATCTGGATTTGGGATGGTATGCGGAGCACCAGGGCATCGCCTTTACCCACTCCTCAAATTTGGTGCAAGCGCTCGACGCCGCCATCAAACAACAGGATTGGGACAAGAAATTTGCCGAAGTGAGCGAAGTCTCAGTGCGTTTGCGCGGGCGTTTGCGGGACATGGGCTTCCAGCTCATCACGCCGGATGCCGAGACCGTGCCCGGAGTGGCCACGATTGCGCTGCCCGCCGAGCAGGATTCCTCCACCTTTGGGCACCGGCTGCAAAAGGCCGGTTTCCTTCTCAGCTACAACAGCGACTATCTGCGCCAGCGCAACTGGATCCAAATCTGCCTGATGGGCGCCTACTCGACCGAAAAACTGGAAGCATTGCTCAGTTGGCTGGAAGAAAACTGGGCGCCCGCGCGAAGCCACCCCGCCGTCCACGCCGCCGTGGCTAAGGCGTCGTAACAGGGGCACGGTTCGAAAATTCCGAGCCGAGGCCGACCGCACCCGAATGGAGAGTTATGCCTGACATCTTCGTCATTGGCGGCCCGAATGGCGCGGGCAAAAGCACAACGGCGCGCGAGATGTTGCCCGCCTTTCTCGGTTGCTTGGAATTCGTAAATGCGGACCAAATCGCGCAGGGCTTACCGGCCTTTCGTCCGGAGTCCGTCGCCTTTTCGGCCGGCCGGGCCATGCTGAATCGGCTGAATGAGTTGGCACGGCAACGGATCGATTTCGCTTTTGAAACAACCTTGGCCTCCCGTTCATTCGCCCCATGGTTGAGGCGGCGGCGGCAAGACGGCTTTGGGGTGAACTTGATCTATTTATGGCTGCTGCGCCCTCAATTGGCCGTTGAACGGGTGCATAGACGCGTGGCCGCAGGTGGCCATGATGTGCCAGAGAAAGACATCCAACGACGATATGAGCGAGGCTGGCGGAATTTCATCGAACTTTATATGCCACTGGCGGATAATTGGGAGGTTTATGACAACTCGGGATTCGATCCACACAGGATTGCGCTGGGTGGGCGTGAAGAGCCGACAACGGTCTTGGATGCGGAGACTTGGGAGCGTATAAAACAGCACATTCGATGAATGCAGAGCAAAAGAAAGTCCTTCGCGAAAAGACCAACGCCGGCGTGAAAGCGGCGGTGGCTTCGGCGCTGGAGGAGCATCGGCGCGCGGGCCGGAAAGTTGCCATCTGGCGCGATGGCCGGGTTCAACTGGTTCTTCCGCCGCCTCCACAGCAAGGGTCGGCGGCGTCGCGGGATAAATCGGACGAGGCATGACCAATATCGTTTTTCCATGACAGAGCAAATTCTTATTTTGGATTTTGGGGCGCAATACACTCAGGTCATTGCCCGGCGTATTCGCGAGTGCCATGTTTATTCGACCATTGCGCGCTTTGACATGCCTGGGGCGGAGATTGCCGCACTCAAACCGAAGGGGCTGATTTTGTCGGGCGGGCCGTCCAGTGTTTATGCGGCGGATGCTCCGTTGCCGGATCCAGCGATTTTTAAGTTGGGGATTCCGATTCTCGGAATATGCTATGGCGCTCAGTTGCTGGCTCACTTTTTGGGCGGGAAGGTCGAACGGGGGCAGAAGCGCGAGTACGGCAAGGGCACTTTATCGGTTGTCGATGAAAGTTGTCCGCTCTTTGCCAAGCTGCCGGGTTCGCTCCAGGTCTGGAATTCGCACGGGGATAAGTTGAGCAAGATTCCCAAGGGCTTCCAAGTCGCCGCCACTTCGGATAATTCGGAGTTCGCGGCTTTGCAGGATCGGAAACGGCGCTTTTATGGGTTGCAGTTTCATCCCGAGGTCGCCCATACGCCGCGCGGGCGCGAGATTATCGCCAATTTTGTCCATGGCGTTTGCGGTTGCGGGACGGATTGGAACATGCGCGATTATCTCGACCAGGCGGTCGAGGAAATTCGCCGGGTCGCTGGGCAGGAGCGGGTCCTCCTCGGCCTGAGCGGCGGCGTGGATTCGAGTGTGGCGGCGGCCCTTTTGCACAAGGCGATTGGCGGCCAGTTGACCTGCATCTTCGTCAATAACGGGTTGTTGCGCGGACGCGAGGCGGAGGTCGTCCAGGAAGTTTTTGGACGTCATTTTAAGATCAAGCTGCAATACGAAGACGCCTCGAAATTATTTCTGGGCCGGCTCAAGGGCGTGACCGACCCCGAGCGCAAGCGCAAGATCATCGGCAAGACGTTCATCGAGGTTTTTCAGGCGGCGACGAAACGCGCGGGAGCGGCCAAATTTCTGGCGCAAGGGACTCTGTATCCCGACGTGATCGAATCGGTTCCCATTGGCGGGAATCCGGCGGCATTGATCAAGAGCCATCACAACGTGGGCGGCCTGCCGCGCAACATGAAATTCAAATTGATCGAGCCGCTCAAGTGCCTTTTCAAAGACGAGGTTCGGCAGTTAGGCTTGGAACTGGGGCTGCCGAAGGAGATCGTTATGCGCCAGCCTTTTCCCGGCCCGGGCCTGGCGGTGCGCATCCTGGGCGAAGTGACGCGGGCGCGCTGCCAGATATTGCGCGCGGCGGACAGCATCGTGGTGGAGGAAATGAAGGCCAGCGGCTTGTATTACAAGATCTGGCAGAGCTTCGCCGTGTTGCTGCCGGTGCGGAGCGTGGGAGTGATGGGCGACGAGCGGACTTATGACTTTACCATTGCCATCCGGGCCGTCGAATCGCAGGACGGCATGACGGCGGATTGGGTCAAGCTGCCCTACGATTTATTGGAAAAGCTGGCCAGCCGGATTATCAACGAGGTCAAGGGCGTCAACCGCGTTTGCCTGGATATTTCGAGCAAGCCGCCGGCCACCATCGAATGGGAATAAATAAAGAAAGGCCAATTGAACAGGGCCGCTGAAAACTGTGTCAATCTTATATCAGGTATTTCATCACTATGTAATCCGGTTTTGTAACCTTGCCGCTGGCGCTCGAATTATCTGACACTGTCCCTATTACAAGATTTTCAATGACCACCAAAACCAAGCGCGTCAACGGGCTCTCCAAGGGGCGCAAAAACACGCCCGGCCTGTCATCCGCCGGCGGCCGTTCCCGGCCTTTGCCCGCGAAGGTCACTCTTGCGCCGGCGCCGGTTGAAGCGATCGTCCCACGCGATGAGGAGCGAGAGGCCCCGCCGTCAGAACGGGAGCGTTCGCCCTACGACGGCGATACCGCCATCAAACTTTACCTGCGCGAGATCGGCCAAGTCAAACTGCTGACCCCCCAGGAAGAAATTGAATTGGCCGCCCGCATCAAGAAGGGCGACAAGAAGGCCCGCGAACAAATGATCAAGGCCAATTTGCGGCTGGTGGTAAAGATCGCCCACGATTACGAGAATTTTGGCCTTCCCTTGTTGGACCTGATCAACGAAGGCAACATCGGCTTGATGAAAGCCGTCGAGCGATTTGACCCTTCCAAGGGCGGCAAACTTTCCACTTACGGTTCCTGGTGGATCAAACAATCCATCAAACGCGCCTTGGCCAATCAATCCAAGACCATCCGTTTGCCGGTTCATTTGGTGGACAAGATTTCCAAGATGCGGCGGACTTCACTCAAGTTGCAGGAAATTTTTGGCCGCGAGCCGACCGACGAAGAGCTGGCCGAGGAAATGGGGATGTCTTCCTCGCGAGTCGCCCAAATGCGCACCGCCGCCATTCGTCCCGCCTCACTCGATGCGCCGATTGGCGATGACGATTCGAATAGTTTCGCCGAAGTGGTGCAGGACGAGAACGCCGAAACGCCCTACGAACAGCTTGAGGAAAAAACCGTGACCCGGATGTTGCGCGAGATGGTCAAGACCCTGGACACGCGCGAGGCGACAATATTGCAATACCGCTTCGGGTTGGACGGGGGCAGTGAAAAAACGCTGGAGGAAGTGGGCGAGAAATTCGGCGTGACCCGCGAGCGCGTGCGGCAAATTCAAAACATTGCCCTGCACAAGCTCCGCAAAATGATCGAGAAACTTGAAGCTGTCCAATTCTAGTCCACTGCGATAAGCTCCGCGCCATGACGACTTCAACCGTGTCGGTGGACGAGCTGGCCCAGGCCATCCGCAATGTGCCGGACTTTCCCAAAGCCGGCATCCAGTTCAAGGACATCACTCCGGTGCTGGCCGACGCCCGCCTCTTCGCCGCCTCGATTGACCTTTTGACCAATAGCTTTCCTCCCGGCTCGGTGGATGCCGTGGTGGGCATTGACGCGCGCGGATTTATTTTCGCCGCCGCCGCCGCCTATCGCATGAAATGCGGCTTCGTGCCCGTGCGCAAGCAAGGCAAACTGCCTTACCGCACCCACGAGGAAAGTTACGATTTGGAGTACGGCTCGAACACCATCGCCATTCACACCGACGCCATCAAACCCGGCGGACGCGTTGTTTTGATTGACGATTTGCTGGCGACCGGCGGAACAGCGGCCGCGGCCGCGAACCTTTTGCAGCGCCTGAACGTTTCCATTTTGGAAATGACATTTTTGATTGAACTGAGTTTTCTCCGGGGACGGGAAAGGCTGAAGGGCTTTCCGGTTCGTTCACTGGTGGTTTATTGATGGCGTGTGCTTTTGGCCCTGTGCGCCACTCCGTTGCCGGCCTTCCTGCCAGAATCTTCGTTGACAGCATGAACGCGCTGGCCGCCCAATTTGTGGCTGAAAATTATGACCTGGCCGCGACCCTCGCTTCCGGGCAGGCCTTTCGCTGGCGGCCGATGGGCGGCGGGTGGGAGAGCGTCATCGCCTCGCGCTGGGTCCGCTTGCGGCAGGAGGGTAATATTATTCTCGCCGAAACGGCCGCTCCGGTCGAAAACTGGAATTGGCTGCGGCATTATCTTCAACTTGACATCGACTTCTCCGCCATCGTGCGAACCTTTCCGTCCGATGAGCCGATGCAAACTTCCCTGAAATCGTGCGCCGGCTTGCGTCTCTTGCGGCAGGAGCCGTGGGAATGCCTCGCTTCGTTCATTTGTTCTTCGACCAAGCAAATTGTGCAAATCCAGCAAATCATCGGCTTGCTCTGCCGCCGATTTGGCGAGGCGATTTTGTCGCCGGCGGGGCGCGAGCCGGCCTATTCCTTTCCGGATTTTGCGCGGCTGACGGAAGTTTCCGAAGCGGATCTGCGCGCGTGCAAGCTGGGTTTTCGCGCCCCCTATCTGTTGGGCACGGCGCGTAAATTGCGCGATGGCGAAATTGATTTAAGCGCATTGCACAAACTTCCACTGGCAGAAGCGCGGGCGAAACTGATCGAATTGCCCGGGGTCGGATTGAAGATAGCGGACTGCGCGCTGCTTTTTGCCTATGGATTTCCCGGCGCTTTTCCAGTGGACGTATGGATCATGAAAGCCTTGCGTCAATTGTATTTTCCCGGGCGCGCGGTCAAGCTCCCCCGCCTGCGGCGCTTCAGCCAAACCCACTTTGGCCCGCACGCCGGTTACGCGCAACAATACCTCTTCCATTACATGCGGATGAAGAAACGGTAGGTCTCAGGGATATTCGAGCAGCCGGTAGAAGCGTTGCGATGTGGGATCGTTAATGTTCGTGTCGGTGACAGTCAAACTATTGGTGTTCGCCGTCATCGCCGCGCCCAGATTGAGCCAATTGGTGGTGGTCAGGTCCGTCGTGTACTGAACCTGGTAAACCAAACCCGCCACCGTGGGCCAGGTCAGGGTGAGTCCATTGGTGGTTTCTGCGGCGCTGCCGAACTGCGGCGTCGGCAAGGTCAACGCCGTCAAGCTAACGTCATCCAAGCCAAAGCAATTCGGGACATTTTCCGCCGCAAATTGGAGGACCATGCTGGAGCTGGATGCGACCACGGTGAATTGCAAATTAGTCCAGCCAAAGGCCGGAGGGTTGACGAGGTTGTAAAGGGTATTGGAGGAAGCGTCGGCCGTATTCCACTTGACAATGAATTCCTGGCCTGCCCCCGCCGATGGATTGTCGAGCCAGAGCGAGAGCACGTAAGCCTGGCCGGGTACGGTGGACAACGTTTGCGAGAGCGTGGCCAATTTGTTATCGCCTAAAAAAGCGCCGTAAGTGCCGGAATGGACGACGGAAGGAACTCCGCTGGCGCTTTCCACCGCGTCATAAATGGTCCCTCGACGAATCGTGTCGCCAACCAGCGTCCAGCCGCTGAAATTGCCGGTCTCAAAACCGCCATTCTGCACCAGGGACGGCGGCGGTTGCCCGACCTGCAACGTGAATAACACCGTTTGGGCAAGCCCGGAGTTCCAGTTGCTGAACAGCACTGTATTCGTATAAAGGCCCGCGACTAGATTGGTGGCGGCAGAATTCAAACTTGCCGTAACATTGGTCGCGACCCCCGCTCCCAAAACGCCACCGCTCGGCGCCGCCGTCAGCCATGAGGCCGAAGCGGCGACCGACCAAGTCAACGCATTGGCGCTCTGGTTGGTCAGGAGAAAACTTTCGCTCGATGGGGTAAAGGGGCCGCCTACTGGGCCGCTGGCGGCAAAGCCTCCGAAGGGCGTCGTCCACAAAGGATTGGCTGCCCCCGCCAGTGCATCGATGAGGGGTTGCCCGGCTGGTGTGCCCCAGCCGGTGCAAAGATCGTATCCAGCGACTGCATAATAATTATTAGGACTGTCGCTGGAAACATTATTGCCCGTGGTGATGTCGTGCAAGGAGGCGCTATAAGACGCGCTTTCGGCGAGAGCGTAAATGGCCGGATTGACGAAGCCGACCGGAGGTTTTCCCGAAGAGGCGGCCTGTTGGTTCATCAGCGCGGCCAGCCCCGCCCATAAGGGCGCGGCGCAGCTCGTTCCCGCCAGGGTGACGTTTCCCCCATTGTCGGAATACACATAAATGTTATCGGCGACCGACGCGACATCCGGGGTATTGCGAAACACCGTGGAGCCTCCGTTGGCCGCCATGCTGACACTGGCTTGCCAACTGGGTATCGGATAATACGAACTGACGCCGCCGCTGGTTCCATTATACGCGCCTTTGTTGAGGCCCCAGTTCCACGCCGTCTCCGAGGCCCACGCGCCGTCGGGCCCAGTCGTGCTGAGGGTCGTTCCCCCGACCATCGTAATGTAAGGATTGCTGGAGGGTTCATTGTCCAGTAAAGGGTTGTCCACACCATTGGCCGAAGAGGAACCTACCGTAAAGGCATCGCTGTCACCCGAAGCGCTGAAAAAGGACTGCCCTTGCGCGGCCAGTTGCTTGAAAAGAGTGTCGGTCGTCGTGCTGGGACCGCCGGACCAGCCCCATGAACAACTGAATTGGCTGATTTGGGTGTTGGTGGTCATCGCGCTTAAAATATCGTTTTGGAATCCATTCGGCCCCGCCTCGAAACTGACGATTTTTGAAAGGCCGGGGGCAAAGGCGAGCGCCATTTCGATGTCGAGGGAAACTTCCTCATCGCCGCTGTTCGGCCCCGTCGTCGGGGTCCCGTCGAATCCGTCCAGCAAGATCGTTTGCAAGGGAACCGGCGTTATGCCGGCCGCCGATTCGTAAGCCGTAACGTCAACCGGATAAAAACCATCAAACTCGAGCAATCCCACCATTTGGCCGGCGCCGGTCAACGTCACATTGGGCAGGTAAGCCGCCCGAAAATCATTGCCAAAATAAGTCCCGCCCAATCCCGAGCCGGACCTCGCCACCGCGCGCGAGGAAATCGCCGGCAGGCTGCGAAGGCTTTTCGGCTGGGGCCGCTGGTAATTATTCAGCCCGGTTATGTCCGCGACAGGAAGGGAGGCATCGACTGAGGGCTCGCTATCCGGCGCGTAAAAATCGCGCGCTTCCGTCGGATGACGATACGTATGCAGGGTCAAGTGAAAAGCCCGCTGAATATCCGCCACCGCGCCGTTGACATCGAGCACCAATCGATTGGCATGGCGGGCGCGCACCGTTAAGTGGTTCCGCTGGGCAAAGGCGGCCACGGCCGCATAATCCTCCGCCGTCGGGCCAAACTTTTCCGTGAATTGATCGGGGGTGAGATAGCGCCGATAATTGGGGCTGGCCGGATCGTAAGCACCGGCGAGAAAAGCATCCAGTCCCTTCGCATCGCGCAAGGGCAGCCCGATGGCCAGGTTCAAACGATTGGTCGAAGGCAGGTTTCCCGTGGCGCTCAATTTAGCGATTGCGGCGGGGATGTGGCCGGGCAACGTTTTCATTCCCGCGTCCGCGCCGAAGCTGGACATTCCC
Organism: Saccharimonadales bacterium (SeqCode); assembly: GCA_035648615.1. GTDB lineage: Bacteria > Verrucomicrobiota > Verrucomicrobiia > Limisphaerales > Palsa-1400 > DASRLE01. The sequence continues at coordinate 6,137 of DASRLE010000280.1, read as the reverse complement.
CCAAGACATGCGGCCAGACTGCACCAGACCCCCATCAGGCTGGGTAGATTCGCTCGCTTTTGGTTTTTCTTCATTTCGCTGGCCCTATCCGTCATTGAGATTCCAAGACGACACTGCCACTTTGATCTGCTCCCAAAAATTGACCGAATCCGGCATTTTGCTTTTGCAACACTGCCCCGCTGAACGAAATGACGCGGCCATTCTGATTCGTGGTGCTCCCTTGAAACAGACCCGAAGCGGTCGTAATTTTCAAGCTCAATTTGTCGCTGCCCGTGATGATATTATCGCTGGCGAGCGAAAACGGGTTGGTGATCTCCGCCGGCAAATCACCGCCTTCGAAGATGGCCGCGCCGTTGGCCAGGTTCAACACCGGCGCTCCCTTGGTAAATAAATACGCCGAACCGGCCGCTTCAAGTTCGTTGGTAAAACCCGCTGGGTAGCGTACCGCCGAAGCTTGTTTGGGTTTGAACCAGGTCAAAGGCCCATCAATGTCCCGATCCGTCTCGTTGGTAAAAGTCAGCCATCCCAGGATCATGCCGCTGCCATTATACAGCGATGCGTAAAAGGGCCACTGCCCCTCTTTGGATAGGAAGGTTGCTTGCGTGACTTTGCTGCCATCTCCCAGCGCGCCGCTAAAGCTGAGGCTGCCGAGGGAGTTTACGATGACGCTTCCGAAGCCGTGGCCGGCGGGCAGAGTGGTGGAGTTAGCTCCCGGTAATACCAAGGTGTATTCGTCCGCTTGCCGCGCCGGGTTGGTTTTGGAATAAACGGCGCGATCGGCCGTAAGCGTTGCCGTCCAGCTTGGATTGCCCAAAGTGGCGGTCATTAAATCGCCGCCGTTTAGATCCAGTTGCAACGACACCACCGTACCCTTCCAAGTTTTGAGCGTATTGGTGAACCCGCCCGTCAGCGAAAACTGGCCAGTCACCGGATAACTTTGGGTTCCCTGTTCGAATCGCGCCGTGAAGGCCCCGTTATTATTGACTTGCGCGGTGAAGAAACCGGAACTGCCCGGTGCCAGTCCGTTGCTATTGTAGAACAGGCCTTGATACGTTCCAGCGGCCACCGGAAATGGATTGGGCACGAAATTGGCGGCGAAGACAAGATTGCTCGCCATGGTGAACTTCAGCGTACGCCCATTCGTAAGCACCGTTCCAGCATTGTCCATCCAGTTGGAGAATACCGCGCCTTTGCTCGCCGTTGCGGTCATGGCTAAACTTCGCCCCACGGCAAGAAGCGTGTTGTTGTAGTTGGGAAGGACAACCCCTGCTCCGTTGATGACCAATTGCAATCGCGCGCTGACTGTATAAGTGAAATTTACCACATTGGTGGCGGAGCGGTTGCCCGCTGCGTCTTCCGCGAAGAACTGGATTTGATTTGCTCCGGGCTGGAGAGAGACGGGCGCGTCCCAATTGGCGAATTGGTTCGTCGTCAAAGGCACGGTCCACCCGCCTGCGTTCAGTTCATACCAAACACTGGAAACGCCGACATTGTCCTTGGCTTTTCCGGTGAGGGTGAACACGCCATTGCTCAATCGCGCGCCCGAGAGCGGTGCGGTGACGCTGACCGCCGGCTTTTGCACGTCCACGAAGTTGGCCGTGAAGCTCGCATTCGATTCCATGATGAAACTGAGCGTGGCCCGATTTGTGGAAATGTCTCCCGTCCAACCCTTAAAACCAAAACCCGCCGCCGGTTCGGCGACAAGGCTGTACTTAAAGCCGAGATTAAGCAGTTGCCCGTTGGTCGCGCCCGAAATCCGGCCGTCGCCGTTCGCCGTCAATTGGATGGGAGTGCGCAGGACGTAATTAAACACCCGCGCCGCCGCCGCTGACTTATTGCCGCTGGTGTCAATGGCCTCGACCCTCACCGTATTGGGGCCGGGGATCAAGTTCGCGATCGTGGCCGACCAGGAATTGGTTCCAGCGGCCGTTTGAAAGGCGTTGGTGCCGCTGGCGTTCTCCAGTCGATACTCGACTTCGGCCACGGCGACGTTATCACTCGCCGTGCCGTGAACGGTGATCGTTGAGCCAGTTACCAGCGCTCCCGCCGCCGGTGAAGTAAACGCCACGCTCGGCGGCGTCTTGTCCTGGGTGAACCTGAAGTTCAGCACCGCGGCGCCCGATTGCCCGTTGTAGCCGTCCAAGGCAATGTAATATTGTTTCCCCGGCACAGGATCGAATTTCAACGAAGCCCGGCCGCTGCTATTATTCACTCCATCGTTCGAGGCGACTGGAGTCAGCCCGCCCACCGTCGAACCCGTATAAACGCCCAGCAAGGTCGTAAAAGTGCTGCCGCCGGTATTGACCGTGGCCACGCCGATTGTGGCTGGTGCCGTCCAAGTCCACCAGACAGAGCGGCCGCCTCCATTGCCGGCGTGATTTGGCTCGCCCGTTTCCTTGCTGGCATAAGTCGTGAGCGCCGAATTGGTGATTCCAGGCGCTGGGATAATGGTCGCATTGGCGAAGTTGTCGTCGGGAGGAACATCCGCCACCGTTCCCGCCACCATGCGCACATCGGTAATATCGAACGAGGTAAGGCTGCCGGCGCTTGGATCCGTCGAAGCGTAGAAATAGACATTCACGCTTTTGCCGGAGTAGGAGGAAGTGACTGACTGCCCGGTGTAAGTCACAAAATTAGCGCTGAAGACCGCCCGCGTGCCGGAAGGAGTTGGATTACTATTAGAAAGCCGGCCGAGGGTCGCCAAAACATTGGGAGGCTGGTTGGTGTCGGTAATGTAAACCGTCATCGTGTCACTCCCCGAGCTATCGCTAGTCACCGTGACATACTCAAAACTCAGCGTGGCCTGAATCAGATTGGTAGGCAAAGCGACGGCTTGGTAAACGCTTTGGGCGGCGCCGTTGACATTACCCATTGACAGTCCATTGTTTACAACGATTCCCACCCCGCTTAACTGCCATGGGGCATAAGCAGTGGAGGTAAAATCACCATTGACAATCAACTCCGTCTGGCCAAAAGCCGCCGGCCAAAGGCCAAACAGCAGCATTCCACCGCCGAAAATTCGACTCCTCATTCAATACCATTATTCCCAGATCAAACGTCCGCTGGCAATCGGAAAAGGAATGATTCGGGCCAGGGAAAATATCGGGCCACAGCGGAACTTCGTTCCGCGCTCCAAGACGCTATTGCGTCCAATCCAATACCCGAAGAACCGGCTGGTTTTGGACTGCGCGCGCGCCAGCGCCGCTTTTCCCCGAAATTGTAGCTTTACCGCCTTGATTTTAGGACTCTACAGGTTCAGCTTGGGGCCGGTAATTATTTTCGCGCAATGAAGCCAATAGAAGGATTTGGAATAGCCGTCCGAATTATCGGGATGATACTTCTTATTTTAGCCGCGCTTTATATTGCCAGCGGGACTGTCGTTCTTATTGACCCGAAATTTAAGCCGAATGTTTCACCTGCATGGCATTATTTTTTGGTTGGAATTATCGGGATATTGATTTCCTTATATTTGCTTCGAGGCGCTCCTCATATTGTTCGATTCGCGTATCCCGAGGAGGATTCAGACCCAAAAACGGATTGAAAAAGTTACACTTTTCCTGCGATTCGAAAAAATAGCGCGCACCGTGCGCGTCTCTTCTTGACAGGCTCGCTCGCAAGCGCACCAAAAATAGCGCGCACGGTGAGCGGCAGAGGGTTCGGGTTTTGGGATAGAATGGGAAGGTGATGGGAATAGACGATGAAGAACCGAGCATGCCGCCACTCGCGACCCGAACGGAACAATGCACCCGTCACGGCCAGCGAGGGTGTTGTAGTGTCGAGGCTATGCCTCGAAGAGTTGAGCCGGAGGCTCAACGCTACAACGACGGCCTTTTTTCTGTATTTTCATGTAAGTCCTCCGCAGGCGATTTAACTAAATTAAACCAAATTAAAGTGAAACCGGATCATCGCGCGTCGTGCCAAATCCTGTCGCGCCGTTCCAAAGTGACCGGCGATCGGAAACTTATTGCTCGAAAAAAAAGCCGGATTCCACAGTATCTGTCCGTGCTCAAGCTAAAACAATTCGAGGTCTGGTTTGTGGCCGGGAGCCAGCATCTTTATGGGGCGGACGCTCTTGCGGAAGTGGCGGCTCATGCCCGGCAGGTGGCGGAGGCGCTGGATCTGCCGGTGCGGGTGGTGGTCAAGCCAGTGGTCAAGAGCGCGGAGGAGGCATCGGCGGTGTGTGAGGAGGCCAATGTTCAGCCGCTGTGCGTGGGTCTGATGACGTGGTGCCATACTTTTTCGCCCTCGAAGATGTGGATCAACGGGCTGAAGACTTTGCGGCGGCCTTTGCTTCATTTACACACGCAGCATCATCGCGATATTCCATGGTCCACCATTGATATGGATTTTATGAATTTGAACCAGGCGGCCCATGGCGATCGCGAGCATGGTTTTATGATGAGCCGGATGAGGCTCAATCGCAAGGTGGTGGCCGGCCATTGGCAGGACCCGGCGGTCGTGGCGCAAATTGCCGTTTGGGCTCGCGCGGCCGCCGCCTGGCATGACTGGCAGGGCGCGAAATTTTGCCGCTTTGGCGACAACATGCGCGACGTGGCGGTGACGGAAGGCGACAAGGTCGGGGCGCAAATTCAGTTTGGTTATTCGGTCAATGGCTACGGAGTGGGTGATCTGGTCAAGGCCGTTAATCAAGCCAGCGATGCTGCCATTGACAAGCTGGTGGAGGAGTATGAGGGCCAGTATCGCCTCGCGCCGAAAGTGCGCCAGGACCCGTCCGTGCGCGAGGCGGCGCGCCTCGAGCTGGGGCTGCGCGCGTTTCTGAGCGAGGGGAATTTCAAAGGCTTCACCGATACCTTCGAAGATTTGCACGGCTTGCATCAATTGCCGGGGCTGGCGGTGCAACGCCTGATGGCGGAGGGTTACGGTTTTGGGGCGGAGGGCGATTGGAAGACCGCCGCGCTGGTGCGGGCGATGAAAGTCATGGCCGCCGGGCTGGAGGGCGGAACGTCGTTCATGGAAGATTACACCTATCACCTCAATCCCACGGGCCATCGGGTGCTGGGCGCGCACATGCTGGAGATTTGCCCCAGCATCGCCCAAGGCCAGCCTTCGCTCGAAGTGCATCCTCTGGGCATTGGGGGCAAGGCCGATCCGGCTCGCCTGGTTTTTGACACACCGGCTGGGCCGGCGGTCAATGCGTCGATGATCGACCTGGGCAATCGCTTTCGCTTGCTGGTCAGCGAAATCGAAGTGGTCGCGCCCGAGGAGCCTCTGCCGAAATTGCCGGTGGCGCGGGCCGTCTGGAAATGCCGGCCTGATCTCCAAACTTCCGCCGCCGCCTGGATTTATGCGGGCGGGGCCCACCACACCGTTTTCAGCCAGGCCGTCACCACCGAAATGCTGGAGGACTTCGCGGGCATGGCGGAGGTTGAATTGGTTATTATTGACGACAGCACCCGGCTGCGCGAGTTCAAAAAAGAATTGCGGCACAACGAAGTTTATTACGCGCTGGCCCGCGGTTTCGCCTCATGAACCCTCGCTACGCCATCGGACTCGATTACGGGACGAACTCGGTTCGGGCGCTGGTCGTCGATGCGTCCGATGGCCGCGAAGTGGCCGGCGCCGTCTGGAATTACGAGCAGGGCGATCACGGCGTCATCTTATCGCGCGACCCGAACCTGGCCCGCCAGCATCCGGCGGATTATCTCAAAGGCGCGGAGAAAACCTTGCGCCAAGCGGTGGCCGCCGCGAAAAAAAACGCGCGCGGTTTCAAGCCCGAACAAATTATCGGCCTGGGTGTTGACACCACCGGCAGCACGCCGCTGCCGTTGGACCGTCAGGGCCAGCCGCTGGCCTTCAGCCCGCGCTTTGCCCAAAATCCGCACGCCATGGCGTGGCTTTGGAAAGACCACACCGCGACCGCCGAAGCCGCCGAAATCACCGCCCTGGCCGCCAGGATTCGTCCGCACTATTTGGCCAAGTGCGGCGGCATTTATTCCAGCGAATGGTTCTTCAGCAAAATATTGCGCTGCCTGCGCGTCAGTCCCGCCGTCTTCAACGCCGCTCATTCATGGACGGAACTGGCTGATTTCGTTCCCGCCGCCTTGACTGGCGGGCTGCGAGTGGCGGGGATTTGCGCGGCCGGCCACAAGGCCATGTACAACCGGGAATGGGGCGGT
>DASRLE010000279.1:0-8408 GCA_035648615.1 Saccharimonadales bacterium (SeqCode) | reverse complement strand
TGACGGCTTGCATTTTGAATCCATGACTGTATCGAATAACTTTCATAATACTTGGAATTTCTCTTTCCAAAGTACCAACCTATTTCAGGACGTGACCTGACCGACAAATTTTCAATGACCATTTTTCAATCGCGCTATCGGCCAAGTCCTTGCCCGAGACACGCCAAAGCTAACGAAGTGAAGTGCATCTCTTTATCGGCACAATGCCGCCTTCGGAGGGCAAGGCAAAAAAATGGGGGCAAAAAAATTCTGTTCCCCATCTTATTGCCCCCATTTTTTTGCCTTTGAAATCGAACGCGGGCGAATTACCAACGGCGGCGAGGAAGTTTTTGGCAGGCCAAGCGGGCGGGCGTTTTCAACGCTTGCCACAGAGCGCCTCCGGCCAGGACCATTCCCAGCAGCAGCGCGGTCGAACCATTGTCCGGCACTCCCATGGCGCAAGCGCTCACTGTGCCAATAGCGGGTCCGTAAAGATTGCCGGGAACCGAATCCAAGCTGGTAAAAGTCAGGGTCTCGGGGCCGGCCAACTGATCCGTAAATACCGCAGTTTCCATGGTCCAGCCCATATTGTTATCATCATGTCCATCGACGTTGAAGGTATAGCTATCCGAAGCGGAGCCAAGGCTGACACTCAAAGTCTTGACCATCGGAGGGCCCTGCGGGTTGCCCGAGAGCCAAAAGTTTATGTCCACCGTTCCCGCGAACGGCACATTGATCGTCGTCTGAATCTGTCCCTCCGTCAGGCCATCCATGTCGATCGTTTGATTGCCGTCGGGCGATTGCCATGCAGAGGTGCCGACCACATCGATGGATCCCTGCGTCACCTGCCAATTGTTGTTATTCCCGAAGGCATTGCCCGCCCCCAGCGTCACGAAGCCGCTGGGATAATACGGCAGGTTGAAATTATCCACCGCGATGGGAATGCAATCAGCCCATGCCACGCCAGCGAACCCTAACAACGCCGGGAGCAGTAAGTGTCTCAAGAGTTTCATAAATACGGTTACAATTCGATCGTAAGTATGAACCAAAGAAAAAGCGGGCCAATCGGGCGGACGCCTGATTCTCAGCGCAAACGAAGTCGTAACGCCGTCTCGGGGGAAAACTCCGGGGCTATCGGCGTTTCCACGGAGTCTTGGGCGGCTCGGGAAGTCCTTGCACGCGAAAGGCCGTGCGGAAATGGGTCTTGGCCACTTCGCCCAAGCTGGCCGCGCCATAGCGGGCGATGAATTCCCGGCCGGCGGCTTCGACGGCGGCCGAGGCGCCCTTGGGAAATTCGATTTGACGCGCTTTGCCCATCTCCCGCAGCGCGGTGACAAATTCATTGCGGGCCAGGATGGAGGCGGCGGCGACGGCCAAGTCCGCTTCCGCCTTATGGCGCTGCACCAGTTCAATGCCACGGCCCAGCTTCATCAAGGCCTGGCTGATGACGCCCTTGTCGCTGGCGAATTGATCGCTGATCGCCCGCACCGGCGGAGGATTCATTTGATAGGCCAAGGCCATCAGGTTTTCGATGACGCGCGCGTGGCCCCAGGCCAATAAAGTATTGACGCTTTTCAATTTGGCGTGGAGGCGGTTGTAGGCCGGGTTGCCGATGCGCACCACGCTCTGCACGCAACCAGGCGTTTCGCGAATCAGCTTGGCCAGCTCGGCAATCCGCCGGTCGCCGGAAATATTTTTGGAATCCCGAATCCCCTTCCCTTCCCAGGCCCTGATCACCCGTTCGTTGACATAGACTCCGGCGATGCAGAGCGGCCCGAAAAAATCGCCTTTGCCGCTTTCATCCACCCCGATGCGCGGCGCGAGCAACTCGGGATTCAGCACCGTCTCATAGCCCAGCTTGACCTCTTGGAGGATTTTCGGTTCAAGCACAAATTCGACAAAATCCTGGGTGCCCTTGCCTTGGACAACCAGCTTGCCGCTTTCGTAAAAGACAACGTTGGTTTTTTCTTTCTCGCCGGCAAAACGCGCGTAAGGGACGGCGCGAAACTTGAAGTCCTGCCCGCGCAAATGCTCCTCGAGGGCCGAGGCTTGCGCGCCCGTCAACTGGCAAGTGTAACTGGTCAGCGGTTTCACCGATCCATCAATAATCATACCCCGCCGCAAAAAGAAATCCTTTTGCGCGGCCTCACCTTGCTTTAAAACTGCCGCGGTGGAAAAATGTTCGAGGCGCGTGGCGCGAAATTTGATTCGGTGGTTTGACAAGAACGCCCGCGACCTCCCTTGGCGGCGCACGGACGATCCCTACGCCATTTGGATTTCGGAAATCATGCTCCAACAGACCCAGGTCAAAACCGTCATCCCCTATTTCGAACGCTGGCTCAGTGCGCTGCCCAACGTCGCGGCCTTGGCCCAGGCGCGGCCGGAAAAGGTTTTAAAACTGTGGGAGGGCCTGGGCTATTACCGTCGCGCCCGCCACGCGCAGGCTGCCGCCAAAGCTATTGTTGACCGTCACGCCGGCCAGTTTCCGGCCAGATTTGAGCAGATTCGCGCATTGCCCGGGATTGGCCGTTACACCGCCGGGGCCATCAGCAGCATCGCCTTCCACCAGCCCACCCCGATTCTCGACGGCAACGTCATGCGCGTGTTGAGCCGGATTTTTGGCGTGGCCGGCGACCCGCGCGAAAAAACGGCCAACGCAAGATTATGGCAGTTGGCCCAGGACTTGGTTTCGATCGATGTCAAGCATTGCTCGAAGCTTAACCAATCCCTCATGGAATTAGGCGCGCTCCTCTGCGCGCCGCGCGGGCCGCAATGTGCCCTCTGTCCGGTGCGCCCATCCTGTTTTGCTTTTCGGACAGGCAGGGTCGAAGAATTTCCCCAGCGGATCGCACGGCCCAAGGCAACCGAACGGCGTTTCGTGGCCTTGGTGGCGCGAAAAGGAAATCGCTATCTTGTCCGGCAACGTCCCGGCGGCGCAGTCAACGCCCACTTGTGGGAATTTCCCAACATTGAAATCCCGTTAAACGAAACCAATCTGGCGAAGGCTGTTGCGCCCTTTCAAATTGCCGACGCCCCGCCGTTCTGCCGCATTCACCACTCGATCACCCGCTACCGGATTCTGTTGGAAGCCTTCCATGCCAAAGCCGCCCCCGAAACCTTTGGCATTTGGAAAACCCTAGCCGAACTAAATCGACTCCCCTTCACCAGCGCCCACCGCAAAATTCTTGATGCGCTGTCAAATAAAGAATAAATCCGGCGCGGGATTAAGCGAACGAAGAAAGCTGGCTTTTTCCGCGGGTTTAGCCCAATTTTTGCTTTAAGAGTTTAATATGCAATTGTTCCACAGACAGCCCTCGACTCCCTTGGCTGATTTCCGGCTGACATGGGCGCGCCGTTCAAGTCAAATAGCGTTCCTCTGCCTCGCGGCATTTCTCCCATGGATCGCGGGCGGCGCCTCGCTGCCGGACAAACCGAACTTCATTTTCATTTTGGCCGATGACATGGGGTACGGGGACATTGGTCCCTTTGGCTCGGTGAAAAACCGCACGCCGAATCTTGACCGCATGGCCAGGGAAGGCATGAAGTTCACCAGCTTTTACGCCGCCCCTCTTTGCACCCCCTCGCGCGCCCAGATTTTGACCGGATGCTATTCCAAGCGCGTTTCGCTGCCGGATGTGATTTTTCCCCGCAGCCATATTGGGCTGAACCCCAATGAACACACGATTGCGTCGCTCCTAAAGTTGCAAGGCTACGCCACGATCGCCATCGGGAAGTGGCACGTCGGCGATGACCCCAGTTTTCTGCCCACCCGGCACGGCTTTGATCATTACCTCGGCCTGCCCTATTCCAACGACATGGGCGGTGAAGTGCCAGGCAAAGACACCGATCGATGGAAAAAGCACACCCCGCCTTTGCCTTTGGTCCGGGACGAAGAGGTGATCGAAACGCTGAAGCCCAAAGACCAGGATAAATTGACCGCTCTCTACACCGACACGGCCGTCAAGTTCATTAAGCAAAACAAGGACCATCCCTTCTTCCTTTATCTGCCCCACACCGCCGTGCATGTCCCGCTTCATCCCGGCGCGAAATTCCGGGGCAAGTCGGCCAACGGGCTTTACGGCGATTGGGTCGAGGAAGTGGATTGGTGCGTGGGCCAGGTCATGGCCGAGGTGCGCAAGCTGGGGATCGAGGACCGGACCTTGATTGTCTTCAGCAGCGATAACGGGCCGTGGATTTCCAAAGGCACCAATGCCGGCAACGCCGGGCCGTTGCGCGGCGGCAAGGGCGGCACTTACGAAGGAGGCGTGCGCGAACCCACGATTGCCTGGTGGCCCGGACACGTCCCGGCTGGAACGCTTTGCGACGCGGTGGCGGCGAATTTTGATCTCCTGCCCACCTTCGTCAAATTAGCGGGCGGAACCGTCCCGTCCGACCATAAGATTGACGGCAAGGACATTTCCCCGCTGATGTTGGGGGAAAGCACCGAGTCACCGCACGAGGCGCACTTTTATTTCGCCAGCACCTCCCTGCAAGCGGTGCGCTCTGGACCGTGGAAATTGGCCATTGTGCCGCAATACGAAGGCCGGGGGCCTTACACGGACATTCCGCCCGACCTCTCGAAACCGCTGACCCCGCGCCTCTTCAACCTCGACCAGGACATCGGCGAGCAACACGACGTCGCCGACGCCCACCCCGAAATCGTCCACCGCCTGGAAGGTTACATTCGGAAGATGGACAAAGACCTGGGCGCCGGCAAACGCAACGGCCCCGGCGTCCGCGAACCCGGGCGCGTGGCCAATCCAACGGGGCTTTGGCTCCATGGCTATATCCCGCCCGCGCCGACTCCTTATCAGCCCTCGGACCTGCTGCACGTCGGCGACGAGATCGACAAAGAAGAAGCTCCTCAAATCGCTGGAAAGACCTTGCTCATCACTTGCGAAATAAAACCGAAATCAAAGAACGCCGTCATCGTCGCCCAAGGCGGCAGCCGCGCCGGCTACTCGCTCTACTTGATTGACGGCATCCCCACCTTCTCTGTCCGCGAAGAGGGAAAACTATATTCCATCGCAGCCACCGCCGCGCCCGGGAAATCCTACAGCCTCGAAGCCCAACTCCACCCCGACGGCGCCCTGACCCTGGCCATCGATCACCATCCGGCCGCTCAAGGCCAGGCCGCCGGCCTCATCTCCAAGCAGCCCCAAGAAAGCCTCTGCGTCGGCTTCGACAACGGCGCGCCCGTCGCGCCCTACAAAGCCAAAGCCACCGACCCCTTCCAAGGCCGTCTCACCAACCTAAAAGTCATAGCGCAACCATAAGTCCCATCCCTCCCATCCGTCCCCTCACTGTCATCCTCACCGCGCCACCACCGTCGCCGGCATTTGCGGCACCGCCACCGTGCCCAAAATCTCGTCCAGCACGCCCGCCACCGTCTTTTTGCGCAAGCGGCTTTCCGGGCGCAAAATCAGCCGGTGCCCCAGCACATGCCGGACAATCTGCTTGACATCATCAGGCATGATAAAATCGAAACTGTTCAGCGCGGCAAAAGCCTGGGCGCAGCGCAACAAAGCCATCGAGGCGCGCGGACTGCCCCCCAACGAAAGGTCCGGGTGGTTGCGCGTGGCATGAATGATTTCCACAATGTAGCGGCTGACCTTCTCATCGACATGCACCTCCCGCACTGCCCTTTGGCAATCGATTGCCTCCTGCGCCGTCGCCACCGCTTCGAGAGTGTCGATGGGGTGATCCACTTGCAGCCGGTGCAGCATCGAGATTTCCGTTTCCAGCGGCGGATACCCCAGGCGCAATCGAATCAGGAAACGGTCCAATTGCGCCTCGGGCAGCGGAAAGGTCCCCTCGTGGTCAATCGGGTTTTGGGTGGCAATGATAAAAAACGGCGGTTGCAGGTTATAATTGACACCGTCCGCCGTGACCTTGCGTTCCGCCATCGCTTCCAGCAGCGCCGACTGCGCGCGCGGGGTGGCGCGATTGATTTCGTCCGCCAGAACAATCTGGGCAAAAAGCGGCCCCGGCCGAAACTCGAAGTCCGTCGTCTTGGGATTGAAAATGGAACTGCCGGTGATATCGCTGGGCAAAAGGTCCGGCGTGCATTGGATGCGTTTGAACGAACAACCCAGACTCCGGGCCAAAGCCCGCGCCAGCATGGTTTTGGCCACTCCCGGCACATCCTCCAGCAAGACATGCCCCTCCGCCAGATAAGCCGTCAGAGTCAAAATAATTTCCGCCCGCTTGCCGACAATCACCTTTTCAATATTGTCAACGATACGATTGGCCACCGGCGCGACCGGCGAATGGCCCGGCTGCCGGACATCGGGATCGTTGAACTTGGGAATGCGAATGGCCCCGGCGATCGGGCGATCCAGCCGGGTCTTCGCCCCGCAATTGGGACAAGCGACTTGCTGGCCCGCCAATTCATCAGGATGCTCGATATGCTGCCCGCACGATCCGCAAATGCTTTTGGCCATGCGCGAAGCGTATCAGTTAACTCTTACAGTGGGAAGGCTGGCGTTGGATAATAGGTAGGGACGCCGCGCTGCGGCGTCCACTCAGGACTTTTGAAACAGGAATTTTGTAATCTTGATATTCCCCTCATTCCCCCTGACCTTGCCACAATGTCAGGTCTCATCGCCATTGTCGGACGGCCCAACGTGGGAAAGTCCGCGCTCTTTAATCGCATCGCCGGAAAACGCATCGCCATTGTTCACGACGAGCCGGGCGTCACCCGCGACCGCGTCACGGCCGAAGCCGAATGGCATGGGCGCGTTTTCACCCTCGTCGATACCGGCGGGATTGGTCTCTCGCGCGGCGAAAAGGCGGCCAACGTCATCGCTGCGGCTGCCTTCGAGCAGGTGCAGTTGGCCATCGAAGCCGCCGCCGTCATCATTCTCGTCGTCAACGTGCGCGAAGGCATTGTGCCGCTCGACCGCGAGGTCGCGCAATCTTTGCAACGCTCCGGCAAAAAAGTTTTGGTCGCTGTCAATAAGACCGATAATGACCGCGAGGAAGCGGGCGCGACTGAATTCAGCGAACTCGGTTTTCTGGAGATTTTCCCAGTCAGCGCCATCCACCAGCGGGGCATCGACGCGTTGATGGACGCCGCCGTGGCGCTGCTTCCCCCCGACGCGCCGGATGCCGAACAAGACGCCAGCGAAGGCCTCAAGCTGGCCATCGTCGGGCGGCCGAACGTCGGCAAGTCTTCCTTGATTAATGCGCTGACCCGTTCCGAGCGCGTCATTGTCAGCCCTATTCCCGGCACCACCCGCGATGCGGTCGATGTGCCTTTCATTGTCGAAACCGAAGGGGTGCGGCAGAAATATATTCTGATTGACACCGCCGGCGTCCGCCAGCAGCGGCGCATCGACAATTCGGTCGAGTTTTTTAGCGTCAAGCGCACGGAGGAATCCATCGCCCGCAGCGAGCTGGTTATTTTCGTCATGGACGCGGAAGCGGGCCTGACCAGCCAGGACAAAAAAGTGGCGGGCAAAATTGTCGAGGAACGCAAAGCCTGCATCCTGGTTGTCAACAAATGGGATTTGGTCACGCCCGGCCTGGAAAGCGCGCGCCGCAAAATCCGCCAGGAGGAAAAAATCAGGCGCGAAGGCCAGGAGAAGCCGCTGACCAGCCTGGGCGAATTTGCCGAATGGGTGCAGGAACATTTGTTTTTCCTCGATTACGCGCCCGTTATTTTCACCTCGGCCAAATCGGGCTTTCATCTTGACCGCCTGCTCGAATCGATTCGCTACGTCACCGCGCAATTGCGCCAAAAGGTTCCGACCGCCATCCTCAATCGCACCCTGCACGACGCCATCGAACGCCGCCAGCCGGTCAGTTCGGCCGGCCACCGCTTGAAATTCTTTTACGCCACGCAAGTCCGGCAATCGCCGCCCACTTTTCTCTTATTCGTCAACCGCGAGGATTTGTTTTCCGACCAATACAAAAAATATTTGGCGGGGGAAATGCGCAAGGCTTTCGGCTACGAAGGCTGCCCCATTGTGCTGGCCGGTAAAGAACGAACCAAGACCATTGAATCCATCCGTCGTCGGCCCTTTCGCGAAGGCCGTTCCCAGAGCGTTCCGAGCCAAAACCGGCACCCGGTCAGGCGAGGCCGTTCCATCGTCGGCCAGCCGACGGCTAAACGGCAGGTTCGTCGCGCCAAATAATCGAAAAAGTTGTTCACCGGCCCTACTTTCTTATTCACAAGGGCGGGCAGATTCTCGTGTTTTTGGCCCAAAAATGGCATATTTTCGGGAAAAACGGCAGAGGATAACTTTTTTTTCAAAAATGTCTTGCTACCACCATATGTGGTGTTAGAGTGCGTCGGACTCCCTACTGAATGGGTCTTACGGCTGCCCCAAGGTGGCCTTTTTGGCGCAAAAGGGAGCTATTGGACCGTAAATTATTAGACAACCGAAAGAAAAGGCATTTCCATGATTGATGCGCGTGAACAAGTT
>DASRLE010000278.1:0-18009 GCA_035648615.1 Saccharimonadales bacterium (SeqCode) | reverse complement strand
TGAAGAGATTAAGATTAAGATTAAGATTAGGATTAGGATGGGGAAGGGCCTTACGGCCCAATTAATTGGAAAAATCGACTGATGCCGGTTGGGCTGACCGTGACGGTGTTATTCGTTCCGCTGATAACGTAGGTGTTCGTGGGAACAATTTGCCAACTTACGGGTGGCGCCAGGGCCGCAGCTTGTTCCAACGTGAATGCGGGAAAATTGGTGGACCACGAAATAACGACGTTGTTAGTAAGGAACGCGACGGCCAAGGGCGGCGACAGATAACTGAGCGTGGCCGATGCGCTGCCGAGGAGGATCCGGCTGGTCACTGGATCGGTATTGGTGCCGACGACTGTGTAAGTACCCAACTCGGCCGTTGTCCCATTGCTAATGGTCAGGCTCCCCGTGAATGCGCCACTAATGACGGAACCATCGTGATTTGGATTTGGGCCGTTAGTCAGGGCCGGTTTGTTAGTGCCATTAAAGTACCATTGGTAAGTAACGACCGGGTTGCCGGCGTTCTGGCTGGTCAAGACAGCAACCTGGCCCGGAGAAGTGCCGACATTGGTCAGAGTAAGGCTTGGGGCGGAGGCCGGCGTTACGGAAGCCCAAGTGGTGCCGATGCGCAAGTCGGAGAAATAGCGGTTGCCCGGCAATTGAACACCATGGATCGCAAAGTTGTGGATGGCTGAATTGACCGCGCCGGAAGTCGTAGGACCCAGGCTTGGACTCGGGACATTGGTGGTGCCGAAGGAAGAATTCGTTGGATCGAACCACATCGAAACCGTGTCATCGGTATTGGTGAGCGCACCGGAGTTAATATGATAAACGCCGACGACGAAAACAGGCTCGTCGGCTTGAAAATTGGTCGCCCAAAGGGTATTCGCATCGACCCCCTGGTTTCCTGAGACTCCTCCTCCTTTGGAGAGACCCAGCCAGTAACTTCCATCGGTCTGGATTTGGGTGCTCAGTTTGAGATTAAAAGAAGTGCCGTCATCGGAGCTGCAAAAGGCCGCAATGCAATCACTCACGTTGGCCGATCCTAAGTTGTCGCAGGTCAGGAGGAATGAAAAATAAACGGATTGACCGGGATTGTAACCGCTCTGGGAAAATTGCAAGTGATCGTTATCCGTCGCCGACGAACTGACCACATGATCCATGCAGTTGGGACTATTGCCAGCCAAGCCGGGCCAAGGATACCCAGGCAGGCCATTGAGGGTGGTGTAAGGGAAGATGTTGGCGTAAATAACCATGCTCACACGATTGCCCGAATAATGGTACCAATAGGCAGGCTCGCCGGTTTGCTGATTGTAGAGATTTGTCACACCTTGCCATGTGTAGGGAGCGGTGGGCCCGCCCATGACTGCATAAGAACTGAATGGCTCATAGATGACCTGGTTCGGCACGCTCCTCACCGGAGTGATGACATACCCACCGCTGGCGACGCTGCCCGCCGGGTTGCTCACCACGACGCTGTAACTTCCCACCGCAGACGGAGAGGCATCGACCCCGAGGGTCGCGGAATTGGCGCCGCTAATGCCCGCGCCATTGCTTAACGGCACTCCGTTAAAACTCCAGACGTAATTGAATGGACCGGTGCCGCCTGTCGTCACTGTAAAGTAAGTGATTCCCCCCGCATAAACTGACTGAGTGGTTTGCGTCACATTCGGGTTGATGGGAGCATCAATAATAGCGAGTGTCGCCGCAGAACTGCCCGAGACGCCGGCATGATTCGTCACATTCACCGTGATAAGTCCGGCATCGGCGTCCTGCACATTGGCAATCGTCAATGTGCTCGTGGTTCCCGGGCCGTTGGTGGTGATAGTGACCAATCCGCCGCTCGCGCTGGACCCGCCATTGACCAGGACGGACGAGCCTCCTTGAATCCATTGATAGGTAATGGGAGTGGCGCCGGTGGCCGAGATGGTAAAGACGGCGGTTGTGCCGGCATTATTGGTTTGGTTGACCAATGAGTTGGCAAGAACATGGGCGCTGCTAAAGGACAAGACTAAATTCTTGCCGGAGGCATCGGGAGCGACGCTGAATTGAGAATTACCGCCCGGCAGATTGGCGAAGGCGGAAGTATCGATGACAAACTGCAATGGATCAGTAAACCCGGCGATGGCGTTGCTCGACTGCACGAGGATCCAACTTTGGTTGACACTGGAATTGAAGGTGGCGTTGCCAGCTTCGCCGGTGGAATCGAGGGAAACGATTTTAAGGTGAATCGGCGTGGCATCGCTGGCTCCAATAGTGAGTTGCCCATTGGTCAGGACCACTTCGCTCCAACCGGAACCTGCCGTGCCGCTGCCGTTATTAACATACCAGATATTCGTCGCGCCGCCATTGATGGTCAGACTGCCGTTGTTAGTCAAAATTCCGATGTTAGTCGTAGCTCCGCTCACCGCCATGATTGCCGCAATGCTGCCGTTTATGACCGTCGATCCCACGACCGTGCCAGTGCCGGAGAGGGTTTGATTAGCGCCTACGGTAAAGCCGCCATTGGCACCTTGACTGGCATCGAATGTACCCGCGGAAGCAACGACGATGTTCGGACTGACGGTCATTGTTCCTTGAAAGGCCAGGGTGCCATTGCTCACCGTCACGTTGCCGCTATTCGTGAAATTGCCGGTGAAAGTTTGAGTGCCCGCGCCAATTTTGACCAGGCTGAGCGATTTCCCGCTGCCACTGTCCGTGGAACTGCCGGCGAACGAGGCGGTGGCGTCGTTGGCCCCGAAGGTCAAGGTGGAATTCGTGCTTCCAAAGTCCACAATCTGCGCTTCCGCGTCGGCGAAGGATGAAATTAAACCATTGATCGTGGCATTGAATCCATTCAGATCCACTCGTGCGTAAACCCCCGTTTTGGCCGGGATTAGAATCATATTCCCTGCATTGGCGCCATTAGGTATCTGGTTGTTTGCTCCCATTTTGAGGTCGGTATTCACAGCAACCCCCGTGTTGGCATTCAATATCAGCCCGCCTTGCCAGTTGTTGAGAGCATTGGTGTTCGTATTCGCAAGAGTATAGGTTGCGGTGTGAGCGCCGCCGAGCTCGAAGGTTCCAGGGCCCGTGATTTGGCCCGAGATAGTCAGCGTACCGCCGGTTACATTGCCTGAAATTCTACTGCCGTGCCCGGTCGTCGCGGGCGGGCCAAGAACAGTTATCTGGCCGGCATACGTTCCGTTATTGTTCCACGCCAGCGCTCCCTCGCTCACAATGCTGCCGGAGCCGCTCACATCGCCCAGACCGGGGCTGAGATAGAAATTATTGGAAATCGTTCCACCCGCGGCTGTGACCGCGCTTGCGCCGGCAGCCACGTAAACGGGACCAGTGCCAGCGGCAGTAAGGGCGCTCAATTGAAGCTGGCCTTGAGTTATATAAGTTCCGCCAGTGTAAGTGTTGGCTTTGTTGAAAAATTTCGAGCCATTTCCGGTCGCGATAACCGTCACCGGGCCACCCGTTCCGTTATCCTGAATCACCGAACTGATCTGCGCCTGATTGGCGGACGTGGTGCCGTTCACCGCAAAAACAAAGTTGGCGGGCGCGCCGACTGTGCCTGCCGTGAGATTGCCGCCGGTAAGGATGAAGTTAGTCTTCGACCCTGCCGATGAAGCGAGCACATAGATGCCGCCGTTGCTACCCAGGGTCAGAAGGCCGGTATTGGTAATGGTATCAATGGAGCCGCCGGCGCTATTGCCGGCCTGGGTCGAGGTAATCGTATTGACAGTCGTGCTGCCAATGGTATAGAGGGACGAAGCGCCGCCGGAATTGAGTTCAATATTATCAGCCGCCGCCGAAGGGAGGGTCCCGCCTGCCGCCACCATGGTGTAGCCGTTATAGGGCTGAATGACCCCGGCGCTAATGGCCGCCAAACCTGTGGCGACCCCCGCGCTGGACATCAGGCCGGCGCCGCCCAAACCAGAAATCAAGCCGGTGCTGTCACTGGTCAACGAGGTCGAGGTGACAAAGGGATCGAAGAAGGCGACGGCGCCGGGATTCAGGGTGAGGGCGCCGTTGAGAGCGAGCCCCGGGGAATTATTTCCGGTAAAAGTGTAATAGCCCCAATCCACGTTCAGATTCAGCCCCACCGCCTGGCCGATGCCGGAATTGTTAGAGACGGCATTGTTGGTACCGGTGGAATTGCCGGAAAGCAGGATGCTGTTGCCGGAAAGATTGAAGGCGCCGGGCCCGCCAAAGGTAATGCCATCAAAGGCGGCGCCATTGGTAAAATTATTGCGATTGGCGACAACACTTCCAGAGAAAGTGAGCGCATCGAACGGCAGCGGCGCACTCCCCGCCTGCCAGTTGGTGCCATCCGTCCAGTTGGTACTGTGGGCCGCATCGGCGCCCGTCCAAATGTCCTGAGCCGACATCGAGCGGGTCATGGCCACGAAAAGAGCCGCGGCGGCGGCAGTTGAGAAGATGGGGCGCGCGCAGAGAGTGTGAATCTGTTTTAACATCTGTTTTCCGGGGTTGAATTGCGAATGACCAAGAACGTAGCACCCTTGCGTCCGCCAATCCAGAAAAAAAATCCGCACGGCGCGCAGCGCGGAAAAGTCGGAGCTTGTCGGGCGGAAGAGCAAATCGTAGCCTTCGAGGCCGACGTTAATGAAAATCTCTTGGATCCAACGCCTTTCGCTCGGGGCCACTGTGTGGTGGGCAGCGGCCCTCCCCTGCCCCGCCGCACCCATCCCTTCGCCGCTGCAGGATGCCGTCGTTCTGGTCATTCGCCACGCGGAGAAACCCGAGAGCGGCGCTGAACTGACGGCGGCTGGGTTTCAACGCGCAGATGATTACGCCGCGTACTTCAAAACATTCCAAATCGACGGGCAGGCGGTGAAGCTGGACCATCTTTTTGCGGCAAGGGATTCCAAAAACAGCCACCGGCCGCGGCTGACTCTTACTCCGTTGGGCCGCGCGCTAAATCTTCCACTTGACACGCGGTTTAAGGACAAGGATTTCCAGGAGCTGGCCGATGCGCTTCGCTCCAAGCCGCAGGGTGCAAATATGCTGATCTGCTGGCATCACACCGCAATTCCGGATCTGCTGACCGCGCTCGGCGCGGATCCGGCCACGCTCCTGCCCGGCGGCAAATGGCCTGCGAGCGTTTTCAATTGGGTCATTGAGCTGCGTTACGGCCATGACGGCCAACTGCGGATCGAGGCCTGCAAGCGCATTGAGGAACCTTTGCTGCGATGAGTACGATGCTCACTCGCGTAGCGGGCGCTGCCGTTTATTTGGCATGGATTATCTCGGCCTCGGCGGAGCACCGGCCTCTCTTGCCCCTGCCTCAACAGATCGCTTACGGCGAAGGAACCCTGCCGTTGCGGGCCATGAGCGTCCGAGTGGAAGGAACGGCCAGCCCCGCAGACGATTTTGCGGCGGCGCAATTAGTCGCGCGGCTGCCGGCGACTCTTGGCAAAGACGGCCCCGCCATCGTTCTGCGCAGAACCGGGGACGGCGCTGATGTCCCGGCCGATAACGAAACCGCCGGCCCCGATTCCCGCGAATCTTATTCCATCGAAGTGACCACGAGCGGGGCCGAGATTCGCGCGCCGTCGTCGGCCGGATTGTTTTACGGCGTCCAAACTTTGCTGCAAATGGTGGAGGGCGAAGGCGGCCAAACTGCGTTGCCGGTGGTTAAGGTGCATGACTGGCCGGCGCTGGCCTATCGCGGGTTTATGATGGACTTCAGCCATGGGCAATTGCTGCGCGTCTCTGAGATCAAGCGGCAACTGGACTGGCTGGCGCGCTTCAAGGCCAACCAATATTACTTTTACTCCGAGATGAACATCGAATGGCAGGGCTACGAATTGGTCAATCCCGACGCCCGCTATTCGCGCGAAGAAATTCGGCAGTTGATTGACTACGCGCGCCAGCGGCACATCGATGTCGTCCCGTGCATGGAGTTGTACGGACACATGCACGATCTGTTTCGCGTCGAGAAATTCGCCGGACTCGGCCTGCCGCGCTACGGCGATGAATTTGACCCGCGCCAGCCGCAGGCCCTGGCTGTGATCGACGACCTGCTCGATCAGACCCTGCGGCTCTTCTCCAGTCCTTGGTGCCATGTGGGTTTCGATGAACCGTGGGCGCTCGGGAAACTTGGGGTCACTCCCGGCAAAGACCCTTACGAGGGCTTCGTCGAGGTTCTTCGGCATGTGGCCGAACACGCGCAACAACGCGGCAAGCGCATCTTGTTCTGGGCCGACATTGAGAACAGCGCCAGCACCCTGGCCGATCATCCCAAGCTGATGGGGCAATTGCCTCACGGGGTTATTGCCGCGCCCTGGGTCTATGAAGCGCAAACCAATTACGACCGTTACGTCAAGCCCTGGGCGGATGCCGGACTGCCCACCATGGTCACGCCAGCGATCTGGAATTGGAATGAAATTTTTCCTGATTACCATCGCTCGTTCATCAACATCAACGGCCTCATTGCCGCCGGCAAACGCTCCAAGACCCTCGGTGTGCTGAACACGGGTTGGACCGATGCCGCGCAATCTTTGTACCGGGAGTCATTGCCGGGGCTGGCTTTTGGGGCGGCGGCTGGCTGGCAAGCCGAACCGCTCGACACGAACCGTTTCTTCGCCGATTACTGCGCGCAGATTTATCCCCCGGCGGTGGCGGCGGAAGTGGCGCCGGCTTTGGAACAATTGTCCACCGTCGAAGAAATGTTCGAAGACATTTTGCACAATACAACCCAGCACGGGTTCTGGGGAGATCCGCTCACGCCCGGCCATTTGGCGCGGCTGGAAACGAATCAGGCCGCCCTGCGCCAAGCGCGGTTGCTGGCCGAGAATGCGCAAGAGCGCCTGAGCCGCGCGATCCAATTAGCGCCGTCCGATCCAACCCTCAACAGCCTGATGATGGCCGCCCGGCTCTTCGATTACTTGGGGATGAAGAGCCTCTATGCCGTGGAATGGGCCGGCTATTTTCGCGATGTGAAACGCGATCCGGAATTGCTCTCGCTTCTCCTGGGGATCGAAATGAACGCGCAAGATCACGGAATGCTGGCCGATCTCCTCGACGCCATCACCGGGTTGCGCGAACCCTATCGCGAGGCATGGCTGGAAGAAAGCACGCCCTACCGACTGGGCACGGCGTTGACCCGATGGGACGCGGAAGCGAGTTTTTGGCTGGCGACCTCGGAACGGCTGCATCAATCGCTCAGCGCGCGCCGAAAAACGGATCCCCTTCCCACCATTGATGCCATGCGGTTGAAACGTTAGTCCCACCCGCCGCCCAGAGCCTTGACCAGTGTCACTGCGGCCACGCGCCGTTCCCCTTCCAGTTGCACGACGACGCGTTGCAGGTCCAGCGCCGCGCTCTGGGAGGTGATCACTTCAAGATAGGTGACCAAGCCTGCTTTGTAACGGTTATTGGCAATCTCCAAAGTAAGTTGCGCCGAAGTCAGCGCGGCGTTTTCCCCCTGCAATTGCGCCGCCAGAAGCTGTTGGGCGGAAAGCTGGTCTTCGACATCCTGAAATGCGCCCAGCGCCGTTTGCCGGTAATTCGCCACAGTTTGATCGTAGGCCGCTCGCGCCGCCGCCAATTGCGCCCGGTTATATCCCCCGGTAAAAAGCGGCAGATTCACCGACGGTCCCACCGCCCAAACCCGGCTCGGCCAACTGAACAAAGTACCCGCGTTGACGGACTGGAGGCCAAGGTCGCCGTTGATGGTCAGGCTCGGATAAAATGCGCTTTGGGCGACGCCGATGTCGGCATTGGCCGCTGCGACCCGGCGTTCGGCTGCGGCGACATCCGGGCGGCGCTCCAGTAATTTGCTCGGCAGCATCCCGGGCACTTGCATGGCTGGCAAGGCCAGGGCCGGTTGCTTGGGCAGTTCGAACCCGGGGGCAGGCTGGCCGCAGAGCGTGGCGATGGCGTGCAGCAATTGGGTGCGTTGCAGTTTCAAGGCGGGAATCTGCGCCTGGGTCGTGCGAAGCTGGGTTTGGGCTTGCGAGACATCCAAGTCGGTCGCGACGCCGCCCTTGCGGCGATTGACTGTCAAGTCCAGAGACCGCCGATACGCATCCGCCGAATCGATCAGCAATTGGATTTCCGTGTCCTGGGAGCGCAGGGTGAAATAGTCCTGAGCCACGTCCGCTTGCAACAGAAGCTTGAGCGACTCCAGATCATCCTCGGCGGCGGACATTCGCGCCTTGGCTCCTTGGGTCAAACGGCGGACCCGGCCCCACAAATCTATTTCCCAGCTTAAATTGAGAGGCGCCGTGAAAAGATTATACGAATATCCATGGCCGGCAGGGAGGCCATCGGACGGCGCGTTGAAGCTCGTCCGTTCACGGAAATAAGAAGGAGCCGCCGCCACTTGGGGAAAGTACTGGGACCGCGCTTCTTGGACCAACTCCCTAGCCTGAGTCAACGCCGCAATGCTGCCGGCCAACGTCTGGTTTTCGCGCGCCGCCAACTCCTCGAGTTGATTCAGCTCCGCATCGCCAAAAGCCGTCCACCATGGGCCGCGCGGCTGGTCGGCCGAAGGTTGAGCGGCATTCCAAGCCACTCCATCGAGGGTGAAAGCTACGGGCATCGGCTGGGACCTCACCGCCGCCGGCCGGTGATAATCCGGGCCCACGGTGCATCCGGCCAATGCCACCGCAGCCAACAATATGATTCGCCAGTTCAAGTTTTGAATTCGATTCCCAGTTTTACACGCTCACTTCGGGTCGCCGCCAAAGTGAGACGATTCGAGCGGCCCATCTCATCAAACGTTTATCCGATAGACCGCCATCCTAAACCAAAAATGCCCGAAAAATTCTAGAGATCAAGGAAACATCCGGTTTGACGGTCATCTGCCAAGCCGCTAACGGACCGGCAAATCGACCGGCTGGTTTATGGCGGCTAAACCGCGCAAAGGACAGCCCCTACAAAATGCACGCGTTTCAACTGTTTGGAGATGGAACAATCAACCACAAAGAGCGCAAAGAGCGCATAGAAAAACAAACGGATATGTATCTCTGCGCTCTTTGTGCTCTCTGTGGTTAAATTCAGGTTTCTTGTCTTGACAAGTCCCGCTCTGAAAACAACGGATATCGTTCCCAGCCCGCCTGCTCGGTGTTTTATTTTCCAGGCATGAGTGCGTCCGAAATTCTTGACGAACTGCCCAATCTGACCAAACGCGATCGGGAAGAAATTCGCCTAAAACTCGCCGAACCGGATGGAGATGGCTGGGACGACGATGCTGACCCGTTGAGCGCCGGCGACAAACTCTCACTACAGCGCGCATCGAAGCGCACCAACGCGATCCCGCAACCTCGATCCCACGGGAGCAATTCGAGGAGCAATTAAAGCGGAGATCCGAAGATTAGGGGGCGATCAACTCGAAGTAACGAGTCCCGTCGGTATTGGGATCGGAGCCGAAAATCTGTTGTAGGGCATCGTCCAGCAAACCGGCGCGAACGGCCAAATCGAGAACCGTAAATCGCCGCCGGATAAAAAAAGCCCGCCAATAACTTTCGCGCAAAACGGCGCGGGAAATTCCAATCTGTTCCGGTTCGGCGGGCGCGCCCACGGATTGCAGGCGTTGTTTTAATTCGCCGAACGGCAGGAGTTGGCCGCGCAAACGATCACGCAAGGACGGCCATGCCACACGCAGGCACTCGAGTTGTCCGCGCAACTCTTCAGGGCTGCATGACTTGGCGCAAGTTTCCTGCCACGCCACTTTCGCTAGTTCGGGGTTGCTGAATAGTTGACTGATGCGCGGTTCCCAACCGGCGTTTTTTGCCCAAAGGGCGCAGCAATGTTCCACGTCGAGTTGGTCAAGCGGCTGTTCGAGAAGCCATTCGTAGAGGGCGGTCACGGCCAGCGCGCCAATGCCCACTTTGAACCCATGTGACGGGGCGCGGCCACGGTGAGTGTGATGTTGCATATCCCACAAATGGCTGAATTGATGCTCGGCGCCCGAGGCCGGACGGCTTGATTTAGCGCATTGCATCGCCAGGCCGCTTAACATCAAGCCCTCGGTTAATTGGCCAATGGCCGTCACCTCGCCGTATCGCACTCCGGCGGGATTGGCCAGGGCGCTGGACAACCCGCCTTGCACTATGTCCCATGCCAGAGGATCAATCGGTTCGAGGCCCAATGCGTCGGCCAGCAGCCAATCCGCGCCGGCGGTTTTTTTGGCAATCAAGTCTGCATACCCGGCCGCGTTCATCGCGGAGGGCGCGACGCAAATTGTATTCAGATCGGCCAACACCGCGGCTGGCGCGGGACAACTGAATGTCTGCTTGGAATTATTGAAAGTGATCGAAGCGCCGAATGCCGTATAGCCATCCATCGAGGCGGCGGTGGCCACGCTCAAGTAGGGGCGATGGAGGCGATGAGCGGCCAACTTCACCAAATCGTTAATTGTGCCCGAACCTACCGCGATGGGAATCGCGTTGTCCTGTCCAAGGGCGGCCTCCAATTCCATCATATAGCTGTATTCAGCATACAAAGCGGGATCGCGAAAAATGAACGAATCGAAACATCTGTGTCCCGCCGAACGAAACGCCTCCCAAACGGTTTGGCCGACGACCGCAAACGTATTCCCATCCGCAACGATGATAGCCGGACGTTCTCCAAATTGTTCGCGAAACAGATCTGGAGCGCGTTCCAGAAGGGCGCAACCGATCTCGACCCGGCGGGTTTCGCGGGCGGATTTCAGGGCCTGAACCAGTGACAGGGCCTTGGGTGTTTCAAACATTATTTATACCTTTGAGCGAATTGATTAATTAGCAAAACTATTTCAAAAGAAAGCCCAATCGGGCAACCCCTGAGTCCCCGCTATTAAGAAATTCAACAAGGGGGGTACACCCCATAGCAAAAGGCTCTGGGCCAATGGTAACATGCCAAGGCAATGCCAGCATGACTACCTTATGAATACAACAAAACTGGAGAAGAAACGCATCCTGGTGGTGGACGATTTGGCCCGCAACACCAGGCTGCTCAAACTTTACCTCGAACAGACTAATGATTACGTGGTGCGAGAGGAAAATGACGCCAATGCCGCCATCTCCACCGCCGAGGAGTTTCAGCCGCACTTAATCTTGCTTGATGTCATGATGCCGGACCTGGATGGCGGGGAACTGGCCATCCGTTTTCAGGCCAGTCCAAAATTGAAAGCGGTGCCAATTATTTTTCTGACCGCGGCGATCACCAAAGCAGAACTCGAGGCCAGCGGCGGGCGGCGCGGCGGATTTACCTTTTTGGCCAAACCGGTCGTTCTGTCGGACGTGGCTGCGTGTGTCAAACACCAACTCGCCGAAAGCGTCTCGTAAAGAGGTAAAACTCACATGAAACCAACAGGTCCTTCCAACGGCGAACCCGCCGGAGTGCAAACCGTCACTGAAGGTCGGCGCGAAGAGGTCTTGATGAAGGCGGGCGCCTTGCAGCACGCGATTTTCAACAGCGCCAACTTCTCCAGCATCGCCACCGACGAAAAGGGCGTCATCCAGATTTTCAATGTCGGCGCCGAGCGCATGTTGGGCTACGCCGCCGCCGATGTGATGAACAAGATTACTCCCGCCGACATTTCCGATCCGCAGGAAGTGATCGCCCGCGCCGAAGCGTTGAGCCAGGAGCTTGGGACTTTGATTAAGCCGGGCTTTGAGGCCTTGGTTTTCAAAGCTTCTCGCGGGATTGAGGACATTTACGAACTGACCTATATCCGAAAGGACGGCAGCCGCTTTCCCGCCGTCGTATCGGTCACCGCCCTGCGCGACGAGCGCGACAGCATCATCGGCTATCTGCTGATCGGGACGGACAACAGCGCGCGCAAACGAGCGGAAGAAGCGCTCCTCAAAGCGGGAGCCTTGCAGAGCGCCATCTTTAACAGCGCGAATTTCTCCAGCATCGCGACCGATGAAAAAGGAGTCATTCAATTGTTCAATGTCGGCGCCGAGCGCATGCTGGGCTATGCCGCCGCCGAAGTGTTGAACACCATCACTCCCGCCGATATTTCCGATTCGCAGGAACTGATCGCCCGGGCCAAGGCGTTGAGCGCCGAACTGGCCACGCCCATCACTCCAGGCTTCGAGGCGCTGGTCTTCAAGGCCTCGCGCGGCATCGAAGATATTTATGAACTGACTTACATTCGCAAGGATGGCAGCCGTTTTCCCGCTGTGGTCTCCGTCACGGCCTTGCGTGATGCCCAGGGAGGCATCATCGGCTACCTTTTGATCGGCACGGACAACACGGCGCGCAAACAGGTCGAAGCAGAACAGCAAAAGCTGGATCAACGCTTGCGCGATCAGCAGTTCTACACGCGGTCTCTCATCGAATCCAACATCGACGCATTGATGACGACCGATCCGCTCGGCATTATCACCGACGTCAACAAACAAATGGAAGCGCTGACCGACTGCACGCGGGATGAATTGATCGGCGCGCCTTTCAAAAGCTACTTCACCGATCCCGAGCGGGCGGAGGCGGCGATCAAGCTGGTGCTCAGCGCGAAAAAGGTGACGGACTATGAGCTGACGGCGCGCGCCCGCGATGGCAAAAAAACAGTCGTCTCCTATAACGCCACCACCTTCTACGACCGGGACCGGAAGCTGCAGGGTGTGTTCGCCGCCGCGCGCGATGTCACGGAGCGCAAGCGTTTCGAGCAGGCCCTCCAGGAAACGAACGTCGAACTGGAGAGCGCCAAGTTCGCCGCCGAGAAAGCCAATCTCGCGAAGTCGGATTTCCTTTCCAGTATGAGCCATGAGCTTCGCAGCCCCTTGAATGCGATCCTCGGTTTCGCGCAATTGCTGGAGGCAACCGCCCCCTTGCCGACGGCGTCTCAAAAGGAAAGCATCACCCAGATTTTGCAGGCCGGCTGGCATCTGCTCAAGTTGATCAACGAAGTCCTGGATTTGGCCGTCGTCGAATCTGGCAAAGTCTCTCTTTCCCCCGAACCTGTGGCCCTGGCGGAAATCATCTCTGAATGCCAGGCCATGATGGAACCGCAGGCGCAGCAACGCGGCATCAGCATGACCTTTCCCCAGTTGGACATTCCCTGCTTTGTCCAAGTCGATCGGACTCGGGCGAAGCAGGTGCTCATCAACTTGATTTCCAATGCGATCAAATACAATCGCAAGGGAGGGACGGTCGAAGTGAAGTGCGCCTCCACTCATCCAGAGCGCATTCGCATCAGTGTCACGGACTCCGGCGCGGGGCTTTCTCCAGACAATCTGGCGCAGCTTTTTCAATCCTTCAATCGCCTCGGGCAGGAGGCCCGTAGCGAGGAGGGCACCGGCATTGGCCTGGTCGTCAGTAAAAGACTGGTTGAACTGATGGGAGGCGTTATCGGCGTGGAAAGTACGGTTGGAGTGGGCAGCGTGTTCTGGATCGAGTTGCTTTTGACCACCGCGCCCACCGTTGCGATTGAAAGCGGCGAATCGGCCGTGGTGGTCCAGGCCCAACTCCCGGGGGCGCGGCGGCGCACCCTGCTCTACGTCGAGGACAACCCGGCGAATATGATGCTGGTGGAAAAATTGATGGCCCAGCGGTCCGACCTTCGCTTGCTGGGCGCGGTCAACGGCACTCTCGGCGTCGAGATGGCCCGCGTCTCGCAGCCGGAGGTGATTCTAATGGACATCAATCTGCCCGGAATCAGCGGCATTGATGCCATGAGAATCTTGCGTGAAGATCCCACCACGGCGCACATCCCCATTGTCGCCCTCAGCGCCAATGCCATGCCCCGTGACATCGAGCGCGGGTTGGAGGCGGGCTTCTTTCGCTATTTGACCAAGCCCATCAGAGTCAAAGAGTTTATGGACACGCTTGACGTCGCGCTGGAATTCGCCGAAAAAGGGACGCCTCATGGCAAATGACGCAAGACGACTAATATGTTTCCTGGGCCAAAACGGCTGCGCTGGGCTTTCGCCACTATCGCGATAGGGTTCGGTTTATTCCTCGGGCGAGGGAAAGCCGCGCCCGTTTCCAATGTCGTTTGGCAGTCCCAAAGCATTTACCAAGTCGTCACCGATCGCTTTTATGACGGCGATCCGTCGAACAACAATGCCGATGGCAATTACGACCCGGCGGGTCACAGGGGCACGTCGGTTCACGGCGGCGATTTCAAGGGCCTCGAACAAAAACTGGATTACATCAAGGCGCTGGGCGCGACGGCCATCTGGATTTCGCCCGTTGTTTTGAATGCGCGGGGCGAATTTCACGGCTATGCCGGGCGCGACTTTTACAAAGTCGATCCGCACTGGGGCAGCCTGGCGGATTTACAACACCTTATCCAATCTGCGCACGCGCGCGGGCTGCTGGTCATTGACGACATCGTAGTGAATCACGGCGGCGATTTAATTGACAGCGGCGAGGCGGGTTATCCTGCCTTCAAGTATCCGCCTGCGGGTTACAAACTGCGCTTTCGTAATGCCGCGCGGCAATATCCCCCGCCCTTCGATCTCAACGCCGCAAATCCAGCGCTGACCAACCTTTTTCACAACCAGGGCGATATCCAGAATTACAAGGACTCCACTCAGGTTGAACTGGGCGAACTGAGCGGCCTGGATGATTTCAGAACCGAGACGGACTATGTCCGAACTCAAATGAGCAAGATATACGAGTATTGGATCGAGCAAGCTGGCTTCGACGGCTACCGCGTCGATACGGTCAAGCATGTGGAGATGGGATTCTGGCAAACCTGGTGCCCGGCCATTCATGCGTTTGCGGCGGCGCAAGGCAAGCCGGATTTTTTCATGTTCGGCGAAGTGCCGCACCAATCCGATGCCAAATGCGGTTCCTACACCGGAGCGATGGGTGGCGGACCCTTCAAGCTCGATTCGGTATTGGATTACACCCTTTATTTCAAAATCAATTCCGTCTTTGGCCGCGCCGATGGCAACACCAAACAACTTGCCGATCATTATGCCGCAGTCTCGGTCAATTACGATCCGTCCGCCCAAATGCGGCTCGTTACCTTTCTGGACAATCACGATCAACCGCGTTTCTTAAGTTCTCGTTGGGCGAATAATAACCTGGACCGCCTTAAAGTGGCGCTGGCCTTTCTCTACACCGCGCGCGGAATTCCCTGCTTATATTACGGCACGGAGCAGGCTTTCAACGGCGGCAAAGACCCCTACGACCGCGAAGACATGTTCCCCGGCCAATTCGAGTGGGGGCCGTCGCTCGGCGATAACTTCAACATGACGCACCCGCTCTTCCAACTCGTCGCCAAGCTGAACAATTTCCGGCGCCTGTCCCCAGCGCTGCAAACCGGCGTCCAATCCATCCTCTACAGCAACGCCAGCGGCCCCGGACTCTTCGCCTATGCGCGGCGTCATGGAGCGCAGGAAGTTTTAGTGGTCTTCAACACCGCCGCCGCCAGCCAAACCCTTCCCGCTTGCCCAACCGTGAACCCGCCCGGGACGAAGTTAGTGAACTTACTCGATCTGCCTGAAACCATCACCGTTTTAGCCAGCTCGCAGACCCCTCCCCTCACCGTGCCAGCGACCTCCGCCAAGATCTTCATCGCCCAATCCCAGATGTTGCCGCTCGACCCGGTTGTAGTAGCTATTTCTCCCCCTCACGACTCACGCAAGATTGCGCGCGCCTCGCCGATTGTGATTCAGTTCAGCCAGCCCATGGACACCGCGAGCGTGGAAGCCGCCTTCTCCACCACGCCACCCGTCCACGGGACCTTTTCCTGGCAGCCAACCCACGATAAGATGACGTTCCTCCCGCAAGAGTCCGGGTTCCCCGCACGCACGATGACTCAAATTCACCTCGCCGACACCGCTCACGCCGCCGCAACAGGAAATCGGGTCTCCGGAGGATTCGAATCACGCTTTGAAACCGGAAACAGATGAGGGTCAGGCTAAGTTCCTCCAGCAAGCCAAGCTCCTAAAAACCCACAAATAATCCTTTCTTGGGCTGGCGGAGCGCGTCCCTGCTTTCTCCCTTGAATGAACTCAACCAATTCCGCATCGTCTCGCGGTGAGCACAGTGGAAGAAATCGAACAAGCTGCCGAGCAACTGGCTCCTTCGGACTTTGACCGGCTGGCGTTGTGGGTCAGCGCCCGCTACCACGATCTTTGGAAACGGCAAATGGAGGGTGACTCGACCGCCGGCAAGCTGGATTTTCTTTTCAACGAAGCCGCCGCCGAACGCCAAGCTGGTTCACTTCGCGACTGGCCTTCCGACAAGGAATGACTTCAAGAGCTACGCGCCGGTTCTGGAAATGCTATGAAGACTTGCCCGGCCACGTTCAGCGCCTCGCGGTCAAGAATTACCATCTTTGGAACGCTAACCCCAGACATAGCGCCCTTCCTGAAACAGCCACTTGACCAACAAACCTCAGCAACGGGATAAGCCGCCTCCCAACGTTATCGCGCTTCGCATTCCAGAGCCGTTACAGAGAGTGCGGGCAAGGTCATTTTGGTTTCGGTCGCGGTCAGAGCGACGGTTCGGACGCGGTCGGGGGCTGCCCAATGGTTCATAATGTCAGATTGGCGGGCGTTTTGGGTGTCGCAGACGGTTTCGGCTTTGATGACGTGGAGGGGAAGGTCGAAGCCTGTGAATTCCCAGGAGAAATCGACGGGCGCCGGGGTTGAGTTGATGGCGAAAATTGTCGCGGATTTTTTGTCTGCGGAGGCGCACGCGAAGAGGTCGGGAGATGCGGCGTCCTGGCTGCCTCGCTCGACTTTGAGCGGGATGGGTTGGACGTGGCGGGCGTAGAGTTGCATGACGTAGTAGCTGGGGCGCTTGAGGAGGCCGCTGGGCGAGGTTTCGATGATGCCGGAGCCGAGGCTGTTGGCCATGTTCGAGCGGCAGGCGATCTCGGCTTTGTCGGAGTGCCGCATCAGGACGTGCAGGTAGCGGGCGTTGAGAAGGGCGGTTTCGAGGGTCAGATATTTGCCGCGCATCAGGCCGAAGTTGCCGCCGGAAATGTTCCATTCGGTCACGGCGATTTTGAGGGCGGCGCAGCCGGGGGTGCTGTCAATCATTTTTGAAAGGCGGGTGAAGTCCTGGTCGCAGGAGGCTAGATCGGGGGTGTAATGGTGGGGGGCGATGAAGGCCAGATCCGCGCCGTCGCAGGCGAGGAGCTTTTGGGTGGGAAAGGAAGAGAGGAGGGAAATGTTGGGATCGGCTTTTTTCATTAGGGAGGCGAAAAGCGGAAGCTTCGCCAGATAGTTTTGGTCGTCGCCGCTGATTTCGTTGCCGATTTGCCAGTATTTCACACGGTAGGCGGCGGGATGGCCGTTGGCGGCGCGCCGGGAACCCCATGGTGTCTGGGCGTCGCCGTTGCAATACTCGATCAGGTCGGCGGCGTTTTGCGGCCCGTCGGAAAAGCTCAGGCAGATCAGCGAGGCCGCGCCGGTCAATTCGCAAAATTGGCAGAATTCGTCGATGCCGGCGTCGT
The DNA here is from genome assembly GCA_035648615.1 of Saccharimonadales bacterium (SeqCode). Classification (GTDB taxonomy): domain Bacteria; phylum Verrucomicrobiota; class Verrucomicrobiia; order Limisphaerales; family Palsa-1400; genus DASRLE01. The sequence goes on along the minus strand of DASRLE010000278.1, from coordinate 662 downwards.
TGGAATCAATTCGGCCCCATACTTTGTTGGGAAAAGGTTCGCGCCTATCACGATCACCGATGCCGTTTTTCCAGCGGTATCCGCCAGGGTCGCAAACCGAACCGCCAAAGCGGATGATGCCGGGATGGACGTCTTTGATCGCGGCAATGGCATCAGGACGCCAGCCTTGGAGATTGTCACTCGGCATAAGGGAAAGCTTGTCGGCCCAAACCTTCCCCTGTCCTTCGGCTTCCACCTCAAAAACGGCGCGGTCGGTTTCGCCGGCGGAACGCAGGGAGACGGAATATTTTCGCCAATCAGCGGAGACTGAGGGAAGTTTGGCCGAGGCCAAGGTCAGCCATGAGCCATCGGGAAGCCGTGTTTTGAGAAGAACTGTAATTGGCAGGCTTTTGTCCGAGCGAAAGTAGCCGGAAAAGTTGCAGGCCATTCCTTTTTTTACGGCCAAGCCCGACTGCGTCAAACTCGCCCGATGGCCGTGCTCCGCGTTGAGCCGGACACAGTATCGCCCGTTGAAGGGATTAGCGTTGTCGTAGCTCCAAGACGGGTTGCGGTCCCATGGGCGATCACAAAAATCGGGCGAGCCGTCGTAATAGCACCAGGAGGACAGCTTGGTAACGCCTTCGAAGGAGCGGTCGTTCAACATCTCGGACCACATCCCCGGC
>DASRLE010000277.1:0-16392 GCA_035648615.1 Saccharimonadales bacterium (SeqCode) | reverse complement strand
GAAAAACAACCGTGGCGCGCCGACCTGCTGCAAACCATGACGCCCAAGCTGGGCCGTTATGTGCCGGTAGGGATGTGCTATTACAATGACGACTTTTTGCCGCGCGAGTATCGCGATTGCCTTTTCGTCGCGCGCTGGGGCAATGGCACGGTTCCCTTCTATCCGCTGCAAAAGGCGGGCGATGCTTTTAAAACAGACGAACAGCCATTTCTCGTCCCGCAAGACGAAGGACCCGGGCGGCCGTTGAACATAATAAGCGGGCGTGGCGGACGGCTCTTCGTCATCACTTGCGACATGGAACATAACGAAGAGTCCCCGGTCTATCACAGCCGGTTGTTCATGGTCACCAAGCGGGACGATGTCCGCGATGCGCCCTTTGCCGCTTTCGACGAAACGCAAGCGACGCTTGATGCGCTGTTCCGGGAGTTAGAGTCGCCGTCATGGGATCAGCGGTATCGAGCCCACATTGAATTAACACGCCGGGGAAGTGAAGCTTTCCACGCCGCCGCCCAGCGGTTAAATTCGTTCGATCCCCAATCGCCTGCGGCGTGCCATTTGATCTGGCTGGCCGCTGCCGCCGAGGACGCCGGGACACGCGCAAAACTAATTCGTTTGACAGAGAATGGAACGCCGGCGATTCGGTTGAGCGCCATTCGCGCCCTGACGCGATTTGGCGCTGGCGACGTGGGTGATGTGTTCGCCGCCGCTCTCGGCGATGCGGATCCTCAGGTGCGTCACGCAGCCCTGATCGGCGAGTTCGACCGAGGCGGCACGCTACAGTTCGAGCGGGTGGCGGCGCTGGCCGCGAGCACGTTGAACGAAATCACCAATGAGGCGCAAACTGCCCATTGGGAGGACGGGACGTATGTGCGGCAGATGGCCGCGATGCTCCTGGCCCGGCGGGCATCCGTCCGGCAATTAGCCGCGCTGTGCGAATCGGCCGATCCACGGCGGCGGATGGTGGGCACGCTGGCCGCTGGATTTCGCCTAACGCTGCCGCCCACCGGCCAGCCTCTGAGCAAGTTCATCCCCACCGGCTCAATGCTGGCCGACGCGACCAACAAATTCGCCCGTCCGAGCCGGCCCGACGATTTGCCGCAGGCCGCCGCCGGCGCTTTTTTTTCGACCAAGTCCATGTGGGAGGCGCTGACTATGACAGAGGACGAAGAAAATATTCTCGCGCTCTTGGAGCGTCGCTTGCTCGATACGAACAAGAACGTCCTCAAGCAGGCGCTCCTTTTCTTGCGGCTGATGCGAAAACGCGGCCTGGAAGAAGACATGGCGGCCCAATACGGGCTGGCTTCGCACTTTTGGCCGCGCCGCCCGCCGTTGCGCTCGCAACCCGCCAGCTCGACCCATTTCCCTCCGGCTTTCCAGAATTTCGATTGGACGAAAGAGGCGGAGAAAGGAAAGGTTTCCCGGGGACGCGACCTTTTTCTCTCTCGCGGCTGCAACCGATGCCATTCCATCCAGGCGGGCGACGGCGGCAGCGGCGGTCCGAGCCTGGCGGGCGCGGGCAGCCGTTTCAATATTCCATATTTGGCCGAATCGGTCATGGTGCCCAACACGGTCGTCCTGCCGCTCTATCGCTGGACCTCCTTGAAGCTTAAAAGCGGCGAGGAAGTGGACGGGCTTTTGACCGCCGAAACGGGGGAGAGTGTGGAACTGCTCCTGCCCTCGGCGACGCGGCGCACCGTGTCGAAAGAAGAAATCGTTTCGCGCCAATTGCAGAATCACTCTCCGATGCCCGAGGGCCTGATCACGACCCCCGGCGAGTTGCGCGATTTGCTGTCATTTCTAAAAAACCTGCGCCAATAAGGTCAGCGTGCGGGTTCTTTAGTGGCTTTCAGGGCCTCAGTGGCTTCGACCTTCCTTTTAACGTCCGCCAGCCAATCAGCGCCGAGTTGTTCCACCGGTTTGCCGGTGTGTTCGATCCAGAGGTTGGTGCTGTAGTTGCCTTGGCGCATGGCGGCATTGAGTTCGGGCACGATGTTAGTGTCGTATCGGGCGCTGACCCAGTTCAGAAAATTGGCGGTGGGACGGTAGGCGGCATCGTAGCGGGCGCGAGCGAGTGTGCGCTGGGTGATTTCGGCGCCGTGGCTATTCGGTTCATACTTGTACCAACGGAAATAATCGGCGATGCCTTCGGTCAGCCATCCGGGGTTGCCGGCGGCATGGGGATTGTCACGGCGCGCACGGCCATACTGTTGCACGACGTGGACGGCCTCATGCACCAACGCGCCGAGCGCCTCGCCATTGAGCTGTCCCTTTATCCAGGTGGCGTTGGCGGTGACGCGCGTTCTGCTGGTCGCGGCCACGCCACGGCCGGGCTTGAGGACAACGGTAAACCGTTGCGGCGCCTCGTAGCCGTCGCTGGGCAAAAAGGCGATGATGGCCGGATACCATTCCGCCAGGACCGGCGCGAGTTTGTTCGTCGCCCATTGGGCCAGATTCGGCGCGGCATGGTAGTCAATCACAATTTCATAGTGGCCGTCCGCCGAATGCGCAACGAACGGCTTGGCCTCGGTGTTCGTAGCGGCCGCGGCGAAGAGGTGGGCGGACGGCGCGCGGGTCAGCGCTTCAATCTCGCTGTAAAAAGTATGGCCAAATATGTCCGACGTTTCGGTGGGCGCGCAAGCGAAGAGAAGATACCGGTATTCTCCCAGAGGCCCCGCGGAATTACGGATACTGACACCGTATTGGCCGCCGCCTTCGCCTTGTTTCGGTCGAGTATCGACTTGCGCCAGCAATTTCCAGCCGAAGCTTTGCGGATCGGCGCTTCCTTTGGGTTCGGCGTTGAAATTGTCGGCAAGGCCCGTCGCGCCGTAAAGTTTGTAAACCTGCGGGCCGCGCGCGCCGGGGTGCCATGAATACGTGTTGACTTGGTGGAGGCGGGTGACGTGATGGAGGTCCAGCAGCAACCGCCCGCCCTCTGTGCCTTGGGCGAAAAAGAAATTCTCGCCCGGTTTGTCTTCTTCGGAAGGGCCTTTTCCATCAGTGAGTTTGTCCAGGCCTCCGCTGTTGGGGTCGGCTTCGCCGTCGATTATTTTGAATTGCCCGGGGGCGATTGCTTCGTCGGCTGCGGGGGGCGGAAGATGGCTGAAACGAAATTCCGCCGTGGCGTTGTCATTATCGTTGTGCTCAACGACAATCTCAATTTCGGCGCGAGCAGCGCTCGCCATGCCGGCAATGACAAGAAAGAGAGGTAGGGCCTGCCAGTTCATCGGTCATCCCGCCGCAAGGCTCACTTCACACAAGCATGGGCGCACAACCAGAGTCGATCCACGGGGCTGCCGGAGGCGCCGCCGGGTCCCGGCGGAGTGGGCGAAGGGCCGTTGGCAATAGCCGATACTTTTCTGACGGTGAGCGGGTTAAGCCATTTGTGAATCTCCGAATGAGCATCGCTGAAGGAAAACCCGCAAGCTCCATTATGGAAGGAAGCTGGCGTGTCCGAATCAGTCCACGTTTGGTTTTGGGCAGGCGTTGCCTGGGTGCCATCATCGAAGTAGGCGTCGTTGATGCTGTCAGGATGCTCATCAAGAAAGACAAAAATCGTGGACGGTTGGGGAATGCTGGCCAACTTCACGTATTGGGGCCATGCGTTGTTGAATTGGGATATCCCTTGATAGGTGTAATCGGTCCCGCTGCCAGGACCGCCACCGCCGCAACTGGGGCAATCCGAAAAAAGGCCGAGGAAAGCATTCATGGAATAACTGCGGAGCCGTGCCGACCACCCAAGCTGGCGTTGCGCCGCGCTCAAAAATTGATCAGCCGGGCATTTATAAGAAGCCACTGATTTTCCCATGTACGGGCCCAGCAATCCGTTTTGCAAAAGGACGACATTGGTATTCTGCTGGCTGGTCGTCCAATCCATGACATCGACACACCAATTATGGGTGAACCCGGCCAAAACGTCGTAGTCGGTCTGCGAGATTCCGAAATTGTTGACGCACCGGTCGTTGTTGTCGCTCGCATACATGGTCCACGCTTTGGCCAATTGGTTGCCATTGTTCATGCACTGGATGCCCTGCGCCTGCACCTTGGCTTTGGCCAAGGCGGGCAAAAGCATCGCGGCCAAAATCGCGATGATCGCAATGACGACCAACAATTCGATCAAGGTAAACCCTTCGTCGCGGTCAGCGGAGCGATTCATAGAGCCTATTATACCACGTTTCAAGTCGATGTCACGGTCAGATGACCCCTGGTGACCCGCCCGGCTGAAGAGCTGGATGTAATACAAAACATAGTGAAATAAACTGTAATACATCCAGTCTGAAAGACGCTGGCAATCAGCGATTTATCATGGCGTGATCAAGCGATAGTACGTGGCAGGCGCCGCATTGGTCACGGCGACGCCGATGACGTAGGCGCCATTGGTGGCAACATTCGACCAGTTGGCGGAGGCAAGGTTAGTGCTGGATTGCAATCTAAAATTGGCCGACGCGGCCGACCAATAAATAACGGATTGATTTCCGTTTTCAGCAATGTTCAACGTGGGCTGAGTCACAATGTTGATATTCTGGAAGATGGCCGATCCGCTGTTGGTCGCAGGAGTGCCGCCTGTCCCTTGAATCTGGAAATAGCCTCCCAAGGTGTAAGGCGCCGGGGTGGTGTTATTGTTGACCAAATAAACGGCGTTGCCATAGAACTCCAGCACCGGGCTGCTGATGCCGTTGGCCGAGTAGATGATGGCGTTGCTCCCGTTGCCGTCCTTGAAGATCGTTACGCCCATCGTAATCGTCTGGCCAGAGACGAATTGATGATTTAAAGGACTGGCGTAAAAGGGCAAATTGCCTCCGAAGGCCACGACCTCGCCCGCATCGGTGTCGAGAATGTATTGTCCGCTGATGTTTCCGGCGACATCCTGGAAGGCAAACCCTGCTTCCTTGCGTGGCGAAACCGGGCTGCCGCTCAACGTCACATTCATGTAAGCGGTGAAATAATCATTCGTCTGGAAAAGATAGGAGACGCCATTGGAAGCAAAATTCCAAAGATCCTGGTCTGCGCTGAAAGCAGTATTAGTCGTCCCGGCGTTGGTCACCGTAAACGAGATGACCGAGGGATAGTTGCTGACCACAGTGGTCGAAGTATTGGTGAGCGAATTAACAATATTCGTCATCACGTTGGCGGAGTTGATCTTGCTCACTTGGGCATCGGCGGCGGCGGCAAAAAGAGCAAGAGAGGCGATCGCGGCGTAAAGCGCGCGGACCTTGGGCCGATGGGCGGCGTTGGAGGGTTTGTTGTGGGGACGAGATGAGATTGGCGTGATTTTTGGATTCATGCCTGTGAGGCTGCGGTACCCGAAAAAGAATGTCAATCTAAAAATCGGCGGAAAAAATAAAATTACGCCACGCTCGTTCATTTTGGTGAACTTGAACTTGCATTTCAGTCCTTCCCTGGTATCGTTGGGCCAATGTCCCTTTCGACCGGGTAAATGCTGTTCACTTCTTATGCGAAATCAAAATAAGTTCAAAAGGTTGATTCTCTTGTTCCTGGCCGTCATGGCGGTCTGCGGTCTGAGTCGAACCCGGGCTTGGGCGGGTAGCACGCAGCTTCTGGTCAACCCCAGTTTCGAGCAAAATAACGGCAATACGATTCCAACGGGATGGACATATTTTTTGCCGCCTGAACCGGGTAATACTCACACGAATGACTACTGGATTGAAGGTACGGGGACGACCCCGCACTCCGGCGCGGAATACTGGAAGCAATGGGGAGCGGGTTATTTTGCGGCCCCGACCAACAATGTGGCCGGCATCTATCAGACCTTTGGCAGCGCTCCCGCTTCGGTGTATCAAGCTGGTGGCTGGTTCTTCACCAAAAGCGGCGATGGCGGCGGGTTGGGCGGAGGCCCTTCGGGAAGCAGCCATGTCTGGATGGAAGTCTCCTTTCTCAATTCGAGCGGCACGATGCTCGCGCTTTACAAATCGGCTGACTTTTACGCCAGCACGGGGATGGACCAGTGGTTCCAATTTAACGTGACGAATGCTTGCGATTTGACCTCTCCGGTTTCCACTGGCGATCCGTATTATCCCACTTACGCGGTAACGGGTTCAGTATCCTCCATGGTCGCTCCTGCCGGAACCACCCAGGTCCGGTATAAAATTGCCTATCTTCAGGCGGCGGGCGAGGGCGGGTCTTGCTATTTCGATGACACATCCTTGGTCCAGTCCACCGGGTTGATCCCACCCGTCATTAGCAACATCTTCCCGATTGACATGATATTCGTCGCTCCTTCCAACGGCTTGAGTTTTAACGTCAGTTCGCCGAGCGGTTCAACCATCAATAACAATGCCATTCACCTGACGCTTAACGGAACGGACGTTTCCAGCAGTCTGGCGATTACTGGTTCGGTGTCGAACAAAGCCGTCCTCTATCAAGGCCTGCAATCCAATACCATTTACAACGCATCCATCACCGCGACGGATGCTTTTAACCTATCGGTCAGCGCCAGCAATTACTTTGAAACGACTTGGATAGGCATTCCTCCCATCCTCTATCTCTGGGAAGCGGAGGACTATGATTTTAACAATGGCATGTATGTTGATTTCCCAGACCTGTGCAACGCTCCCGGCGATAACAATTGCTACTTCGGTCAGGTGGGCGTCTTTGGGGTGGACGAGAATGTGGATGGCGAGTCGGTCAATCACCTCTATCGCACGAATGATGACATGAACCTTGCCGTGTCCGGCGACTTCCTGCGCGCGAACCTTTTTATGGCGAACAGGACAGATTACGAAATAAACCCGTTCGAACAGGGTGAATGGGTCAATTACACGCGCGATTTTACCAATGGCACTTATTGGATCATTGGCCGGCTCGCCACCGACATCAATCAATCCGGGAGTTTGACCATGAGCGTTGTGAACGCCGACTCTTCGCTGACTGAATTGGGAACGTTCTCGATTAACGGGGGACGAGGCTGGACTAGCTTTGAGAATGTCTTTCTGGTGGATACGAACGGCAACAAGGCGAACGTGACCCTGAAAGGCAAAACCACGTTGCAGGTCAAGAGCGGTGGCAATCTATTGCCGAACTTCTTCGCCCTGGTTGTGGCGACGGTCGATCAACCGATTATCAGCGGGATGTACCCCACTGGCACGCAGCCTTTTGAGTACACCAACACTCTAAGCTTCAACATCATGTCGGTCGGAGCCACTTTTCCGGCTGGCAGCATCAATGTGACCTTGGACGGCTTCGACGTCTCCTCGAACCTGGTCATGACCGGCTCGTCGTCCAATAAAACCGTCGTTTATCCGACGCTGCTCCAGAATGCGATGCATATCGCCGTCATATCCGTGACAAATTCTCTCGGCCACGGGTTCCTGCTGACGAACCAATTTGACACCTTTAGCCAAAACAATTTCATGGTCGAAGCGGAGGATTTCGACTACGGCGGCGGCCAATATATCACGCCGTGGAGCCCGGATGCTTATGACGGTTATGGCGCAACGACCAACATTGATTTTCAGCACTCGACGATCAGTGGGGAACAGTACCCCTATCGGACCGATGGCATTCCAGAAGAAATCGCGCGAGATTTCCTCCGCCAAACCTTCATTAGCAGCGATGGAACGGACTATCATCTGGCGTGGTACGGTGTCGGGGATTGGGCCAGCTATACGCGGCCGTATCCGACCGGCCCTTTTTATGTCTATATGCGCACGGCGGGTCTTGGCTCTTTTTTGATGACCCTCGGCAAAGTCGCCAGCGGCGCGGGGACAAGCAACCAAGTCATCCAGATCCTTGGGCATTGGGGCGGCGTCGGAGTCAATAATCAAACTCACCAATGGGTGGAACTGACTGACAATGGATTGTCCGCCCCGGTGGTCGTCAATCTGAATGGACTGGCCACCATGCGCATATCAACGTCCACGGGTGACTGTTATCCTAGCTACTTCATGCTCGTGCCGGCCAGCGGCATCAAAGTTTCGGCCTCAAAGCAGGCTGGCAACGCGTCCATTTCTTTCCCAACTCAGTCCGGTGTCGCTTATAGGGTGTTCTATCGGAGCGATTTGAGTTCGGGCAGTTGGAACCTTCTCACTAACGTCCTGGGCAACGGCAGCGTGGAATCGGTCAGCGTAGCCCCCGGGGCCGGCGCGCGTTATTATATGGTCGTGGCCCCTTGAGTCCGGTTGTTTGCCCTCCCCAATGAAGCGGACGCTGATTTTGCCAATCCTCCTCCTGGCGGCTTCGATTCGCCCGGTCGCTGCGATCAATACTCCGGCTGAGGTAGTCACTATCGCCGGGGATTTGAGCGTCGTCTTGCACTGGGACCAGAGCGCAAATTCTGGGCTTGCGGGATACAATGTCTATCGCTCCTCCACAAGCAATGGCACGTTCACCGTGCAGAACCCGGGATTGCTCACGTCGGCGGGTTTTTGCGACTTCCGCGTCGTCGATGGCCAGACCAACTTTTACGAGGTGACTGCGGTGGATACCAGCGCGAACGAAAGCCCTCCTTCCGCTCCGGTGGCGGCGATCGCCGAACCGTTCACCAACAATGATCAATTCCTGGATTATGTCCAGGAGACTGATTTTGATTTTTTCTGGTACTGGGCCAATCCAGTGAATGGCCTTATCCCGGACCGCAGCGAGACCAACTCCAGTTGCAGTATCGCTTCGGTAGGATTTGGTCTGACCGCGATTGGCATTGCCATCGATCATGGGTGGATCTCGCGGTCCCAAGGGGTGGCGAGGGTCATCACGACCTTAAACACTTTTCTCAACGGCCCGCAAGGCTCAAATGCCACAGGTGTCATTGGCTACAATGGATGGTTCTATCATTACTTGGAGATGAACACCGCCTTGCGCGCCAACTCGGGTCCAGAGCTGTCGTCGATCGACACTTGTTTGCTTCTGGCTGGAATTTTGTACGATAAACAGTATTTTAGCGGCGCCAATGCGGACGAAACTTCCATCCGCACGATGGCCACTGCCATCTTTAACAGGGTGAATTGGAATTGGATGGCTGAAAATACTTCGGGTGTGTCAATGGCGTGGTATCCAACCTCGGGCTTCAACAGCAACACTTGGATTGGGTATAACGAAGGGATGATTATCTACGGCATGGGGATGGGGAGCTCGACCTATCCTCTTCCTACTTCGTCCTGGAGTCTTTGGACCGGCGGATACACTTGGGAAACCAACTATGGCGAGTCTTATGTTTTTTTCCCTCCCCTGTTTACCTACGAATACTCCCACTGCTGGATCGACTTCCGCCACATTGCTGATTCCTACATGAACAGCCACAACAGCACCTACTTCGAGAACTCCCGGCGCGCCGCTTTGGCCCAAGTGGCCTACAGCGTTGCTAATCCCAAGGGTGAGGTAGGCTACACGAGCAATGTATGGGGTTTGACCGCCTCGGATGGTCCGAACGGCTATGCGTCTCACGGGCTTCCCCCGGCCGGATTTGACGACGGCACGATCGCTCCCACTGCGGCGGGAGCCGCCATTCCCTTCACGCCCGAATATTCGTTGCCGACCTTAAGCTACTTTTACAGCCATTACCGGACTCACATTTGGACCGCCTACGGCTTCCGCGACGCCTTCAACCTGGGAGCCCAGTGGAACGATATCGACGAGTTAGGAATCGACCAGGGTCCTATCGTGATTATGATTGAGAACTACCGCACCCAGCGCCCGTGGCATCTTTTCATGCAAAACGCGGAAATCCAAAACGGTTTGCAGCGCGCTGGCTTTGTCTCGCTGCCCTTTGTCACCGTGCAGGGGCAGGCGTTCCCCGGCCAGAGCGCATTCACTCTCACATGGGCGGCAAAAAGCGGACGCACTTATCAAGTTGAATACTCACCTGACCTGATCACCTGGTTCGCTTCGCCGACGGGCGAAGTGCTCGCCACCGGCGCGACAGCCAGTTGGATTGATAGCGGTCCGCCCGCTACCACAGCATTGCCTTTCAGCGACACCGGACGATTCTACCGCGTTTTCCAGTTTGGTTCTCCCTAGAGCGACGGTGCCGATGGCGGTTGAAAGGGTTCCATCAAGCGTTTCTGCGTGAGGTGGAGACGTTGGATGACCACTGCTGCGATTCGCTTCATGAGTTGATAGCCCAGTTCATGGTCTTGTTCGCAATGCGCCCGCAGCCGGGTCCCATAGAAAAATATCGTCTTGGTTGGCTCTATCGCGCGCGCGCTCAAGTGCAGGTCGTAGGGAGGGAAGAGCCAGGACCAGCCCACGTCATCGCCCGGCCCGAGAGTTTGAAGGGCCACCATCCCACGCTCCTTTTGTTCTGATTCGATCGCCACTTTTCCCTCCAATATAATATAGAAACGATTGGCTGGGCTTCCTTCCTGCAAGATCAACTGCCCCGGTTTGAATTGCATTTCCATGGCGGACTCAGTCAGCACTTGAAGTTGCTGGGGGTTCAACCCTTTAAAAAATGGCTGCTGGGCGATCAGGTTGTAAAGCGGCTGCGAGCGCGCGCTTCCTTGTTCGGCCGGGTCCGAAGGCAAACCTGTGGGTTCGTTGGTGTTCATCATTTTTCTTTCGTGTTTGAACTAAGCAGCCCGCACGGTCAAAATAGGCCTGAAGCGCCTCCGCCGCCATGGGGTGAATCCCCCTCTACCGCCCGCGCCCTTTCTCGGCCTATTCTCATCCCACCAAAATGGCAAGTGCAGCGGTAAAACGTCAACTCACTAAAATTATGAACGGGCTCACAGCAGGCAGGCGGGGATGGCGGCAACCGGTTGGGTTCGCTATAAGGGTGATTGTTTATGCGACATGCCTCATCGGTCTGCGGGGGGCGGACACCCATGCGCCCGTTGCGAAAGTGGCCGAGATCAAAGCGGAGGCTATCGCGCCTGCCAAAAAAAGTGAAAAGAAGACACTCAGCGGAGCAGAACTTTATTCGATGCATTGCAACCGGTGCCACTCCGAGCGATATCCAAACGAACGCACAGCGGCGCAATGGAAAACAATCGTCCTTCACATGCGGGTGCGGGCCAATCTTCCTGCGCGGGACGCCAAGGCCATCTTACGCTATATGCAAGATAACAGCGGATATTAGGAAGCAGAGCCAACGGGATGAAAAGAAGCAGCTTAATGGTTGGACTTGCGGCCGGGTGCGCCGCAGCTTTGGCGCTGCCGACGCTGGCCACGGCGCAAGTGAGCAATGACGATTTCAATGCGCTGAAAAAAACGGTCGAACAATTAGCCGGCAAGGTTCAAAAGCTGGAACAGACCCACGCGGCTGACCAGCAAACCCACCAGAAAGACCAGGCCCAAATCGAGCAATTGCGCCAAAAGCTGGGTGAGACACAGACAACGGCCATTGACGCGGAAAAGAAGGCTGACGCCGTGGCCCAGGTGCAGCCGGTTTATCGCGTGCCCACGGATTCAGGCAGTGTCAACCGCAACTTTATGATCCTGGGCGACGCGGAGTTTCAATACGCCAAGTCAGATGAGCAACATGGGGCGTTTATGCTGGCGGATTTCGCGCCCATTTTCCTCTATCGAGCCGGGGACAATATTTTGTTCGAGGCGGGTTTTGATTTCATTTTGCAGAACAATGCTCCGGCGGCCAGTGGCTACACCACGACCGTCAATCTAAGTTTTGCCCAGTTGAATTATTTGGTGAACGATTATGTGACCTTTGCCGCGGGAAGCATGTTGCTGCCACTGGGGACGTACAGCCAGCGCAGCGCGGGCTGGCTGAATGAATTTCCCGACGATCCGTTGCCGCGCGATCTGCTGCCGGGCGCCGGCGTGGGGGCGCAGTTGCTCGGCTCGGTTCCCTTTGGCGCGTCCGGGCAGATGCTCACGTATTCAGTGTTTGGGGTCAATGGACCGTCGTCCGCCGACGGCACTGGCAACGCCGGCTCGCTTGATTTGGGCGGCAACGTGGGCTTGCGCTCCGATAACGCGGTGGCGAATCTCCATGGCGAACCCAGCGGGGGCGGACGCCTCGGATGGTTTATTCCCTACAAGCCGCACTATGATTTGGAATTAGGAATTTCCGGTGAGTCGGGAGAATGGGACAACGCGGGCTCTCACCGGTGGTCAGCCGGCGTGGTGGACGCCAGCCTGCACCTGGGATCTTTCTTTGAAGCCAAGGGCGAGTATATCCGAACGTGCTACGGAAGCGATGACCTTGGCCAAATCCGCCCCCGCGGATGGTGGACACAGGTGGGTTACAAGCTTGCGGGATTGAATCTGAACTTTCCGGGGGTCAATAACCTCGAGTTAGTGGGCCGGTATGACACGTCAAATGATGGTCTCGGCACCAAGACAACCCGATATAGCGTTGGATATATTTACTACCTCACCAACGCGTTGCTCTTCGAGGGAGACTATGAGTTTCGCCACGGCAACGACCTTGCCTTGCAGGGCAATCAACTGGTTTTTCAACTTGGCTATGGATTCTAGCGACCATGCATGCCTTTCTCCCATTTTTTAGCAGCCAGAGAAAAAGCCGCCGGTTTGACTTGATCGGTAAACTGGCGCTCGCGGGCGCTTGTTTGGCTGTACTTTTGACTGAAAGGGCTGCCCAGGGAGCTGTGAGTCAAACTATTAACAGCGGCCCGACTTACCTTCGCGACGTGTTGCCTGTCCTCATGGGAAAGTGTTCCCGGTGTCATAACAGCCAGGCCAAATTTGTTTACAACTGGCTGGACTACCCGACCGCCTTCAAAGACCGATGGGAAATCAAAAGACGATTGTGGGACAGTTGGAAAGGCTCGTATTATAAAGAGTCCATGCCCATTCAGAATAGCCCTGAATCGCAAACGATCACGGAGCAGGATCGCCTGCTCATCAAGAATTGGGTGGCTTCCGGCGCAGTTCGCGGAGTTCCACCGGTCGAAGGCGGCCCAAAGTCCAAAGCCGAGAGAATTGAGCTCGGGAAGCGGCTCTTTGCGTCCATCTGTGCCGCCTGCCATCAACCCACCGGGCTTGGTGTCGCAGGCACCTTTCCGCCTTTGGCGGGTTCGGATTTTTTAAACGCCGACAAAAACCGCGCGATTAAAACCGTGATTAACGGACGGCAAGGCGAAGTCGTTGTCAACGGGAGGACATTCAACAATAGCATGCCCTCCTTTCCGTTAAGCGACGACGATATCGCGAATGCCCTTACGTTCGTCTATAATTCATTTGAAAATTCTGGTCTCGAAGTACAACCGGCGGAAGTAAAGGCCCTTCGCGGTCAGCCGAAGGACAAGGAGACGGGACCTGCCCCTCCGAAAAACGCCTACGAGTGAACCTGCCGCGCCAGCGCTGTCGAGTCAGTCAATACCAGTTGACGGCCCGGTGAAAACACGTTGTCGCTGATCTTGACTCCTCGCGGGTCTGGCTCGAAAATGTAATCAATGGAAGTAGCTCAGAGCACGAAGCGGCTTCGATTGCATCGGGTGATGTTGTGGGGGGGGGTTGACCATTCCTACGGGGCTTTCCATCTTTCTGGCAATTCTGTTGACGGGACATCTCACAGATTGCAACAACCTTCTGGCAATCATGTTAACTGGGCATTCCGATTATACCCCAAGCGGCTATCCGAACCCGGCAGACATCGTCTGCTATTTGCTGGTTGGATTTTGGTTGCTCGGGTTTGTGTCCTGTTTCGTATCTCAGTTTCTCACCAGCCACTCACTGATCCGGAAAACCGGGATGGCGTTTCTCATGGGCCTGATCTTTGTGTTCTTATTGGTTCCGTGGATTGTCTTGTGGCTCGCCATGCATTCAATCGCATGAATTTCGGCTGTTCACTGTTGCACGGACGACCGTTCTGCGCTCAAACCTCGCGCCCAAGTTTCAACCGCAAAGAGCGCAAAGAGCGCAGAGAAAAACAAAAAAGAATCGTATCTTTGTGTTCTTTGCGTTCTTTGTGGTTAAATGAAAAGCCCTTGTGTTTTCCGCCGTATGTCTTACCAGGTTAAAAGTGAGCGGGTTGGCGCTAAACGCGCAAAATGGAATGTCACATAAAATTTTGGTGATTCGTGGCGGAGCGTTGGGGGATTTTATTTTGACGTTGCCTGTTCTGGCCGCGCTTCGGCTGCAGTTTCCCGGACATCGCCTGCAGGTTCTGGGCTATCCGGCAGTGGCTTCTCTCGCGGTGGCGGGTGGGTTGGCTGATGCGGTGGACGCCTTGGAATCGCCGCGTTTGAGCGGATTTTTTGTCGCGGACGGTTCGTGGTCAGAGGAAGCGGCTGATTACTTCGCCGGCTTCGATCTTATTGTTTCCTATCTCTACGACGCGAATGGCGTTTTTCGCCGTAACGTCGCCCGGTGTTCTTCCGCTCAGTTCATCGTTGGCCCGCATCGGCCGGATGAAACGCTGCACATCCATGCCACGGAATTATTACTGCGTCCATTGGGCATGATGGACGTTGACTCGCAGCCTCGTCTCATCTTGCCATTGACGCCTGCGCCCGAGTTCCGGCTGGCGATACATCCCGGCAGCGGCAGCCCACGAAAAAACTGGCCGGAAGCTCAATGGTCAGAGTTGCTTCAGAGTGTCGCAGTGCGAACCAAGGTTGATTTTTTGCTGATTGGGGGAGAAGCGGAAGGCGAACGTTGCGCGCGTTTGGCCGCAGTCCTTCCTGCTGGCCGAGTGCAGATTGCGCAGAGCCTGCCCTTGCCGGAACTGGCGGCCAGAATGAAAGCCTGCTCCGCTTTTATCGGGCATGATTCCGGCATTACTCATTTGGCGGCGGCCTTGGATTTGTCGGGGCTGGTGCTTTGGGGAGAGACCGCGCTGGCTACGTGGCGGCCAAAATCCCCCCGGCTGAAAGTGCTGCCGGGAATTTCGTCGCTGGAGGTGGACAGTGTGTGGCGGGAGTTGGCGGGACTGCTGGAACGCTAAGCGACGACGACTGCCAAGCCGCGTTCGCGCAAGGAGCGTACCAGGTCCTCGGGCGCGCCGGCGTCGGTCACGATGGTGTCGATGCTATCCAGATCGCACAAGGCCGAGAGCGAGCGGCGGCCCAGCTTGGTGCTGTCAAAACAAAAAATGACCCGTTGCGCCGCCCGGATCATGGCGTGCTGAATCTCGATGAGCAGGCCATGCGAATTGCTGACGCCGTCGAGCGTGATGCCCCCAGCGCTCATGACTGCAACGTCCGCGTGGATTTTTGAAAACGCCTCGACCGCCAGCGGCCCAACCAGCACGCCGAGCCGCGGGTAAATCATGCCGCCGGAGAGAATCAGTTCCACGCGATTGGTCGCCGCGAAAAAATTGGCGACTGGAAGGGAGTTGGTGATGATCTGCGGCGTTTTGGCCTCCAGATTCTTGGCGACATGATAGGTTGTCGTGCCCGCGTCGATAATGACGGTTTCGCTTTGGTTGATGAGGGCAGCGCAGGCTTTGCCGATGGCTTCCTTTTCCGGCAGTTGTCGCGTGTCGCGAAGGGAGAAGGTAAATTCGTCGGAAGGGGGGATGATTAAACGCGCGCCTCCATGAGTTCGGCGCAATGCGCCGCCGCCCTCCAGCGTGGCCACATCGCGCCGCACCGTGGAGGTCGAAGCGCCGACTTGCTCGGCCAACTCTTCCAAGGAGGCGAATTCGACTTTGTGCAGATATTCCTCGATTCGCTTTTGACGCTCTTCTGGCTGCATGTGGCTATTTGTGGAGTATTTTGAAATCTTTTGCAAGATTTATATTGACGGATTTGGCGTTTATTGGAATATTCCGTTCACTGAGATGGTTGCCCCGAATAACAATCTGCACCGAGCTGTCATTGAATACCGTGTGCGACAAGCTGTCTATCAACGGCTTGGGCGTCCATTGCCGCGTGTTGCGGAGGCGCCGAACCCCTTGGTCGTCAATGTCAGTGCGCGACATTGTCACTTAACAGCCGAAGTAGTGGAGATTTTATTTGGAAAAGGCCGGACATTGACGCCTTTCAAGTGGCTTTATCAGGAAGGGCAGTTCGCCGCCCAAGAGACGGTCACCCTTATCGGCCCGCGCAGCCGGGTCATTTCCAATTTGCGCATTTTGGGGCCGTGCCGAAATTTTAACCAAGTCGAACTGGCCTACACGGATGCGATTGCGCTCGGCTTTGAAATTCCATTGCGCGGTTCCGGGAACATCAACGGCAGCACGGCGGGAATGTTGATGGGGCCGGCTGGATTTTTCGAGATGCCGGAAGGCGTAATTCGCGCCATGCGCCACGTTCACATGCACCCGGACGATGCGGCATTTTACGGCGTCAAAGCCGGCGGCGAAATGAAGCTCAAGATCGGCGGCCCTTGCGGCCTGGTGTTGGATCGCCTGCTGGTGCGGGCGGATCCTAATTTTAAGTTGGAAGTCCACATTGATACGGATGAAGGCAACGCCTGCAATTTGCAGCCGGACACGCCTTGCGAGTTAACCACCTAACGAATAGGAACTATAATGAGTCAAGAAGCAGTAGGCATGATTGAAACCCGGGGCTACGT
>DASRLE010000276.1:0-2185 GCA_035648615.1 Saccharimonadales bacterium (SeqCode) | reverse complement strand
TGCATGAAGTTATCGAAAAGCTGCTCATTTTGCAAGACCGGGATCGCCGACTGATGCGGGTCAAGGATCAATTGGCCCGGGTCGAGCCGGAGCGGCAGATGCTGCAAGCCCGGACCGGCAGTGCCCAGGCCAGCCTGGACGATGTAAAAATGAAAATAAAGCTGGTCGAGACGGAACGCAAAAAATTCGAGCTTGAAGTGGAGGCAAAAAAGTCCCAGATCGAAAAATACTCGCTACAACAATTCCAGACCAAGAAGAACGAGGAATACCGCGCCCTGGCTCATGAAATCGAAACGTGCCGCGCCGGGATCGGCCAACTGGAAGACCAGCAACTGGAGCTGATGGAAAAGGCCGACGGTCTGCAAAAGGAACTGGCCGGCGCCGCCCGCGGCTCGGACGAAGCCCGCAAGCTAAGCGACGGCCAATTGAAAGAACTGGCCGACCGCGAGCAAAACCTGAAGGTCGAACTGGCCGAACTGGAAAGCAACCGCGAGCAATTGACCAGCGTGGTCGAGGAAGGGATTCTGAAACGCTACGAACGCCTTCTGCGCAACAAAGGCGACAGCGTGGTCGTGGGGATACAGCACGGCGTCTGCGGCGGCTGCCACATGAAATTTCCGGTGCAATTGGTCGTGGCCTGCCAGGCCGCCCAGGAGATGGTGACCTGCCCGAACTGCGGACGCATTTTATACTATACACGCGACATGGATTTGGCCGTCGCGGAGTAAAACAGTCCACTTCCTCTGTTCTCGTACTCGTAGTCATAGTCTCTTCGATTTGCTCGCCCGCTCAGACGCGTCGCAACATCTGGTTTTGATTCCTGCCCTGCAGGCTTGGCGTCGGCCGGAACCGAAGCTGGCCCGTGAGCGTCCAATTCCTAAGAGTCGGCCCTCCTGTCAACAGCACCAGCCCTAAAAGCGCGATCACGCAGGATTCTACCGCCGCATACCGCGAGCCTGAATGTCGAACCGCGATTCCGCCCATCTCTCCCGCCAGCACCACGGCCAGCGGCGTCAGAAAAACCTTGTCGAAGCCGGGTATTAAGATTCGACCGGACGTCATCCGTCCCCATACGTTCACCGGCGGCGCAACCCCCGAGCAGTAAATGAGGAGCCGTATCGACGCGGCCATTAAGCCAAAAACCACAATCAGCCCCGGAGTCGATACGGCCGCGGAACTTTTGACAATGCAGTAAGTCCACCAGCCAGCCAGGGCGCTGACGAAAAAGCTGATGACGGCGGGAATGGCTCGGCGTTCGATTTTGGGGGAGAGAACGCGATACGGCCAACCCAGGTAGGAAGGTCCGTCGCCCACCCCTTTCAGGCCAATCTCCATATTTAGACAGGAACGCCCGTCCACTCCCTGAGTTCCCTTGAAGTTATTTAAAAAGAGCCATGGAAAGGCTTGCAGACTTTTGCGTTGCCCTTCCCATATCGTGAGTATTAAAACCAAAATAACAACAATCCTTGGCCATCCCTCAGCCGATGGAAGCATGAGCGCCGGCCATAGGAATCCCGCCGCCAAAAACCACGGCCATCGGCGAGTCACGCCCAAGAGAATAGTAAGTAGGATCAGGTAGGTCAGCCCGAATGCAATTACGGGTAAAACAGGATTTATTCGCACATGCCATATCGCAACAGCCGCGAGAACGCCGATCACCGCCGCATCCTGCCAAACAAGATGAATCGGCCCCAGAGGAAGCGGCTGGCCGGAAGTCCACGGAGACATTCGCAGCCAATCTCGGTAGGGATGATTACAAGCGGGGTGAAAGCGCCAAACACGATACAGCGCGTACACAACAGCCGCGGTGCCCAAAAAAAACTGGTATATCCGTTTGGTTTCTTCCATTGCCCCAATATCTATTGGCATGTTCCGCATTTTGAACTGAATGAACTGGAAACCCGCAGTCAACACACAATAACCGATGGCGAAGAGCGCGACCAACGCGGCGGGCGGCCACACGGCTTGGCAATGAAATGGCAGCGGACGTTTCATGGCTTCGAACGATTAAAATATTTTTCGATGTGATCCAAAGTCTGAGGATGCACGATTTTCTCGAAGACTTCGGGCAACGAACCGGCGCATCCGGTTTTGGCCCGCAATCCGTCCAAAGTTTCGTAAGCAATCACATGCGTGCCGCTCAGAATGGCGATCCGGTGGGCCAGAAGTTCGACCATCTCCGGAA
>DASRLE010000275.1:0-2685 GCA_035648615.1 Saccharimonadales bacterium (SeqCode) | reverse complement strand
CCCGCGCCGATGCCGCTGCGCATGCCCAGGCAGATAAAATCCTGCAAGCCGCGCCCCTGCCCGAACCACAACTCCGCCAGCGCCATCGAGCGAATGTTGTTCTCCAAAAAAACCGGCACCGAAAAACGCGCGGTCAGCCGGTCCACCAGCGGAATATTATTCCAGCCCCGGATGTGTTTATATTGCCGGGCGATGCCATGCACCGGATCAATGGCGCCCGGAACCCCCACGCCGATGCCCAGCACCCGGCGGGTGTCCTCGGCCTTGACCTCGCAGATGGCGTGCTCGATTTTTTCCAGGATTTGTTCGACGGAATCCGTTTCCGAAATGGTGTCGTGAAATTGCTTGAGAGGCTTCTGCGAAAAATCGACCGCCGTGGCCATGATATTGCGGGCCTCGAAATCGACGCCGATAAACCGTCCGCCCTGGGCATTCAAACCCAGCGCGGTGGGGGGCCGTCCAAAATCGCGTCCCACCCGTTTGCCTTCGGAAATGAAACCCTCCTCGATCAAGTGATCCACGTAAATCCCCACAGTCGAGGGCGCCAAGTTCAAAGTGCGCGCCAGTTCAATGCGCGACAAACCCTCCTGCGCCCGCACGCGGCGCAGCAAATCCCCTTCGAGATGCGCTATGGTCTCGTGCTTGATTTTGAATCGGCGCGGGGCGGTGCGGCGCAAGGAGCGAGCGTCATTATTCTTCGCTGACATGGCAATGGGTTATTTTCGTTTTCAAAATATAGGGTTCACCCTGGCAGTGCCAGAACAAAACGGCAAAACTTTATAAAAACTACAGCAGTCCGGCATCTTGAAGACGTTGGATTTCAGCAGTATAGCCTTGGCGGTAAGTGGGGTATCTCAGCGGACAGCCCAGTTCCATCCTCAGCTTCCGGTTCAAGACTTTCTTCTGCGTTGCCCCGCGCTTGGACGCCTCGGCTTCAGGCACGAACGGAGGCATGCTTTTTCCCAGAGTTTCAGAAAGCCAGCGAAAGAAATGAATCTGCGGCACCGGCTCGTCATCCACCGCATTGTAAATCTCGCCGGGCCGTCCGCTCTTCAGCGCGGCCACGATGCAATTGACCAGATCATCGCGGTGGATCATGTTAATCAGGCGTTCACCGCGTCCCGCAATTTTGGCCTCGTCCTTCAAATATTGCAGAAAAAGATGCCCGCGCTCGGGACCGTAAATGCCCGCCACCCGCAAAATGACCGCCGGAAACTTTTTCTCGCGAGCCGCGTCGGTCAACAACTTTTCCGCCGCCACCAGAACCTGGCTCGTTTCACTGGCCGGTTCGGTGGGGCTGCTTTCTTTGACCTGCGATCCATCCGTCTGGCCATAAACGCTGGTGCTGCTGGTATAAACAAACTTCTTCGGCGGCGCGGCCGCCAGCCAGTCCAGCAAATTGCGGGTTCCCTCCAAATAGGCCTGCTTGTATTCCGCCAGCCCGCCCTTGCTCGAGGAAACCGTATTGACAATCCAATCAAACGGGCCCGGCAGCGAGTCCAGCGTCGCGCGCTGGGTGACATCACCCCTAAAAGGATGGATGCCGCAGGATTTCAGCGCGTCGTCACCCTCCGCCGTGCGCGTCACCCCAAAGACCTCATGGCCCAGGCGCGTCAATTCCGTTCCCAGCGCCGCGCCGACATACCCGCAACCGATAATCAAAACATGCACGCCGGATTAAAGCATCGGGCAGGCGCGAGACCAAGGTTTAAAGCGATTCGCTGGACGGTTGAGCGCCGTTAGCAAGCTCGCCCAGCAGCGTGGACTCCGAAGTTGTCATTGAAGGAGCCTGGGAAATAGCTTCACGAACGCGCCGATGAACTCTCTCGTCATGGCAAATCTCCAGAGTTCGATCTCGAATGGCAAACAAGAACTTTAAGGGCTTTGTTCGCTCCTCAAGAAATTTAGCGGTGGCGAGAACGCTGGCCTGCTGGCATGTTTCGTAACGCAAATATTCGGCAACCACGGCACAGTGCAGACGATCTGACTCGTAACCGCGCCTTTGCGAGAGGGCCTGCTTTTCCCGATACAATGAAATTGGATCCAGTATCCGGCATTGGACGGTTTTCTCCTCCCATGTAAATGTGCCGATCCAAGACTCAGTCCAAGCGGATTCTGGGTCAAAAGTTACGCCCACCTGAGCGAATCCGATCGGGATGTTCGCCAGTTTTACTTGAAGACGGCCTTGGGAATCTTGGACGACATATTTTTTCAGGAGGTCCCGCGCATCCTGCGCAAAAAAATTGGTGAAATCGATATCTTTACTAAGCCAAAGTTCCTCCTGGGCCGCTGAAAGAACGGGAACTTTGAAATCAGCGTCGTGAGTTTTACTCAACAAATGCCGGTAAAACCAGCAGGCAATTCCGCCAATAATCACCCCCTGGCTAAGAATGCTGGGAGCTTCCCGGCTCAATTCTGCCAGGCAACCTTTGGCTAATTCCCAATTGACTTTCTTCTCAGGAAGTTGGGGCGCAATGGGAGCGGTGGAAACAGGCATGATTGCGGCCCACCCCTCAATCTGCCGCGCGGCAATGAGGACAGTCAGGGTTGGTGATTTTAATGTCCCAATTGCGATCCATCTCGCGAAGTTCCTCGGCGGTGTAACGGTTGCCCGGTTCATTTTTCCATGCCTCCTTGCCGGGATAAAATGCGGCGGCCAAAGCGGCCTCTGGACTAGGTGTGACA
>DASRLE010000274.1:0-11761 GCA_035648615.1 Saccharimonadales bacterium (SeqCode) | reverse complement strand
AGCTAATTATGATACACTACACTAGTGTCTTAATCTTAATCTTAATCCTCTTCATTAAAAAGAGAGTAAGATTACGATTACGATTAAGATTAGGAGTAGGAATCCAGGGCAGTCAAACCAATTGCCATCCCTGCCCTCCACGCCCGGCGGGTCTTCATTGGACTTTGTCCGCGGGGGCGCCCATGGTTATGTGCCGGATATACCGCACCTCTTCGGGCTTGTACGGGGTGCCGTCTTTTCGAAGGATGTCGTGGAACCATAGCGGCGGCTCACTCGTGTATCGCTTGCTCCATGAATCCCAGGGGAAAATCGTCTGGGTTTTTCCAGAAACAAAACCCCAGTTGCACGCCCCAACGTCCTCTGCTTTGAAAATGCCAAGCACTGGATCAAAGGTGCTCCCGACTGGCCGAGCCATGTACTCCGTGCAAACAATCGGACGATGATACCGTCGCAGATTGACGATGCATTGTTTGGTTTCGTCCGGCTTCCCGTAACTGTGGAAGGTTATAATGTCGGATTGGTTGAGCTGGATTTTCTCGAAATTGGAAAACGCCGAGGGCGAAGCCCAATTTCCTTTCCAAACTCCCGAACTGGCGGGCTGGCTGGGGTTGACTTCGCGGTCCCAGGCGAAGACTTTTTTCAGCAGCAACAAGGACGATTGTCTTTTGTGGTGAGATTCAAACTTGCCGTAGGAAGAGTCGTTCAAATTGTCCGGCTCGTTGTAAAGGTCCCAAAACGCGATTCGCGGGTCGTCACGAAAATGCCCGAGCACACCCTCCACATAACTCTTCAACTCACCCAACCGCTCTGGATGCTCCATATATTCCCGTCCCGGAGATTGCACCCAGCCGGAATTGTGCAGGAACGGTTTGGGCTCATGCTGCCGGCCGAGTTTCGGGTCGGGGTCCCAGCACGAATCGAAAAAGACGAAGATCGGCTTGATGTGATGTTTGTCGGCCAATTTCAAAAACTCCTCCATTCGCTCAAGGAAGCCGGCGGAATCCTGGGTCCAAAGGAGATTGTGCAGGAAAACCCGCGCGGTGTTGAAACCGAGGCCTTCGGCGTAGCCCAACTCGCGGTCAATGGTGGCCGGATCGAAAGTGCCGGCCTGCCACATTTCGAGTTGGTTGATGGCGGTGCTGGGCGAGAAATTACAACCCACCAGCCAGCCCACTTTGGCGTGCCAGGACTCGGCCTTTTCCTGTGACCATTGTTCTCCAGGCGGAGATGCCGCCGAGACCAACCCGGCGCACGAAAGCAAAACTGCAATAAAACGCACGAACGACAGCCCTTGAAATTTCATAGTCATGAATTTGGCGCTAAATTGTACTGATTGGGAGCAAACGGTCACGCCGCAAATTCATTTTGCAAAATGGCAGGATGCCCAATGGCCTGGCACAATTTCGCGCCAGGCGGGGCGGTCAGTTTGGCAGAGGGGTTGAGCGAGCGGACAGCGTGGATGAAAGGGGCATCCCCCCGGAGGATCAATCGGCGAAGGAATTTCGCCAGTCAAGACTATTCTACCGCGGCGGGTCGAGGGATCGATTTGCGGGACGGCGGAAACCAAGGCCTGGGTGTAGGGATGTTTGGGCGTTTGCACGACGGCTTGGGCAGGTCCGAGTTCGACGATTCGGCCCAGATACATCACCATGACGCGGCGGCTGATGTGCTCGACCACCGCCAGATCGTGCGCCACAAAAAGATAAGCGACACCATGTTCACGTTGCAGGTCTTGCAGCAGGTTGATGATCTGGGCCTGCACTGAAACATCCAGGGCGCTGACAGGCTCGTCGCACACAATCAGCTTCGGCTCGACGGCTAGGGCGCGCGCGATGCCGATGCGCTGCCGCTGTCCGCCGCTGAATTCGTGCGGGTAACGTTGCGCGTGGCCCCGATCAAGGCCGACGGCTTCGAGCAACGCTTCGATGCGCTTCTGCCGTTCGACACGACCCGGCGCGAGGCGATGAATTTCCAAAGCTTCGGCGATGATTTCTCCCACCGTCATGCGCGGGTCGAGAGAATTGTAGGGGTCCTGGAAAATCATCTGAAACTTCCGCCGGCGCGCGCGCAACTCCGCGCCGGTCAGTTTCGCAATGTCTTCGCCTTCGAGCCAAATGCTGCCGGCGGTCGGTTCGATCAATTTTACGATGGCCCGGCCCAGGGTGGTTTTGCCGCAGCCGCTTTCGCCAACCAACCCGAGAGTCTCAGCGGGATCAATGCGAAAACTGACGTCGTCCACTGCTTTGACGAGCTGGCGCGCGCCGCCAAAAAGTCCGCGCCGAACCGGGAAATAAACTTTGAGATTTTTGACTTCCAGCATGGCGCGATTAGTTGGCGGCATTCCAATACGGACAGCGCACCCAGCGATGGGGTTCCACTTCAAGGAGCGGCGGCATGTTCGTCGAACAATCGGGACGCGCCTTCGGGCAGCGCGGATGGAATCGGCAACCGGTAGGCATTGAGCCGAGATTGGGGACGTGGCCGGCAATGGCGCGCAGGCGCTCCGCAGCCCGGCCCAGTTTAGGAACGGAGTTGATCAACGCCTGGGTATAGGGATGCAACGGACGTTCCAGCAACTCCCTCGCCGATGCCATCTCGACAATCTGCCCCGCATACATGACGGCCACGCGGTCGGCAATTTGGCCGACAATGCCGAGATTATGCGTGATGAGCAACATGCTCATGCCGAGACGCTCCTTCAACTCCTTGAGCAGGTCGAGGATTTGGGCTTGGATCGTCACATCGAGCGCGGTGGTGGGTTCATCGGCCACCAGCAATTTCGGTTCGGCGGCCAGCGCCATGGCGATCATGACGCGCTGTTGCATCCCGCCGGACATTTCATGCGGATAATTTTTCAGGCGCGACTCCGGCGCGGGAATGCCGACCCATTTCAAAAGGCGGACAACTTCGGCATCAGTGGCCGCCGCAGGGCGATGAAGTTTGAGCGATTCCTTTATTTGCCGGCCAATGCGAAAAACCGGGTTGAGCGACGCGCCCGGCTCCTGAAAAATATAACTGACTCCCCTGCCCCGCAATTGCCGCAACTGCCGAGGAGAGGCGCGCAAAACATCCTGGCCATCCAGCAAAATTTCGCCCTCGGGATAATGGGCCGGCGGACTGGGCAGCAACCGGGCGATGGAGAGCGCCGTGACGCTTTTGCCCGAGCCGCTTTCGCCGACCAGGCACAAGGTTTCGCCATCGCCAATGGAAAACGACACGCCCTCCACCGCGCAAACCGCGTCCTCGCCCGAGCCAAATTCGAGCCGGAGATTTTTGATTTCCAACAAGCGGCAAACTGTACGATTTGCCCGCCGCCAGTGACGAGTTTTATTTCGACGAAAGAGCGAAAGTCCTTTACCGTTGCGGCAGAACATGCGATTAAAAAATCTTTTGTGTTATGGTTTGGTGGGGTTCGCGGCGGGTTGCGGCACGCCTGCTCCAGCGCCCCGCCCTCCAGAAACGCTGGCCGATTTTCAGAATGCCGCCGCCAAATTTCATTCGATCATCAGCCTGCCGGACTTTGAAACAACGACCAATGCCATCGACCAATCGGTCAAGCGAACGATTGCCACCGCCGACGCCGCTCTCGACCAGATCGGCCGTTTGCAACCGTCCGAAGTCAACTTCCAAAACACTTTGCGCGCCCTTGATGACGTCGATGACGGCATCAGTCTGACCGAGAATCGCCTGGAAATTATCAAACAGACCAGCCCGGACGAAGCGATGCGCGACGAGGCGACGGAACAGATCAAAGTCATTCAGCAATGGGTGGTGGGCTTGGACTATCGCGAGGACGTTTATCGAGCGGTCAAGGCTTATGCCGACACGCATCCCAACCTGTCCGGCGAGGACGCCAAGCTGCTCAAAGAAACCATGCGCGATTATCGGCGCGCCGGATTGGACTTGCCCAAAGAGCAGCGGGATGAAGTCGAGGCCCTCCGCAAAAACCTTTCCGGCCTGACGACGGATTTTGAAACCAACGTGACCAAGGCCGAGCAGAAATTGATTTTCACCAAGGCGGAGATGGACGGCGTACCCGGCGATTTCCTTGAGCAAAAGGGTGTCAAGAATGACGATGGCACCTATTCCGTCATGGCCAACATTACCTGGCATTACCTGACCGTGATGGAAAATGCCAAGAGCGAGGAAACCCGTTTGAAGCTCGAAACCGCGCGCGACAGCCTGGCGAAAAAGGATAATGTCCCCCTCCTCCAGCAAATTCTGGTCGTGCGCGACACTCTCGCCCACAAGCTGGGTTATCCAACCTGGGCCGATTACGTGATCGAAGTCAAGATGGCTAAAACAGCCGCGCGCGCGCAAGATTTTCTGGAAAAATTGAAAGTGGGCTTGCAGCCGAAGTTCGATGCCGAGGTCGCCGAATTTCGGGCGATGAAAGTCAAAGATACCGGCGACACCAACGCGCAGATTCACTTGTGGGACTGGCGCTATTACGCCAACCAACTGAAGAAGGAGAAATACACCGTCGATGAAGAGCTGCTTAAAGTTTACTTCCCTTATCAACACGTTCTGGAAGGCATGTTTAGAATCTATCAACGGATTTTCGGCCTGAAATTTCAGCGCCTCGACGCGCCTTATAAATGGGTCCCCGATTTGCAGCTTTATGCCGTCTCCGATTCCCAGTCGGGCGAACCTCTCGGACTTTTTTATCTCGATATGTTCCCGCGCAAAGGCAAATACAACCACTTTGCCGAGTTTGGTATTATTGACGGGAAATTGATGGAGGACGGAAAATACCAGCGGCCAACGGTGGCCTTGATTTGCAATTTCCCCTCGCCCTCCGGCGACAAGCCCGCGCTGCTGGACCACCAGGATGTGGAGACGCTCTTCCACGAATTCGGCCATGCCATGCATTCGATCCTGACCCGGGCCAAGTTCGCCCGCTTTTCCGGCACGAGCGTGCCGGGAGATTTCGTCGAGGCGCCTTCGCAAATGCTGGAAAATTGGGTGTGGGACAAAAAGGTTTTGGACAGTTTCGCAGCGGACTATCGCGACCCGGCGAAAAAGATTCCCGAGGAAATTTTAAATCAGCTTAAAGCCTCCAAGCTGGCTGTCGAAGGCTCCTTCTACCGGCGCCAGCTCAGTTTCGGTTTGACAGACCTGGCGCTGCACACCCAGATCCACGCGGACAATGTCGCCGAGACCGTTCCTCTTTCCAACAAAATCGAGGGCGACACGTTTTTCCCCGAGCCGCCCGGCACGGCCTTCGTCGCCTATTTCGGGCATTTGATGGGCTATGACGCCGGGTATTACGGCTACGCGTGGGCGGACGCGATTGCTGCGGACATGGCCACGATTTTCGCCAATGCGCCCGACGGGTTTTTCGACATCAATGCCGGCCGCCGCCTGCGCAAGGAGATTTACGAGATGGGCGACTCGCGCGACGTGGAAATCTCGATCGAAAAATTCCTGGGCCGCAAGCAATCCATCGAGCCGTTCCTGAAAAAGATCGGGATGGGCTCGGAAACGAATGCCAAATAGGACGCGGCTTACATTTTGTTTGACACTGGTTTACCTGGCCATGATCGGCTGCGGCAAACGCACAACCCTCGTCGAAATCGGTAATCGCACCCAGGAGCTGCTGCTCAACAACATGGGGGAACCGGCGACGTTGGACCCTCATATCGGCATCGGCGATATCGAGCACAATATTATCCTCTCCCTCTTTGAAGGCTTGGTCCGCGCCGATCCCCAAACCCTTTCGCCCAAGCCTGGGGTGGCGGAGCGTTGGGAGATTTCCCCCGACGGGAAGGTTTACACGTTTCATCTTCGCAAAACAGCCCGCTGGTCCAACGGCGACCCTCTGACCGCGCAGGATTTCGTCGAATCTTATCACCGGATCCTGATGCCGTCGCTGGGCGCGCAGTATTCCTACATGCTCTATCCCATCACCAACGCCGAGGCATTTAACTCCGGCAAGATCACCAATTTCGACCAGGTTGGCTGCAAGGCGCTGGACGAGCGCACGCTGCAAATTACCCTGCATAGCGCCGCGCCTTATTTGCTCTCGATGATGTACCACGATTCCTGGGACCCGGTTCCTGTCTCCGTCATCAGAAAGCACGGGGCCATCGACGATCCGACCAACCCTTGGACCAAGCCGGAAAACTTCGTCGGCAACGGGCCGTTCGTCTTGAAAGAATGGAGAATGAACTCCCACATCCTGGTGGAGAAAAGTCCAACCTATTGGGACGCGAAAAAAGTGCGGTTGAATAAAATTTTCTTCGACGCGACGGAAGACTCCGATACTGCGGAACGGATGTTTCGTTCCGGGCAAATCCACAGTGTCCCCAAGGCGCTGCCTTCCAAGGTGGCCTTTTACCGCAAATACAAACCAAATCTCATCGTTACCTATCCGTTGCTGGGAACTTATTTTTACAAGTTCAACGTCAAACGTCCGCCGATGAATGACAAACGGGTCCGCGAGGCTATGGCCATGGCCATCGACCGCCAGGCCATCTGCGACACGGTGATGCGGGCCGGCGAAGAACCGGCTTATTGCCTGACTCCTCCGAATTGCGGGGGCTACACCTGCGCCACTTCGCTCAAAGAAGACGTGGCGCGCGCGCGCCGCCTTTTGGCCGAGGCCGGGTATCCCGACGGAAAGAATTTTCCGACGGTTGAACTGCTTTTCAATACGCTGCAAAGCCACAAAGCGGTTGCCGAGGCCTTGCAGCAAATGTGGAAAAAAAATCTCAACGTCAATATCTCGCTGCATAATGAAGAATGGAAAGTCTATTTGGACTCGCTGCGCCGGCTCGATTATTTTATGGGCCGCTCAAGCTGGGTGGGAGATTATGTCGATCCCAGCACGTTCATGGACTTGTTCTTGACGGACAGCGGCAACAACGAAACCGGCTGGTCCAACCCAGAGTATGATCGCCTCGTCCACATCGCCTCCAATACGGGCGACCAGGCGGTGCGCTACGCCGCTTATCAGAAAGCCGAAGCCATCCTCCTGGACGAAATGCCCATCATACCGCTCTTTTATTACACCTGGCCGCGATTGATCCGGTCCAGCGTCAAAGGGTGGTATCCCAATTTGCTCGACGAGTACGATTTCACGTCGATCTACCTCGTGCCGGGAACCAACTGATATGTTCCGCTACATCACCCGCCGTTTTTTGGAGACGATCCCCGTGTTATGGATCATCGCCACGGTGACGTTTTTTATGATGCGGCTGGCCCCGGGCGGACCGTTCGACGCCGAGAAGCAAATCAGCCCGGAAGTTCGCGCCCGCATGGAAGCGCACTACGGCCTGGATAAACCGCTCTTTGAGCAATACCTGACGCAAATGAAACATCTCTTGCACGGCGATCTCGGGCCTTCCTTCAAATATCCCGGGCGAACTGTCAATGAGATTATTGCGGATGCCTTTCCGGTTTCGCTCGAGCTTGGTTTTGAGGCCTTGGCGGTGGCGCTGGTTTTCGGCCTGGCGGCGGGGATGGTGGCTTCGTTGAAACAAAATAGCGCGTGGGATCATGTCCCAATGTCGCTGGCCATGGCCGGATTGTGCGTGCCGACGTTTGTCATGGGGCCGCTGCTCATTTCCGCTTTCGCCCTGCACCTCGATTGGTTCAACGCGGCGGGCTGGTATTTTCCGCGCGACCGCGTGCTGCCGGCGTTGACGCTTGGCGCGTATTACGCGGCCTACATCGCCCGTCTGGCGCGCGGCGGTTTGCTGGAGATTTTGAACCAGGACTTCATTCGCACGGCCCGCGCCAAGGGGGCGAGCATGCGGCGGATTCTTTTCAAACACGCCCTGCGCGGCGGGATATTGCCGGTCATTTCATTTCTCGGCCCCGCAGTGGCGGGGCTTTTGACCGGCTCTTTTGTTGTCGAGACGATTTTTGGCGTGCCGGGATTGGGCCGTTATTTTGTCACGGCCGCTTTTAACCGCGATTACTTCATGGTCATGGGTTCGGTTTTGTTTTACGCCGGTTTTGTGGTGGCGCTGAATCTGGCGGTGGACGTCCTGCTGGTTTGGATGAATCCGAAATTGCGCTTTGAATAATGATTGACACCTCTTCCATGGCAAAGACCGAACGCGGCGCGTCGTTCTGGCAGGACGCCTGGCATCGGCTCTGGAAGAACAAGCTGGCCATCTTTGGCCTCGCTGTCGTGACTATCTTAGCGGTGCTTTCCTTCGCCAGCCCGCTCATTTGCCGCTACATCATCGGCTTCAGTTACGATCAGCAGAATCTCGCCCTCGGGCCGGTGGCGCCCAATCACACGCACTGGCTGGGCACCGATCCGCTGGGACGCGATCTGCTGGCCCGCCTGCTTTACGGCGGAAGAGTTTCGTTGATGGTGGGGTTGTGCGCGACGGTGGTGTCGTTGACCATTGGGGTGATTTACGGGGCGATTGCGGGGTTTATTGGCGGCAAGCTGGATATGTTTATGATGCGCGCCGTCGATATCCTCTACGCTCTGCCGTTTACGATTTTTGTCATTCTGCTGATGGTGTTTTTTGGACAGAATATTATTTTGCTCTTCGTCGCCATTGGCGCGGTGCAATGGCTGACCATGGCGAGGATTGTTCGCGGCCAGGTGATGGCGGTCAAGCGGCAGGAATTTGTCGAGGCGGCCCACGCCTTGGGATTGCGGCGAACGCGGATCATTTTTCGGCACATCGTTCCCAATCTGCTCGGGCCGATCATCGTTTATGCGACGCTAACGGTGCCGGAAGTGATCCTGCTGGAATCCTTTCTCAGTTTTCTGGGTCTCGGCGTGCAGCCGCCGCACAGTTCGTGGGGCGTGTTGATCAAGGAGGGCGCGGAAGTGATGGAGGAGTATCCCTGGCTTTTGATGTATCCCGGCGTGATGATGGCGCTGACTTTATTTTCGCTCAATTTTCTGGGCGACGGCCTGCGTGACGCGCTGGATGTTCGAGGATCAAAGGATTGAATGCCCATGGCTTTGCTCACCGTTGAAAATCTTTGCACTTCGTTTCACACCCGCAACGGCGTGGCGCGCGCGGTGCGGGATGTGTCGTTCCAATTGGAGCGGGGCGAAACGCTCGGCATCGTCGGCGAATCCGGCTCGGGAAAATCTGTCACCTGTTATTCCATCATGGGCCTGGTGCCGCAGCCGCCGGGGCGAATCGAAGGAGGCCGCGCGCTTTTCGATGGCGTGGATTTGCTGGCCATCTCGAACCAGGAACTTAATCGCATTCGCGGACGCCGCATTTCCATGATTTTTCAGGACCCCATGACTTCGCTCAACCCATTCCTGCGCGTGGGGGAACAGTTGATCGAGCCGCTGCTGATCCACGAAAAAATCACCTGCCGCGCCGCGACCACCCGCGCCCTGGCCATGCTCAATGAAGTCGGCTTGGCCGAAGCGGAACATCGCTTGAACATGTACCCGCACGAATTTTCCGGCGGCATGCGGCAGCGCGTCATGATCGCCATGGCGCTGATCACCAAGCCGGACATCCTCATCGCCGACGAGCCGACGACCGCGCTGGACGTAACGGTGCAGGCGCAAATTTTGGAATTGATCCGCAAAATGCAGATTGAGTTGGGCATGGCGGTGATCTTGGTCAGCCACGACCTCGGGATTGTTTCCGGCTTTTGCAATCGGGTCATGGTGATGTATGCCGGCCGGGTGATGGAAAGCGCAACGACCGAGGATTTGTTTTACGATACAAAGCATCCCTACACGCGCGGTCTCCAAAAATCCATTCCCGCCTTGCAGCCCAAAGGCGAAGAACTCTACACCATTCCCGGAATGCCGCCTGATCTGCTCCGTCCCCTGCCCGGCTGTCCCTTCGCCGAGCGGTGCAGCCATGCCGTGGAATATTGCGTGAAGGAAGAAATCACCTTGGTGGAAGTTGCTCCCCAACACGGGTCGGCCTGCCTGCGGGTGCAAAAGGAGAACCTCAGCGTATGAGTTGCGACGAAACTTTTCTGGAAGTGCAAAATTTGAAAACGCATTTCCAGGTCGAAAAGGGAATTTTGTTCAAGCGCCATTTGGGTGCGGTCAAGGCGGTGGACGGCGTGACCTTGACCTTGCGGCGCGGTGAAATTCTCGGGCTGGTCGGAGAATCCGGCTGCGGCAAATCGACGCTTGGCCGGACGATCCTGCAATTGATTCGTCCAACCGAAGGCGTGGTTTTGCTGGAAGGCGAATCGCTGACCGCCTTGCAAGGCGCTTCCTTGCGCAAGGCGCGTTCGGCTTTTCAGATGGTTTTCCAGGACCCTTACGCCTCGCTGAATCCGCGCATGACCGTTTTCGATGCGCTGGCCGAAGCGATGCGGGCACACCGGAAGATTCCCGGACGGGAACTGTCCGGGCGCATCGCCGCGCTCTTGCAGAAGGTCGGCCTCTCTCCACAAGCCCAGCGCAAGTATCCGCACGAATTTTCGGGCGGACAGCGTCAGCGTGTCGCCATTGCCCGCGCCTTGGCCGTCGAGCCTAAATTGCTGGTGGCCGACGAGCCGGTCTCGGCGCTGGACGTTTCGATCCAGGCGCAAATCATCAACCTGCTGGCCCGGCTTTCGCGGGAAATGGGTTTGACCATGATCTTCATCTCGCACGACTTGTCCGTCGTCAAACATATTTCGGATCGGATCGCCGTCATGTATTTGGGCCGGATTGTTGAAATTGGCCCGGCGGCGCGCGTCATCGAGCAGCCGCTCCATCCCTATACCAAGGCCTTGATCAGCGCGATTCCGATTCCCGACCCGCGGCGCGAGGCGAAACGCGCCCGGGTTCTGCTGCCCGGCGATCCTCCGTCGCCCTTGAATCCGCCCACCGGCTGCCCGTTTCATCCGCGCTGCTTGTATGCCATTCCCCGCTGCGCCGAGGTGGTGCCGCTCTTGGAGCCCTTCGAGCAACCCAGCCATCGCGCGGCCTGCATCCGGATGAAGGAAATCAACACGATTCAAGATTGAATATGTCTGACACCACCCACTAGTCTGGCGGGCATGAATGTTTTCGTAACGGGCGGGGCGGGCTATATCGGATCGGTGTGCGTCGAGGAGTTGATCAACGCCGGCCACGATGTGACCGTTTATGACAACTTGACCGAAGGCCATCGCGCGGCGGTGGACAATCGGGCGGTCTTCATCCTGGCGCGCTTGAGTGACACCGACAACATCAGCGAGGCGATTCGCGAGGCCAAACCCGACGCGGTCATTCATTTTGCGGCCAACGCGCTGGTCGGCGAATCGATGACCAACCCGTCCAAATATTTTCGCAACAATGTTTGCAACGGGCTTAAATTGCTCGACGCCACCATCGCGGCCAGCGTGAAGAAATTTGTCTTTAGCTCCACTTGCGCCACCTACGGGCCGCCCGATCGCATTCCCATGACCGAAGATTTGCCGCAGCGACCGATCAACCCCTACGGCGAATCCAAGCTGATGTTCGAGAAAATGTTGCAGTGGTATCAGCGGATTCACGGGCTGGAGTTTGTAGCCTTCCGTTATTTCAACGCCGCCGGCGCCAGCGAAAAATTTGGCGAACATCATCGCATCGAAACGCATCTTATTCCCAACATCCTGCAAGTGGCGCTGGGCCGCGCCAAAGAATGTGAAATCTACGGCACAGATTATCCGACGCCCGACGGAACCTGTATTCGGGACTACATTCATATTATTGACCTGGCCCAGGCCCACATCCTGGCCCTGGAACCCGGACGCCAGGGATTTTACAATCTCGGCAACGGCGACGGTTACTCGGTCCGCCAAGTCATCGCCACCTGCGAAAAAATCTCCGGCCACCCCATCCCCACCG
>DASRLE010000273.1:0-17475 GCA_035648615.1 Saccharimonadales bacterium (SeqCode) | reverse complement strand
CTGTACGAGCGCGGCATCTGGATTCGCGCCATCATTGCCGCCAGTGAAGGAATACAAAGTGGTCAGCACCCCATTGGTGGTGACTTTGAAAACGGTACCGTTGCCGCCAGGGCCGCCGTCGGCAGTCGTGCCATAAAAGTTGCCATCGCTGCCCTGTGTCAGCCCGGCAAATGGATTCGCGCCGTCGGGAGAAACCTGAAACGAAACCAAATTCGTCAAAACTACGCCGGGCGCGGCAGCGGGTAAGACCGTTATCTTCAAAGTCTGGGTCGCTGTAGCGGACAATGAATCAGTTACCTGCACTGTAAAGTTAGTGCCAGTGCCAACGTTTGTCGAACTTCCGGAAATTGAACCGTCGGGTGCCAGAGTCAAGCCAGGAGGCAATGATCCGGATAGAAGCGACCAAACATAAGGCGGTTGTCCGTAGGAAGCGAATAACTGCTGGCTGTAGGCCCAGCCGTCCCTTGCGTCCGGCAGAGCAGGCGTCGTCCCCTGTAATGGAAAAATGACACTAATCCAAATCGTCTCCGCGTAAGCGGATACGCCACTGTTGTCTGTGGCGACAGCTTGGAGCGTGTAATCGCCTCCCGGTACATTGGACCAAGCGATCGTGTAGGGAGCGTTCGTCACAGTTGCCAGCAAAACGGGCGGGTTATAATCGTAATTGTAAAAGGCAACCTGGCTAATTGTGCCATTGGGATCGGTGGCGTTGGCCAAGAGTGGGATATTTGCGGGCACGGCGAATGTAGCGCCGTTGGTTGGAGATATGATCGCAACAGTGGGCGGCAATTTTGGAACCAAACTTAGTTTGATTGGTCCCTCCTCGCCATAGAATTCATCAACGGAAATCTGATAGGCCGTGCCAGCGACCGCGTTGAAGCTAACTTGCGCCGGTTCCATAATTCCGTCTCCCTCGGCGGAATCAACTACAACCAGGTTTGGCAGAATGGTGCCTGTATAAACCGCCAGGATCGGATCAAGTGTATAGCCATAGCTGGAGATCAAGGTGGCGGTCATAGTGACTGGGCCGCTGGAAGGCGCCGTCCAAGTCCACCAGACGGAAACCCCACCCGAATCGCCGGTGGGATCTGGCTCTCCGGGCTCACTGCTCGCGCCCTCGTTGGAGCCAGGGACGGTGACCGGATCTCCATTGATCGGGATGCGATTCGCGAAATCGTCGTTGGGCGGGTGGACAGTGACCTGGAATGATGAACCAGATGTAATTCCAGAATTGTCGGTTGCTCGAACATCCACGTAGTACACGCCTGGACCAATAATCGTCCAATTGAAGTTGATCGAAGAAGCGGATGAGGCTGCGAGTAATGCCCCATTCGCATAGATTTGAATGTTCGTAATCGTTCCATAAGGGTCGATGGCGGATGCCCGAATAACCACGTTGGTCGGAGAGGGTAGAACCACATCGCCCGTAGGATTCGAAAGGGTCACGATGGGTGGCGCGGCAATTTCCAACTGAATGCCCCCGGTCGAACCAAAAGAGCCAACCTGGACCTGATAAGTAGTGCCTCCCACTACCGGAAACGGTTGGCCACCATACGCCTGGAATGTCAAATTTGCCAACGACGAGCCGGTATAAATTTCAACATACGGATAAGCGGTGCTTCCCGCAGTCTCTACAATGGCCATGCCGGAGCTCGGCGCAGTCCAACTCCACCACACCGTTGCATTTCCATTCTCCGGCTCATTGTCTTCGACGGTCGCATTGACGTTATAGCCGGTGGCGGTAATGTCCCATCCGGTGAGTGGAATTCTGTTGGCGAAATCGTCGTTGGGAGGCGGCGGCATGCTGGCCGTTCGGTCAACGGCACGATAAAAGCGGTGAGGCGGGAGTCCCGTGGCCGAGTCGTTGAAATTGTAAGTATCGCCCAAAGCGACGAATGCGCCGTCGTCCGTCCAAGAGATTAAATTAGTGGACACTTGAATGACGTAACCTCGCCCGCGAAGAGTATTGATCGAGAAATTGAACGGCTGGCTGTGCTTTGTTGGCGGGAAAAGGAGCGGCATGGGCGAGACATATTTCGCAATGAAGCCTTCAAGCGAGTCTTCCGAAAGGCCCGTGTAAGCCCCTGCAAACGTGGGATCTGGAAGAGTGCCGAGAACAAAACCGTTCCCATGAAACTGCGGGAGGAATGAACGAATCGGGTGCGCTCCCGAAAACTGCGGGGCCGCAAAAACGCTATAACTCGAATTGATGCTTAGGGGCACGGCACCATTGAACGAGTTCGCCAGGGCGGTAATTGTTTTGCGGAAATTCATTTCCTTAGTCGCCTTCTCGGGGACTAGGTTGAAAAGGCGGATTTCGCCGAACGGCCGGCTGCGGATGAATTCCGAGGCGATCAAATATCTCGCCACGGCGTTGGTGAAAGCGCTTTGCGCGTTGGCCAGATCGTTGGTCGTCGAATAATACAGCAGGCTTGGGTAATCGGTCAGCAAGTCGCCAATCGAAAACTGGTCGTTGTTGTAAAACGACCGGAGGGCAGTCAATTGAACGGCGAGGTTCCATGTATAAGTCTCGTAAATGAAATACTCCGTCGCGTCGAGCATTGCGCGCAGAAGTTGGATGTCCCCGTAGTCAATAGCCACTGCCGTGCCTGTTGTCTCCGCGCTGGTGAGGTCAACGGTGAAATTCGTATCGGTGATTGACGCCCAGTTGGCTTCTGCGGCAATTATCTGACTGAGGACATTCGTGCGCAGCATTGAAGTGAATTCGTCCGCATCTACTCCAACAGGCGCCAAAACCACCCCATCGGCATCGACCGGCGGCCGAGCCGTCCAATGGTAAATGCTGCGGCCGGAATTGGTTACGCCGAGGCGATTCAGAAAATTGCTGCCGACCGCTTGGTAAGGTAAGACCAAAAGACGCGTGGCTGCATAGAACGCGTTGGCATTCGGGTCACTCGGCGACAGCGCCAGCGCGTTGGAGAAGCTGAGATTGGCGGCGACTAGATTGGTGGCCGCAAGATATCCTCGTCCCTGGGTGACGTCGCTGCTAGCTGTTTGCGCCCAAGTGTTTTGGACAATGGCAAATAAAAGGACGATGGCAATTACGATGCGTTTAATTTTCATGGAATTTAGCTTGGTTGGTTGACTTGGAAGGAAAGAAGATTGTAGTCACTGGTTGGTTACCCTGCATTACCAGTCGCCCGGATCGAGCACCCGTCACCTGAAGCGTGGCTCTAGCCGTGTGAATTCGGTTGGTTCCTGATGTAAAGGTAACGCCGTCAAATAGATCCCATGAGCCGGTTGGATTGACGCGGATGCCACCGCTTTTAAGCGTTGCGGTCGTCGGACCGGCAACGACCAGTTCAGGCTCTCGCAATTCGAGCCGCTTTCCTCCGTGAGATAACGAGGCAAACCAAATTTGGACCTGGCCGAAACAATCGGACGCAACCTCAGCGGAAAGCGCCTCCAACCGGAATTTCTCCACCGCCACAAGCGGTAACAGGCCAATCCTGAAAAACCCCTTTCGCTCGAAATCGGTGTGAACCAAAGCGGCGCGTGCAATCGCACCCCCCCTATGCATACCAGCAGCGTTGACCGTATACAGCACCAATACGGGATTTCGCATTTGGAGGTCGCGATTTAGCGGGCGGTCACTTGACTGCGCGATGAATGCGGCGCAGCCAAACCCGAATAGAAGCATCCAGAAACGCCTCAAAGTGGGTTCATTGACGGTCATAACGCCAGTTTGGTTTCGAAGACATCCAAGTCGTATTGAATCGCCA
The DNA here is from genome assembly GCA_035648615.1 of Saccharimonadales bacterium (SeqCode). Taxonomy (GTDB): domain Bacteria; phylum Verrucomicrobiota; class Verrucomicrobiia; order Limisphaerales; family Palsa-1400; genus DASRLE01. The sequence continues at coordinate 13,732 of DASRLE010000273.1, read as the reverse complement.
CTCGATTTTATTATTGTTCGATCGGGCACCTAAAAGTGCAGCTTCTAACGATGCCCGGTACTCATTCTGGTCCGTATCGGACGTGCTGGTTATTCTGTCGGGCGATGGTCGGAGCGAAGTGATGCCCTGAGTCCTTTGTAATGGAGTGCCCGACCGATGTCAACGGTTTTTTCGATTGTGTTTCCACTCAGTGCTTCCACTCAGGTTGAGCTTTTTTTGATTCGCCCCAGTGATAATTCTTATTATTTACGAAATTGCATTTGTTGGGCGCTTATCCAAGTTCTTGAAACACCGCTGCCTTCGCCCCCCCAAGCGACGTTCTTGGGCTCGCCAACCCTATCACACCCGCCGCTATTCGGATGGGATGGACAGACTTTTGGGGACGGCGAAGAGGGTGTAGTATTTTGTGTCTTCGATCACGGGCAAATGCAAGTCTTCCCAGGCGGAGCCGTAAATGTCCTTGAGCTCAAGGCAACCATGCGGCGTTACAATATACGGCGCGTCTCCGAGCAACCGCGTCAGGGAGGGATGGGACTTTCTGTTGATTCCTTCTTTTGCGACGCAAAGACTGCCGCCTCGGGGCGGAAGCCAGCCGAGCGCGATTTGAAACGGGTTGGCGAAAACAATAATATTGACGGGAGTTTCTGAAGCAAGGTGGCGCCGCAATAATTGGACCCCATCGTCAAAGGAATCCATGAAATCCTTCATCTCCATCTTGCGCGTTCCCTCGAAGACGAAGCGGAAGTCGTTGAGGCGGGTGGATTGAATTGTCGCCGTCGAAACGCTCCGGCGCCCGAGTGCCGCATAGGCCGCAAAACGAAGCGTCTTCAGGCTGGTGACCAGAGAAGGGAGCAAAAAGAGCAGAACCAGGAGAAGCGCCCCGAGGTGACGGGCAGAGTGAAAGACGGGCGTCTCAGCAGGAGCGGGCTGGCTTAACAAAACTTCAAAACCGTACAAAGCGGCGAACGCCAACAAGGGCACTTCTCCAATCTGGGCGTTCGTCGCCAACAGAAGAATGGCGGCCCCGAAAATGACCGTGATGACAAAAAAGTGCGGCCAAAGCTGCGGACGAGGGCCCTGGCCCTCTCTTTGGCCTTGATAGGTTTCCCAAACCAAGAGAAAAAGCACCGGCAGGCACAGAATATTTTTAATGCCCTGTACGGCAACGCCGCGCATTTTGGCGCTAAAACTTTGCACGCCCGCCATGATCCGATAGTCGTGGAGCAGCGCTGAAAAGGGGATTTTCGTCAAAGCCAAGGCAAGAGCCAGAAATGCTCCCGCAGATAAAAGGCAGACCAGCAGGTGAGCTGGCTTCATCCGCCCAAACGCGCAGGCCGCGACCACAAAACCGATGCCAACGGCAAAATAATTCATCTTCGACCCAAGGGCCGCCACCAACAGCAATCCCGCGAAGACCGCCTCCACCCAAGGCCAGATTCGCCCGGCTGTTCCGGCTTTTCGCGGCAGAAACAGAACAATCCCCAGCAACATAACAAACGCTTCCCCATAACGATTGTAGAGCATGGCGTGGTCGGTATAGTCGTAGGGCGACCCCAGCGAGCGTGGCGTGACAACCAGCAAGGCGATGAACAAGCTAAACAAGAAAGTGCATAGCGCCGTTGTGCGACGACAGAGAAGGACGATCGCAGCCAGGCTTACGGCTCCCATTAATACGACGTTCCCGTAATCGATGGCGGAGACACAGGGCCGGCCGATTTTCATGCCGAGGAAAGTGACATAAAAAGGCAAATCTCCCAGAAAGTTGTAGAAGTCCCGATGAGGGACTTGCCCGTTGGCAATCCGCCAGGCGCCGTCCAGCAGGATGGGCACGTCACCCGCAAAGCCGTTCATCGCGGGAGCCCCTATGACAAAAACGAGCACGCCTATTGATCCCACCGCAGTCGTCAGCAAACCAATGGCGATCAAGAAGGCACGGCGGCTCCGTGAACAAATAAATTGGTCAATCTGGCGCTGGTATTGGCGAAGAAGGAACATAGATCGCTGCTCGGCGATTGCACTACAAAACCAAACCGCCCGACACTTTTTCGAGGTCGGCCAGCCAGGCTTTCAACAACCGCAGCTCCTTCGCGGGAAATGTGCCATTGGCGACGAGAGCCTCATAGCACGCGATTAAGTTTTGCGGCGCCGATTCCCGCCCCGGGCGCAGGGTCAATTTTTCCAACGTCTGACAAATTTTGCCGTTGCCGAGATAGCCGGGGACTTCATCTTGAAAATCGCGCAGAAGATTATGCTCATTGCGATCCTGAACGACCTCGGGGGCGTGAAAGGTAATGACGCCTCCCAGTTCCCAGACGCAGCGTTGGGCAATGAAGCTGCGCCAGATGTCCGTCATGCGAAAGGTGCAAAAGCTGGGTAAATAGAGAAGAGGATATACTTCCGGCCACCACCACGTTGTCTGGCTGTTGAAGGGGCACCAGACATTGCGTTGCAAAGCCAGGCTCTTTTTCCGCGCAAAACGGATGTCCGAAGATTGCACCAGCCGCCAGATGGCATCCACATCCGGGTTGCCATCGGCCAAGCCTTGCTGGATCGGGCTGAATACGGATTTCACCGCCGTTCGATCCAGGCTGGCCGTCTTCCGCGACGCCTCAATCCCTTCCAGGGGGAAGCCGCGCGGCCAGAGAAAGGTCTTGCTGAAGTGAGCATAGACATTGTGCCAGCCGGTCTTGCGAATGGGAATGGCTTTGACAGTCGAAGAACGAGGCTGCCAATGCGCATTGGGCGCGTTATCGTCATCGGTTTCGTAAATACACGACGCCCCTCTGGAAATAGCCACCAGATAGCCAATATTCTTGCGCACGTAATGATTGACGGGCAGGAGGCCGCCCAGGCGCAGAGGCAGGGCCAGTTGCTGTTCCAGGGTCAGCAACTCGGCATCGGGCAAAGCATACTCGAAGGGTCCCTTGCGATCGCCCGCCACCAGCAGTCGTGCGCCCGCCGATTGCAAGGAGCGGCCCAGCTTGCGCATGGCGGCAGTGGGGGCCTGGATGGTGGTGACAACAGAATAAAGCCGGGTTGGATTCAAGAGGGTTTGCCTTTGGTTTGTTCCGCACGATACATCCCCCAGAGAATTCTGAACGATTCGCGGATGCTATTGCGGCCAATGCTGTAATTGGCGTTGCGGTACGTGATGGGCACTTCGACCCACCGAAATTGATGCATCATAAAGCGAATTTCCGTCTGAAAAAAATTGGCCCGGCTGCTGACCCCTTTTTCCAGAACGCGCTGCATGGCCTTGCGATGGAAGCACTCAAACCCGCTGGTCATATCGGTCATTTTCGCCTTGAGCACCAAGCGGGCCAGGATCGTTCCGCCCCGGCTGACAAAGACACGCGTTAAGGGGCTTTGATGGCGGCCCCCCCTCATGTAGCGACTCCCGCCCACATATTCGTGGCCTGCGCTCATGGCGGTAATGAAGAGCGGCACTTCTTCGGGCAAATGGCTCATGCCGCCGTCCATTTCAAGGATCCATTCGCAGCCATCGTCATAGGCCGCCCGGTAGCCCGCGAAGTAGGCATCCACCACGCAACGGTTCTGGGGCGACCAAACCAGGACAACCCGGGGATCTTGCTTGGCCCATTCCGAGATCTTTTCCTTCGTGCGATCCTGGCAAATATTATCAACGACACAGAAAACGCGGTCATGGGGCAGAAGGTGAACAAGCACGCGGCGAAGAAAATCGTCAATCGTTTTCTCTTCATTGGCGAGGGGGACCGAGATGCCGAGTTTAGGGCGTAGTGAAGACCCTTTTGCCTGTTCGGTTGAATGCATTAATTTCTGATAAAACCTTCGCGGACGGGTTTTCGGGCGGTATAAAAACCCGTTTCCCGCCAATCGTCAACGACTTTCTGGGCATTTTAGGGAAGCTGGCGTCGAAAACGAAAGGCCGTTGAAAGGATTACAACGAGGCCTTCGGCGGGATGAAATTGACCACCACGGATTTTGGAAGCTGGCGATTGAAGTCTTGCAGATGACGGCGAAGGGCAGGCAGCTCCGCTGGGTCAACGGCGTAAAACGAGACAGTGGCATAGGCACAGACGTGATTATCGGCAATCGTCCATTCTGCCGCCTTCACCCATTCGGGCGGCAGACCTCCATAATAATCATACCGACCGTCATAAACGATGGCAATCTTGACGGACTGCTGCCGGGCAAGTTCGCGGATCGATGAAGTGCTGTACTTGCCGGAGCGCTTGAGTCGGGCCACTGTGGCATCACCCAAGCCCCATAAGTCCAAGCAATGCACGCCCGAAAAGTAACTAATGGCGCCAACGTCATTTGCCGCCACCGACTGGCCTTTGTAATAAGCGCCCAGGAATTTTGCCATCTGAACTTGCTGTTCATAAATGTTTCGCGAACCAATGGGAGTGTTGATATACGACTCGCCTCCCCGGGCCCAGAGCGGCTCCATAAGAAGAACGACGGAAAGGGCCATGATGGCTGGACTCCCCCAACCGGGTGGCAAAAGCGATCGCCAGGGTATTTGCGCCGCCAGCAAAACGAGGATAACAAGACCCAGGCACACCAAATAGGCTTCGTAGCGATAAAACCAACCCAGGCTGGCCAATTCCAAGTGCAATAGAGAAGTGCCAAAAAAAAGAAGAACCATGACCCCCAACCGAGACGCGAGCATCGGCCGCCCAAGGTAGAGCCAGCCGAGAAGAACAAGTCCGAGCAAGACGGCCATGTGCGAACCGGACGGTCCGTATAATTGCCAAACGCTCATCCCGACGAGTTTGAGCGCGGAATGCAAGATATTCGCCGAGCTTGGCACATTGCCCTTGAGCAGAATGCTGGTCGGAAAGAAAAACCACCCATGAGAAATAAAGATCAATCCGCTCACGACGATGGGCAGCAGCCCCAACACGCCGGTAAGCACAAAAGCCAGAAACTGCTTGCGCGCCAGCAACAAACATCCCGCGACCGTCAGAATGAAGCCTCCCTCATACCGAATCATGGTTAAAAGCGGCGACAGCAGAAGCATAATAGCGAGCGCCATTCTCCTGCGCTGCGGCGGAGCGTCGCCCCCCAACGCAATGCTGGCCGCGAAAATATAGCCTAAGTCAAAGAAGGTTTGAACCAGATGTTCCAACCCAGTAAAAGCAACGGGCACCACTGGCGTCAAAACCAGAACCAGCAATAAACCAATCAAGGCGGTTATTGGCCGGAGTTGGAAGCTGCGGAAAATGATCCAGATCAACACAAGCAACAACGTGCCGAAGACCGCGTTCATGACTAAGGGCGCCCACACCGACGGCCCGAAAAGCCAAAAAACGGCGGCTGTCAAAAGGATCCAACCGGGACTGGAAGCCATGGACGCAAACTCATGGGGTGCAATGCCCCAAGTGCCATATTGGGCGAAATTCCTGGCGATCGCCATTGAAATGTAGGCGTCATCAATGGCGTAGGAAAAGTGTCCACCTGTATTGTGCAAGGAAAGAACGACCATCAATCCAAATATGCCCCAGAGCGTCAAGACCGCTGCCGCCAACACTAGCCAATGGCGACATTCCACAGACCGTCCAACCACCTGCCTCGACTGGCTCGAACGGCCTCCATCTGGCTCGGCGACCGGAGAACTGCCCAAAGCCTCACTGGGAGTTGAAGAAGGGACGTTGGGCTGATTCATAAAGGGCTTTCTCCTAACCCAGGTTGGCGTATCCAATTCATAGCAATACTCTTGCTCACCTATTCATGTCGTTTGCGCTCCAATGGCGGGCAGAATGGGCATTGCAGGGTTTCGAGACAAGAGGAAAGTTGAAAGAACTTTCCCCGAAGCAGCGCCTCCTAAGCCGCTTTCACCGTTGACATCCTCAACCCAGCGTGGCTCAGTTCACATATTAGATTAATCCGGCCATTGATAGCGAAATGCCGTTCAATATCCATACTATATACCGCCAGGTCTTCAAGATCTGGCGACGAAAGCGATTCAAAATCTTCCTGCGCGTCATCCGTCCAAAGCCCTCGGATATTTTGCTCGACGTTGGCGGCTATCCGGCGTTTTGGGCTGCGCAACCCCCACTGGTGAAACAAATTGATTCGCTCAATACTCATGCTGTGTCCTGGAACGCTCAAGACGCTCCACACCACAACATCAAAACCTTGGTCGGCGATGGTTGTGCCCTGCCCATGGCCGACAAGAGCTATGACATAGGCTTTTCTAACAGCGTCATCGAGCATGTGGGGGCGTGGGAGCGGCAGCAGCAGTTTGCCTCGGAGATTCGTCGTGTCGCCAAGGCTTTATGGATCCAAACTCCGGCCTACGAGTGCCCCATTGAACCCCATTACATGACCCCTTTCATTCACTACCTCCCGCATTCATCTCAGAAGTTGATCCTTCGATGGTTTACAGTTTGGGGATGGATCGAGCGCCCGAAAGCCGAGCAGATTAACTTCATGGTGGAAACAACGCGCCTGCTGCGAAAGTCAGAGATGCGCCAACTGTTTCCCGACTGCGAGATTTTCACGGAACGAATCCTCGGGCTGGTTCCCAAGGCCTACATTGCTGTCCGTCGCGCGGGGATAAACAACCCCGCCTCCCTCACACCGGCTCCCATGAGTTGGGATTTGGAAGAATAGCTAAACCAGCGGTTCCGGCTTGGATATTGACATTAGAAATGTCCTGCTTAGATTCTGGTCGATAAATGCGCAGTGTCAATCAATCCCGCCATACTTTCCGAGACACAGTCCTAGCGGGAGCAATGGCTTGCCTCATCGGTTTGATCACCCTTGTCGGGCATGATCACCTGCCCCTGCACCTCGCCAGCCGCCAGCTCCATCTGGCTTTTCCTTATGCGGTGCCCGACAGCCAAAAGTACATCAGTCTGGCGGAGGGGCAATTTAAAAAAGTGGAATCGCCCTTCTCCAAACGCATTCTCTACCCTTGGATGGCCCAAAAGCTGACGCGAGTGGCGCATCTGTCTCTTCGAACTTCTTTTTTGGCACTGAACACGTTTTTTTTTTCTTCTAGCCTTCACCCTTGCGGTTATTGCTCGCAAATTTGAGGCGAGCCCTGGGTTCGTGATCCTTTTTTTTCTGACTCCGTTTCCACTGGAAGCTTTGGAGGCGGCTTATTTGCCCGATCTATGCCACATGTCTTTTCTGGCCGTGTTTTTCTTGCTTTTGATTTTTGAGTATGATTATTGCGCCCTGGCTCTGTTGTTTGCCGCCTTCCTTGTTCGTGAAAACACGCTGCTCCTTTGCCTTGCCACAGCGGTATTGAGTTGGCGGAAAAGGCGAAAAGCTCTCGCCTATGGCAGCATCGTCGTCCTGGTGGCTGGAACTTGCGCCGGCGGGGCGGCCGCTCGTGCGGGAGTGCCCAACACCCATCATTGGCCCGAATGGCTGTATCTGGCGGTGCGGGTGCCTCACGATTTCCTGGCTAATATCCTCGGCGTCGTCGTGGAAACAAACGTGCATCGAGTGTTTGCCGGCCAATGGCAGTGGACCATTCCTGTCCGATGGCGGATTGGGTTGGATCATGAAATATATCTGACTCTTTATTGGCGTCTCCCCATCCGAACTCTGACAGCGCTGCTCAGTTTATTTGGATGCGCCCCGGCGCTGGTCGTGTGGGCCTGGAAAAGAGTCAAACCGCTGGCCGGATGGGAACTGCCATTGCAAATCGCCTTTTGCTACGGATTGGTTTGTTTTCTGTTAGGCACTTCATTGGGCGCTTCGGTCACGCGTTTGATTGGGTATGGCTGGCCCCTTTTCTGGATCTGGCTGCCTGCGGCGCTGGCCAAGCTCAACCCTCGCCTCGGACCGATCCGTATAACTGCCTTGGCGGTCTGCTATCTGGTTGCGGCCTGGTTGCCGAATTTGGTAGGTCTGCAGGACATCAGCTTGGCGCTGCTTTTGATTCCGGTCATGTACGTGGCAGGATGGAAGATCTTGACCAAACCGCCAGGAGAAGTCGCCGTTCACGGAGCGACGACATGACTTGCCAGTCGAGAATTGGTTGAGAAGAAAAGTATAAACGCGTCCTTCCCTTTTTTTTATTTCCTGATAAAAGATATCGCACATGCAGTGGAACACATTAAAAGCGCTTCTCATGTTCGGCTTGGCGGCATTTCTGGCCATTTGCTGCGGCATCTCGGTGGCGGTCGGCGAATACCGCCTCATGTTTCTCGCCATGGGCGTATGTCTCTTCATTGCGATGGTCGTTTTTCCTGGTTATCCAGCGCTTCTAGCCTTTGCGATATTTTGCCCATTCGCGCCACCACTCCCATTTATCTGGCAATTCCCGTTTGTGGCGCTTGTTCTCGGAGTTTGTATGATGAAGTTCTTTGTCGAACGTGCCATATCTTCGACGGTGTTGCGCAGCGTGAACACCCTGTCTTTCTCGTTCGCCCTGTTTTTTGGCTGGGTGGCTCTCCGGTGGTGTATGAAGCCCGCGCTACCCAACGTGGCAGGCTGGGGACAAAACGTGACCGGATTTCGAGCTTACCTCGGTTATGGAATTGCCTTCGGTCTTGTCTTTCTTTTGGGCCGCTTTGTGCCGACTCGGGACGATTTATCGAAGTTGTTCCGGTGGATGACGATCGGGGCATTAGTTTTTATGTGGATTCTGATTCCCCTCATTTTCGCGAAGACCACCTTTGCCATTGCGCTCAACTATTTGGGCGTATTCGTGGCTTATTTCGATAATGGCATGCTTCGACTTGTTAATTTGCCCTTTTTTGGCGTCGTGGCGATTTCCACTTCAATGCTTCCTCTTTTGTTTCCGACGACCAAACGCCGTCGTGTGTTTCTTTTTCTGGTGGGATGGGCAGCGGTTGTCTTGGGAGGAACACGAAGCGGCCTTTTAATGGCGCTGGCGGTATTTTTTGCCATCTTGTTCCTGAAAAAGCAGTGGCTGCGCTTCAGTCTGTTCTTCGGTATAATAGCCATGTCCGGACTCGGAATCTATTATGCCGGCGATGAATTTAACAAGCTGACCAACGTCGGATTTCTGCGCCCTTTATCCGTGATCAGCGAGCCATTGGCCCACAACAGCGACGCCGAGGCAAGTTGGGAGTGGCGAAAAATTCGCTGGGACAGGGCCATTGAGCAAATCAGGCTACATCCTTTGATCGGCGAAAGCTATGGAGGGATGGAAAATGCCTGGATCTGGGGAGAAGAAGCAGGCGAGATCCAGGAAGAACAACTGGAAATGACCATGGCCACAGGCGGAGTTCACAATGGCTTTCTGGACTGCGCTCTCGCTCTGGGAATTCCAGCCGCGCTGCTCATGATTTATATTTTGGCCAGCCGAATTTTCATCAGCGCGCACCGCGCTTTTGCGCTGAAAAACTCTGACCCCTTCATGTCGCAGGCCAACTGCTTCCTCAGCGCCAACTTGGTTGCCCTGGTCGTCAGCATTTCCATCGGGAGCGATGTCAACGACAAGCAGCTTTGGTTTTATCTCGGCCTGACCGTTTTGGCGGGCCATTTGTCGATCAAACCCACCCGAGCTTCCAATCCAATGACAAGCCGGCGGGAGGAACAACTTGTCGCGGTATAGAGCCGGCGCATTTATCCGCTGATGGGGTGTAGCGGCGCCTTGCCCGCCAGGCTCTTGACATATCGCACTCCGCGCCGCACCCAGTGGATGCGCCTGAGCCAGTCGGTGTAAATATAAAAGAGCAGATTAAACTCCGCGCGTGAGAATCGCGGTTGCTTGTAGCGCCGGCGCACCGCCAAAATTGTTTCATACTGTTTGACCATGCCAGCATCGGTGATCGACCCGCGCCGCCGACGGTAAAAGGTCAACACCTCGGGGATGGGAACGCACTGATAATGGTGCATGGCGCGAACCAGCCATTCGTAGTCCATCGAAAAATGCAGAGAGGCATCCACCAGTCCCGCCTTGGCAAAAACCTCGCGATGAACAAAGGTCGAAGGCTGGTTAATGAAAGGGCGGGCGCCCAGCAGCTCTGGCAGATTATAATCCCAAGCCGGCAACGTTTCTTCCACCGTTCCGTCATAGCGCAAAACCGTTTGAGCGCCGCAGAAAATGCGAATGGCCGGATGCTTTTGTTTATATTCCAGAAAGGTTTTCAGGGCGTTTTCGGCCAGGAAATCGTCCGCATTCAACCATATAATCCAATCTCCCGCAGCGCGTTGAATTCCTTTATTGACAGCGTCGGACAGGCCGTGGTCACGCTCGGAAATCCATTTCACCTCGGTTTCCCGTTTCAAAATGTCGAGCGTGCCATCGGTGGATCCGCCGTCAATCACCCAATGCTCCAATTCAGCGGAGCCAAAGCCCTGCTGGCGGACAGAAGCGATGTTGATGGGGATGAAATCCTTGCAATTGTATGAGGGGGTGATAATCGAAAACAACATCGCGAGACCTCTTCAAAATGTCATGTAAAATGGATGAATCCGGCCTCCGCTGGACCATGCGTCCAATAATAATATACCAGAGCCAAATACCTATGGTATGCGGTCATGCGGTGTCTCGCTCCGGACAAAATGTCGAAGGGTGACTGACTGTCTGACGGCGATAGTATCATTGTCAGGGAACCCGTTGCTGTGATTTATTCGATAGCCGTGGCGAGTCAGTTCCTGGTAAAGAGCAACAATTCGTTTGGGGGGCAGCCAGCCGATTTCAAAGTGAATTAACCTGGGCTTTAATTCTTCCGGCAAATCCAGGGCCTGTTTAACGATTTGGTCATCGAAGCCCTCGGCATCTACCTGGAGAAAATCAAGGTGTTCAACATGGTGTTTTTGCAAAAGAGAGGCCAGGGTCAATCCCGCCACCTTTTCGCTTTCCAGATCACCCCCCCACTGATTCTGAAGAATGGTGGCTAACGTGTCCGGTTCGGTTTCCCCTTTGCGCCTCTGTTTGGGCCGGTATAAATGGATCGGCCCATCCGCCGGGGTGATGGCGCAATTCTCCAGGATGAGATGGCTGCTCTCCTTATAATTTTGTTGCAGCGAATCAAACATCTGCCTTTGAGGTTCGACGAGAATGCCCTGCCATTTATATTCGAGGATGTAGGCTCGAATCGGATCGTAAGAAATTCCGTCGTGCGCCCCTATCTGGACGAAAAAAAAATTCTCGTGCTGCATGGATCTTATGGCCAGATCGAGAAGCTCCGGAGGTTCGATCCAAAACCGAAAGGACCGGCAAACGTCATATCCGAATCGATTGGCGGTCCGCCGAATGATTTTTCTTAAAATCCCCATTTTTATTCCATGGCAAATTGACCTTGAAATTTATTCCAATCGCGCTTTGACGGGCGCAATTGACCAGTATGTTTTACGAATCAGCCAGAGGGCTGGCAAGATAAAACCAATACTGTAGGCTATAATGGTGGCCCAAACCACTCCCGGCGCGCCGAATTTGCGGCAGAGAACCACCTTTAAGACCAGCGCCAGCAACGCCGTCACGCTCAGGAAGGCCAGGCATTCTTTTAATAAGTGGGAGCCGCAGATAATGACCGACAAGGTCAAAACAATGCCATAGAGCAAAATATAAACCCCAAAACTGGGGAGGAGTGAATGAACCAGCGAGGCCGAATAGGGCGTCCGGACCCAGAAGGCAATGACTGGCATGCCAAACAAATAAAGCCCCAGCCCCAGTCCCACTCCACAAATCAACCCGAATTTCAAGGATCGCCGGATCGTCCGCCGCACCCATTCAAAATCCCCACGCGCAATCGCCTCCGCATAAGCCGGCCATAAGGCCTGGGTCAAAGCCCAACAAAAAAAAGCCGCTTGCGACAGCTTTTGCACGATCGAATAGGCTGTGACCTCCGCCGGCCCCTTCACCTGGGCAATGACAAAGGGATCCGCGACTTGCAGTCCAATAAGAGTCAGAAGATTCAACAAAAAAAAGATCAATCCCGTTTTAACCAAGGCTCGCGATGTCTCCGCCGCGCAATCCACCCAGGCGGGCCGGGCCCATCTTTTGAAGACCAGGAATTGAAGCACAAAACTTCCCAAATTCGCGAGGCAAGGGCCGCCTAACAGGGCGAGAACAAGCCATGGCAGTCCGAGTTTCAAATGCACCACAATCAAGGTGAGGCCCAGCGCCAAAATGTTTCCGCTCATTTGCGCCAGATAGGTATTGAACCCTTCCTGCAACCCTTCCTGAAACCTTAAAGCCACCAGTAATGGCATGCCAAATCCCAGCAGCAGGCCCAGAACGGCAACGGCCCAGATCAGTTCGTGGATGATCGCCGGCGAAGTGACATTGAACACCTTGCCCATCGGCACGAAGGCGCATCCGATTAACACCGCCATCCCCAGAACCGACCCCACGCAAAGAAGCATGAAAAACCCGCTCGACACGTATCGCTTAATGGCTTTTTTGTCGTCTTTGCCGTGAGCGGTGGCGATGAAAGTGAGCAACCCATTGCCAATTCCCAAATCCATGCAAATCAAGCTGGTAAACAAACTGCTGATCATGGCCCATAACGCGTAGCGCTTCTCCCCCAGGTAGCCCAACGTCAGCGGGAGAATAATCCAGGTTGCCAGGACTGATACGCCCTTGGCCAATCCTGAAGCCAGCGTGGCCAAAATGAGGCGGCGATGCCGCTCGCGCGAGAGTCCTTCGGCGGTCGAGGTTTCAAAAGGCGCCAACCGCAAGAGGGACCATAACCGGCGCGCACGATTTAAGAGGACGGTTCCCATTGGCGCGACAACTAAAGCGAGGAAAATGGTTTGATCATCGAACGTTAAATGCGATTCTGCAAACCCAGCCTATGACTAGGCCGCCGTTTCGGCAAACGTTTTCATTCCCGTTTTCAGCCGAAATGACTTGTCAAACAGATGTTACTAAAATCTCGGAGTGATTATTTGGCGATATTCGATTTGCGGGGCGCCTCGCCGATGACGCGTGCTGGCACCCCGGCGACGATCGCTCCGGCGGGAACGTCTTTGGTAACAACCGCGCCAGCGCCCACCACGGCGCCTGCGCCGATAGTCACTCCTTTTAAAACCATGGAGCGGGCGCCAAGCCAGACATCGGGTCCAATCACGACGGGTGCCACAGCCACTGTTAAAGGATCGCAAGACAGCCAATCGTCCGCATTCAATGAATGAAAATCGGTATCATACACCACGGCTCCAGCCCCGATCTGCACCCGGTCCCCGATTTCCACTCGTCGCCAGGCGTACAAAATGGCGCCCGAGATGCCTACTCCGTCGCCGATGATCAGTTGGGCGCCTTTCTGCGCAGCGCATAAGGCGGTCCGATGGCAGATCCCAGCAGGATTTTCCGCCAGTTCGTTCAGAATCGTGACCTTTCGCCCAAGCTGGATACGAGCGCCTTTCATTCGGAGGATTAAGGGCACTGAACGAACGCACAGTCCTTTGCCATAACCGACCCCATAGCTTCGCAAAACCAAGCGCGCCCAAAAGGATCCAATGCGCCAGCGCACCTTCCGGTCGCCCTCAATAAGGAATCGGAGGACCATAGTTCGCATTGTGGTCAACCCATGTTGCTTGGCAAGAAGGTTCTTGCCGCCTGCCGTCCCATAAACCCCGGAAAATCTCTTCTTTTCCTCCCTCGAAAAAAAACTTATCTTTTGCCAATGCCATCATTTGATGTTGTTTCGGAAATCAGTTCAATGGAAATTGAAAATGCCGTCAACCAGGCCAAAAAAGAATTGGCTAACCGTTTCGATTTCAAAGGGAGCAAAGCGGAAATTGTCCTCGAGAAAAATGAAATAAAACTCTCCGCCGAAGACCAGTTCAAGACCAACGCCCTCCATGAAAT